>JBBSME010000086.1:0-13201 GCA_038233335.1 Acidimicrobiales bacterium | reverse complement strand
GGCGCTCCAGGTAGTAGTCCCGATCCTCCTCGGGGACCTGGTCGGCCGGGCGGGACTCGTCGGGGTCCTTGGGGGCCCAGATGCGGCCGTCGTTGCGGAGCGACTCGGACATGAGCGTCAGCTTCGACTGGAACTCGTCGCTCTGGGGGATGCAGGTGGGGTGGATCTGCGTGTAGCAGGGGTTGGCGAACGCGGCGCCCTTGCGGTGGGCCCGCCAGGCCGCGGTGACGTTGCAGGCCATGGCGTTGGTGGAGAGGTAGAAGGCGTTGGAGTAGCCGCCGGTGGCCAGCACCACGGCGTGGGCCGAGTGGCTGGTCACCTCGCCGGTGAGCAGGTCGCGGACGACGATGCCGGCGGCCTGACCGTCGACCACGACCACGTCGACCAGCTCGGTGCGGTTGTAGAGGGTGACGTTGCCCAGGCCGACCTGGCGGGCCAGCTGCTGGTAGGCGCCCAGCAGGAGCTGCTGGCCGGTCTGGCCCCGCGCGTAGAAGGTGCGGCTCACCTGGGCGCCGCCGAACGAGCGGTTGTCGAGCAGGCCGCCGTACTCCCGGGCGAAGGGCACGCCCTGGGCGGTGGCCTGGTCGATGATGTTCACCGACTCCTCCGCCAGGCGGTAGACGTTGGCCTCCCGCGAGCGGAAGTCGCCGCCCTTCTGGGTGTCGTAGAACAGGCGGTAGATGGAGTCGCCGTCGCCCTTGTAGTTCTTGGCCGCGTTGATCCCGCCCTGGGCGGCGATGGAGTGGGCTCGGCGGGGGGAGTCGTGGAAGGTGAAGGCCTTCACGTTGTAGCCCTGCTCGCCGAGGGTGGCGGCGGCGGCCCCGCCGGCCAGGCCGGTGCCGACCACGATGATCTCGTACTTGCGCCGGTTGGCCGGGTTCACCAGCTTCCGGTCGAACTTGTACGAGGTCCACTTGTCCTCGATGGGACCTTCGGGGACCTTGGCGTCGAGGTTGAGCGTCATCGGGGCTGACCTCCGGCGATCAGGTGGAGACGATGCCGGCCGTGATGGCCAGGGGGAACGAGACGTTGCCGACCACGATGAGGCCGGCGAACCCGGCCGCGAAGCCGCGACGGGCCCGGTTGAACCGGGGGTTGTTCCAGCCCATCGTCTGGAAGAGGCTCCACGAGCCGTGGAACAGGTGGAAGCCCAGGGCGATGTTGGCCACCAGGTAGATGGCCGCCACCCAGATGCGGCTCAGGCTGGCGACCACGTTCTCGTAGGGGAGGCCCCGGACGAACGTGGCGCCGGTGCCGGTCCAGCTGAGGTCGAACAGGTGCCAGATGAGGAACAGGCCGACGATCACCCCGCTCCAGCGCATGGTGCGGCTGGCGTAGTTGGCGGCCAGGTAGTCCCGCTTGGACTGGTACTTGACCTCGCGGGCGGCGTGGTTGGTGCGGGTGAGCGAGTAGGCGGCGTGGATGTGGAGGGCGAAGGCCACGATGAGCCCGATCCGCATGATCCAGAGGGCCACGGTGTGGGGCAGGAGGGGGACCAGCAGCTCGCGCAGGAACTCGCCGTACTCGTTGAACTCCTCGGGCCCCAGGTACATCTTGAGGTTGCCGACCATGTGGGCGAACACGAACCCCATGAGCATGATGCCGGTGATCGCCATCACGTACTTCTTGCCCACCGCCGAGTGGTAGAGCTCGACGGGGAAGGGGGCCTTGCGCTTGGCCTTGGGGGAACCGGCCGAGCCGGCGGCGCCCCGGGTCATGGATGTGGCTGCCATCGGGGCGGAACCTACCTCTGTCCCGGCGGGAGGGCCGAAACGGAGCGCATGGGGGGGGCGGTCAGAAGCCGAAGCCGATGCCCCAACCCTCGATGCGCCCGTAGGTGCTGCACAGCCCGGCGGCGTTGATGGCGAGGAAGGTTCCCACCAGGGACCAGGCCAGGTTGCGCTTCCAGCCCACCAGGCGCCGGCTGCCGGCCGCGGAGGTGGGCATGTACCAGTCGGGGAGCAGGCCGAGCTCCTGGCTGTCGGTCATCTCCCAGTAGGGGATGGCGTCGTCGTCGGCCACGTCGGCGCGAGGTGCAGCCAGGGCCTGGGCCTCCAGCTCGGCGTCGGTCAGCGGCGGGAGGTCGTCGGGGGTGAGGCGGACATCGTCGTCGTCTGCATCCGGTGGTCGCAGATCGGTCATGGGTCCTCTCGCGGTCCCGCGTCGGCACGTGGCCTCACCGTAGGGGGCGCGGTTTGCGTGGGTGCCGCGGGAGGTAGCGATGTTCGCGTTCCGTCACCTGGGTCGGCACCGCCGGCCGTGGCGAAGTGGTCCTCGTCCTGGTCCTCCTGGCGGCCAGGTCGCCGACCGGCACGTCGGGGGAACGATCCGTCGTTCAGCCGGGCTCGAGGCCGACGGGGTCGGTACGGACCCAGATCTGGGTGCGGCCGCTCTCGGCCGGCGCGGTGACCTCGGTGTCCTCGACCCGTTCGAGCGTGAACCCGAGGCGCCGGGGCACGCCGTTGCTCGGGGCGTTGGCCGCATTGCAGTGGACCTCCACGCGGGTGATGTCCTCGCAGGCGAGCGCCACATCGGTGAGCGTGGCGAGGATGCGCGTCATGAGGCCGTGCCCGATGGCGGCGGAGGCCAGCCAGTACCCGATCTCGATGCCCTCGTCGCTGATGCGGTCGTGCAGCCCGCACGCGCCCAGGACGCGACCGTCGGCGGGGTCGACGACCAGGTAGTGGGCCTCCTGGCCGGCGGTCGTCTTGGCCCGGCACTCGTCGATGAAGGCCGCCCGCGCCTCGAGCGTGTTCGCCTCGGGGGTGGCCCAGGCCATCCACGGACCCAGGTGCCCGAGGTCCCGCGAGGTGGCGGTGAACAGGGCCTCGGCGTCCTCGGGCGACGGGGCCCGGAGCAGGACCTCTCCGAGGTCGACCTGGTCCGGGGGAGGCGGGTGCATCACGTCATCTCAGCAGTGACGGCCCTCGGCGACCGCACGGGTTCCCACCCTCACCGAGCTTTGAGCGGAGCACGCCGCATGTGGCGCACTTCCGCTCAAATGTTCGCGGTTGCTGAGAGGGCCGAGGAGGACCGGCGCAACCTCGCCCTGGTCGCGCCCATCCGGCGGCCCTCAGTCGGTGCTGCGCAGGAGGCGGCCGCCCAGGCCACCGGTGTGCTCGCCACCTTCGAGGAAGGGGACGCCGTTGACGACGGTGTGGTCGATGCCCTTGGCCCGCTGCACGTAGCGGGGTGCGCCGCCGGGGAAGTCGTGGACGATCTCCGGGAGCGGCAGCCACATGGCGTCGAGGTCGATCACGTTGACGTCCGCGTAGGCGCCGGGGCGGAGCTCGCCCCGGTCCTTGAAGCCGATGAACGAGGCGGTGTCGGAGGTGATGCGCCGGACGGCGTCCTCCAGGGTCAGCTCCTGGCGGTCACGCACCCAGTGGGACAGGAAGAAGGTGGGCTGGCTGGCGTCCATGATCTGGGTGGCGTGGGCCCCGGCGTCGGCCAGGCCCATGATCGTCACCGGGTCGGCCAGCAGCTCGGAGATGGCGCTGAAGTCCTCGTTCAGCACCGGCCAGTTGACCACCGCGAGGCCGTCGGTCTCGTCCATCACGTCCAGGTAGTGGGCGATGGGCGTGGCGCCCTTGGCTGCGGCCTGGGCCGCGATGCTGTCGCCCTCGGCGTACTCGTAGCGGGCTCCGGCCTCGGGCCGCATGAGGTACATCCGCCCGAACGGCTCGACCGGCTTGTCCTTGCCCTCGTCGATGAGGCGGCCGCGGAGCTCGGGGTCCCGGATGGCGGCCAGGCGTCCGGCCAGGTCCCGGTCGCGGACGGGTTGGTAGCTAGGCAGGTCGTCGATGAGGGAGTTGGCCGCCAGGGAGAAGAGGACGCCGATGGCGCGGGGTGTGGTCTGCGGACGCAGCTGGGCCCCGGACGCGTTGGCCTCGGTCGCCAGCTCGAGCACGCGGCGGTAGTGGTCGCCCATGGACCGCATCTGCATGAGGTTGAACGAGAAGGGCCGCCCCGAGGTGCGGCTGGCCTCGGCGATCCAGGCCATCTCCTCGTCGACCCGCGAGGTGGAGCCGTCCTTCTCGTTGTAGCGCGGGGCGCACTCCAGCGCCCCCCGGCCCAGACGACCCAGCGCACCTGCGGTGGCGATGAGCTCGGCCGGGTCGGCCCACGTGCCGGGGACGTCTCGGCCGTCGGGGGTGTGGTGGGACAGGCTGCGGGAGATCGAGTAGCCGAAGGCTCCGGCCTCCACGGCCTCGGTCACCAGGCGGATCATCTCGGCCTGCTGGTCGTCGGTGAGGCGGAAGTCCGGGTCGCAGGACGCGTCGCCAGCCACGTAGGTCCGCAGGGCCACGTCGCCCACGTAACCCCCGGCGTTGATGCCCTTGGGAAGGGGGTCGATGGTGGCGAGGTACTCGCCGTAGGACTCCCAGTCCCAGCTCAGGCCCTCGAGGATCGACGAGGCGGGGATGTCCTCGACCGATTCCATGAGCCCGGCCAGCACCTCGGCCTGCCCGGGGCGCACGGGCGCGAAGGTCATGCCGCAGTTGCCCATGACCACCGAGGTGACCCCGTGCCAGCACGACGACGACATCAGCGGGTCCCAGCCGATCTGGGCGTCGAGGTGGGAGTGGAGGTCGACGAAGCCGGGCGTCACGTGACGGCCCTCGGCATCGATCACGCGGCCCGCGCCGGAGGCGTCGACCTGGCCCACCTCGGTGATCCGGTCGCCGTCGACGGCCACGTCGGCTCGGCGGGGCGGCGCCCCCGTCCCGTCCACCACCGTGCCGTTCTTGATCACCAGGTCGTGTGCCATGTGCAGTCCCTTCGGTCCCCGGGTGCCGTCAGCTCACCGTAGGCCGCAGGTCCCACCCCCGCGCCGCCCCGGTCCCGTGGTCGATCCCGCCCCCCCGAGGGGAGTGGCTTCAGTCGGGCTTGGGGAGGGCCAGGGCGATGTGGAGGTCGCGCAGCTGGGTGGGGGCGACCTCGCCGGGGGCGCCCATGAGCAGGTCGAGGCCGGTGACGGTCATGGGGAAGGGGATGACGTCGCGGATGAGGGTCTCGTCGGCCAGCAGCATGAGGATCCGGTCCAGGCCGGGGGCCGCGCCGGCGTGGGGCGGGGCCCCGAACTGGAAGGCGTGGTAGAGGGCGGGGAACTTCTCCTCCACCACCTCGGGGCCGTAGCCGGCCAGGTCGAAGGCCTTGAGCATGAGCTCCGGATCGTGGTTTCGCACCGCACCCGAGGTGAGCTCGTAGCCATTGCAGACGATGTCGTACTGGTAGGCGACGATGTCGCCCGGGTCCTTCTCCTCCAGGTCGGCCCGACCGCCCTGGGGCATGGAGAACGGGTTGTGGCTGAAGTCCCAGGCCTTGCGGTCCTCGTCCCACTCGTACATGGGGAAGTCGACGATCCAGCAGAACCGGTAGACGTCGGGCTCCAGCAGCTCCAGGCGCACGCCCAGCTCGGCCCGGACGATGCCGGCCAGGCTGGCCGCGGTGCGCTCGGCCTCATCCGCGAGGAACACGATGGCGTCGCCCGCCTCCAGCTCGGCCCCGGCCACCATCCCGGCCACCGCCGTCTCGTCGAGGAACTTGGCGATGGGCCCGGTGGGGGCGGCGGTGTCCTCCACCTTGAGCCAGGCCAGTCCCGAGGCGCCCCGCTCGGTGGCGAAGTCGGTCATCTTGTCGAACCAGGACCGGCCCTGGGCCGTTCCGCCGGGGATGCGGATGGCCCGCACCGTCTTGCCCGCGAAGGCGCGGAACTCGGTGGCCGCGAACACCTCGGTGAGGTCCGAGATGACGAGCGGGTTGCGCAGGTCGGGCTTGTCGGTGCCGTAGCGGAGCATCGAGTCCGCATAGGTGATCCGTGGGTAGGGAGCCGGGGTGCGCTCGCGCTCGGAGAAGTGCCCGAACAGGTCGTCGAGGACGTCCTCGACCACCGCGAACACGTCCTCCTGGGTGGCGAAGGCCATCTCCAGGTCGAGCTGGTAGAACTCGCCCGGCGAGCGGTCGGCCCGGCCGTCCTCGTCCCGGAAGCAGGGGGCGATCTGGAAGTAGCGCTCTACCCCGCCCACCATCAGCAGCTGCTTGAACTGCTGGGGGGCCTGGGGCAGGGCGTAGAACTTGCCCGGGTACCGACGGCTGGGGACCAGGTAGTCCCGGGCGCCCTCGGGCGAGGAGCTGGTGAGGATCGGGGTCTGGACCTCGAGGAAACCCTGGTCGGCCATGCGGGTGCGGATGCGCTGGAACACCTCCGCTCGCAGCTTCATGTTCCTCTGGAGGCGCTCGGTGCGCAGGTCGAGGAAGCGGTGGCGCAGGCGGACGTCCTCGCGGACGTTGGCCGCGGTGCCGAGCTCGAAGGGCAGCACCTGGGTGGCCCGGCCCAGCACCTCGACCGCGGTGGCCGCCACCTCGAAGTCGCCGCTGGTCAGGTTGGGGTTGCGGGTGCCCTCGGGGCGGGCCACCACCGTTCCGGTCACGGAGATGACGCTCTCCCGGCCCAGGCCCCGCACCAGGGCGTGCATCTCCTCGTCCTTCTCGGGCAGGACCACCTGGACCACACCCGACTGGTCTCTCACGTCGGCGAACACCAGCCCACCGTGGTCGCGCACCACGCCCAGCCAGCCCGCGACGCGGACGGTCGCGTCGATGTCGTCAGACCGCAGGTCGGCGCAGCGGTGGGTGCGGTACTCGTGCATGGTTGGGTCTCCGGGTCGAGTGGGCGGGAGGGGCCGGACGGTGGTGGTGCGGCGGCCGACGGTCCACCACGGTGCCATGTGGGCGACCGAGCCCCGAAGAGCGAGGGCGCAGGGCTGAGATCGCTTCGCCGGTCCGGCGTCAGCGTGTGAAGAGCTCGCCCAGGTCGACGTCCCAGCCGGGGACGAGCGGGGTGGTGAGGGTGTCGTCCGCAGTCAGCTCGAGGGCGATGTCGAAGGTCGGGATCTCAGGACCGCTGCGGCGGTAGACGAGCACGACGTCGGCCGCGGTGTCGACGAGCCAGACCTCGGCCACGCCGGAGGTCTCGTAGTGGCGGAGCTTGGTGCCGATGTCGTAGCGCCAGGTGGACGGGGACCGCACCTCCACCACCAGCGGCGGAGGCGAGGGGAAGCGGCTCTGGTCGTCGGCCAGGCGCTGGTCGTCGGGGACCCAGTACAGGTCGGGAACGTAGACGTTGTGGTCGCCGATGGGGACGTCGCTGTCCATCCCGAGGTGTCCCGCGCCCGGGTGGCCCTGAGCGAAGGTGAGGTGCAGGTACGAGAGCCAGAGGATGATGCGGTGGTGGCGGGCGGCTGGGCTGTCCACGACGACGAGCTCCCCGTCGATGAGCTGCGCTTTCGACAGCCCCTCGGTGGCGACGAAGAACTCGTCCACCGTCATCCTGTGGTCCCGGGCGGCGAGGGCCATGGCGCCCACCGTACCCAGGGAGTACGACACCATGCATGGGTCAGGGAGCGGAGCGAGGTCGGGCCTTCACAGCACCGGCCCAGGGTGGCTCAGCGGGGGGCGGTGGTGGCGGTGACCGTGGGGGGCGGATAGGTGGTGGGTGGGGCGGTGGGCGTTCCCGGGCTGGGCTGCGGCGGATCGGTGGGCCCCGAGGTGGCCGGAGGTGCAGTGCCGGGAGGTGAGGTGGCCGGCGGCAGGGTCGCGGGCGGCGCGGTGTCCGGCGCGGGGACGACCTGGGGCGAGGACCCGGTCGCCGGCGGGGTGGCCTCGACCGGGGGTGCGTCGCCGGCCGAGAAGGTCAGCGGCACCGGATCGGGGAACGGGACGGAGCTGGCCCCGTCCACCCCGACGCCGGTCAGCACGAGGGTGCACCGGCCCTCGCAGGAGACCTCGGTGCCATCCCCGGCGGCCAGGCGGGACCCGGGTGTGACCACGGTGGCCCAGGTGCCGTGGAGGGCCGGCCGCCCCGTCGCCAGCGACAGGCACAGGTCGTCGAGGCACTGCTGCACCTCGTACAGGTGGTGGGGCACCAGCCCGTCGGCCACGGCGAAGGCGTCGGCGCCGGGCTCCAGCGGACCCTCGGGCTCGACCCGGAGGTGGGGCTCGGGGAACGGCGGTGCGCCCGCGAAGTTGACGTAGGTGCCGCCGGAGCGGTCGTAGTTCTCGACTGCGCCCAGGCCGATCAGGCAGCGCTCGGCCTCCGAGGCGCAGTCGACGGGTCCGGTGACCGGGGTGGTGACGGTCTGGCGGACCTCGACGGTGGCGACCACGTTGCCCTGAGCGTCGGCGTTGGCGTAGGTGACGAAACCGTACGTGTCGGTCTCGGTGCCCAGCTCGCAGGCTCCGGCTCCCTCGGTCTCGGCCTCCGAGGCGCACATGACCACTCCCAGGTAGTCGTGAGCCTCGAAGCCCCGGCCGTACACGGTGACGGTGGTGCCATCGGAGAGGTCGGTCTGTGGGTCGGCCACGACGGGGAGCCGCCACGAGTCCTTGCCGTCGATGGCGGAGGTGGGCAGTCCGCCCATGATCGCCGCGCCCCGGGCGGACAGCCCGTCGGGCCCTGTCGCCACCTGGTCGCCCGCATCGCGGCCGGAGCCGGCGGCCACGGCCACCAGGGCGCCGACCACGACGATCCCCGCGGCCACCGCCATGACGGCCCGGGCGGTTCGGGACGGGCTCTGGCGCGGGACCTCGCCTCCGAGCACGCGGGCGTGGGCGGCGTCGAGGTCGAGGTCGGCCTCGACCTCCGCTCGTAGGGCGCGGGCGGCGTGGTGGCCGCGGTCGTCGACGTCCATCAGGGCTCCTGGGTGCGATCGAGGCGGCGGGCCAGGGCAGCCCGGCCGCGGTGGAGGTGGACCTTGGCCGTGCCCTCGGCGCAGCCGAGGACCTCGGCCACCTCGGACACGGGGAGGTCCTCGAGGTAGTGGAGGGCGACGGCGGCGGCCTGGCGGCGGGGCAGGGCCCGCACCACGGACCAGAACTCGTCGTCGGGCACGGTGGCGCCGTAGGGGTCGTCGGGCGGACGCTCCTGGGCCAGCCGGGTGAGGGCGCTGCGCTCGGAGCGGCGGCGGGCCCAGCGGTTGCGGCCCAGGTTGAGGGCGACGCGCCGGACCCACGCCCCGGGCCGGTCGTAGCGGGCGATGCGCTCCCAGCGGACGTGGGCCCGCAGCATGGCCTCCTGGGCCAGCTCCTCGGCGGCGGCTCGGCTCCCGCTCATGGCCGTCAGCAGCACGACCAACCCGGCGTACTCGGCCCGAAAGAACTCGTCGAACGACGGCGGCGGTGCGGTCGCCCGTGGCTGCTCGGGCGACGGTGGCTCGGTCGACGATGACGGGGCAGCCTCTCGACCCGGCCCCGGCCGGCGGCCCAGGGCCGGGCGGGAGGAGTCGTCCACGCTCATCGTCACACCCCTCACACCGTCGCCGGCCGGTCCAGGTTTACCCGGATCCGAGGAATCTTGGCTCTCGAGTGCCCTACGCGGAAGCCGTCGCGGCTCTGGGGGCCCGCCGAGGTCGCGGGTCAGCGGGCGAAGATGCTGGCCAGGTCGATGACCCAGCCCGGGACGAGGGGGGTGGTGAGCGTGTCGTCCGTGGTGAGCTCCAGGGCGATGTCGAAGATGGGCGTCTCCGGGGTGCGGCGGCGGTAGACGAGGACGACGTCGGCCGCGGTGTCCACCAGCCAGACCTCAGCCACGCCGGAGGACTCGTAGTGGCGGAGCTTGGTGCCGATGTCGTAGCGCCACGTCGACGGCGAGCGGACCTCGACCACCAGCGGGGGAGGGGCGACGAAGCGGCTCTCGCCGTCGTCGGGCCGTCGATCGTCGGGCACCCACCAGAGGTCGGGGACGTAGACGTTGAACTGGTCGAGAACGGCATCTCCGGAGATGCCGACCTCTCCCGCTCCAGGATGGGTGGCGCGGTGGGTCGCGAACAGCTCCACCATCCTGATGATGAGACGGTTGTGGCGGAACGCAGGGCTGTTCACGACGAGCTCCCCGTCGATGAGCTGGGCGTGCGGCAGCTCGTCGGTCGAGGCGAAGAACTCCTGTGCCGTCATCTTCTGGGCCGGTGCTGCGAGGGCCATGGGCTCCACGGTACCCACCAGGTGCGACGGTCACCCCGAGTGTCCCCATGGGCCTCTCAGCTCGGCCGCACGATGAGGGTGCGGTCGGCGTTGTCGGCCAGGGAGGTGCCGTGGGCGTCGGCCAGTCGAAGGTCGAGCTCCAGCGGGCCCGGGGCATCGGGGGTCACCATCTGGAGGGTGCCGACCCGGCCGCAGGCGTCGGCGTCGACATCTCCGGTGAAGCGCCAGGTGTGGTGGCCTCCGGCCCACGTGGCCCGCACCTCCGCCGCCACCCCCGTGATCGGCTCGCGGAGGTCGCTGACCACGTGCACGTCCAGGGCCAGGGGATCGCCGGGAGCGACGGATGCGGGGAGCCGGTCGGCGACCACGATCACGGGTCGGCAGGCGGCCTTGAGCGCGGTCCAGCCGGCCTTGGGGACGCGCTCGTGGTCGAGCACGGACCACGACACCGACGGGTGCGCATCGGCCAGGAACAGCTGGGCGAACCCGCCCGTGGGTCGGTACTTCAGCCGCCGCAGCTCCTCGATCTGACGGCGGATCACCAGGGCCTGGTAGCGCTGGGTGGCCTGCTTCCAGCTGTCGTAGGTGGCGTGGTCGCCCGGAGGGACGTGGCGCTCGAACACGTGGCGCTGGAGGCCGTGGGTGTGGCCCAGGCGCTCCCAGTCCAGGTCGGGCCAGCGCTCGGCCTCCATGAAGTCGTCCGTCTCGGGCACGGCCTGGGCGCCCAGCTCGCTCACGAACCGCACCATCCGGGGCATGAGCCGGGCGAACCCCGGCAGCCGACGCTCGTCGCCGTGGTACCAGCCGAAGAAGAGGTGGCTGTCGGTGCCGTCGAGCAGCGGCGGGTGGGGCAGCACGCCGGAGTGGGCGATCACCGGCCGGGTGCCGTCGTGGCGCTGGAGGCTGCGCTTGATCGAGCGGTCCAGCACGGTCTTGTTCCAGGTGGGGAGCTGCTGGCCGGCGATGAACCGGGGGGCGGACGACATCGGGTCCTCGGACCCGGGCTCGACGTCGAGGGCGCGGGGCTCGTTGTGCCCGCACCAGATCGCGAGCGACGGGTGGTGGCCGAGCAGATCGACCGCCTCGCGGGCCTGGCGCACCGCCTGCTTGCGCACCGAGCGGGAGTAGCCCCACTGGAGGGGCATGTCCTGCCAGAGGAGGAGCCCAACCTCGTCGGCCGCGTCGTACAGCTCGGGGCGGGCGATGTGGGCGTGGACGCGGAGCAGGTCCAGGCCCGCCTCGACCGCGAGGTCGACGTCGGCCCGCACCTCGTCGGGGCTGGCCTCGGCCAGAGCCATGCGGGTCGGGCCGAGGTTGGAGCCCTTGAGGAACAGGCGCTCGCCGTTCACCGAGGCGATCCAGCCCCGGAGGGCGACCGCCCGCAGTCCGATGCGCCGCGTGCGGCGGTCGCTCAGCCGGGCCGGGCCCCGGTCGGCGGGGTCATCGTCGGCGGTGCGGTCGTCGCCGACGGGCCCCTGGGTGTGGACCTCGACCTCCACGTCGTGGAGGGGCTGGTCCCCGAGGGCGTGGGGCCACCAGAGCCGGGGCTCGGGCACCGTCACGGACCAGGTGATCTGGTTCTCACCCGCGGCCAGGGTGTGGACCTCCTCCAGGTCGATCCCGGCGACGGTCGTCCGGACGGTGACGGCGCCGCCGGCGGCGGCGTCGAGCACGGCCCGGACGCCGACCACGGCCTGTTCCGCGGTGGCCTCCTGGCACAGCACCCTGAGGTGTCGGATGCGGACCGGACCGCTGCGCTCCACCCGGACCGGGCGCCAGATCCCGCCCGGGTTCCCGTCCGGGTCGCTGGCGTCCCAGTGCTGGAACACACCGGTGAGGTTGCGCTTGGCCGTCCGATCGCCGACCGGGCTGCAGGTGAGGTCGACGCCGAGGACGTGCTCGCGGCGGGCGGCCAGCGCCTCGGTGACCTCGAAGCCGTGAGGGAAGAAGTAGCCCTCGGTGTCACCGACGTAGGCGCCGTCGAGCCAGACATCGCCCTGGTAGAAGCAGCCGTCGAGCACCAGCCACGCCCGCTCGTCGCCGTCGAGGCGTTCGTGGGCGAACCGGTTGCGGTGCAGCAGTGGGCCGTCGCTCTGGGCGAAGGCCGGGGTCGAGCGCCAGTGGCCGGGGACGTCGATGGGCTCCCAGGTGGTCTCGTCGACGTCGTCGTCCAGCCAGGTCCGACGGAGGTCCTCGTCGGCCTCCAGGGCGTGCCAGCGGCCGGACAGGTCCATCCGGCGACGCTACCCCCAGGTCCGAAGGGACGAGGTGGGCGGGCGAAGGTCCCCCTCGAAGGGCTCCCGAGGATGGACCACTGGTCGTCATCCTTCTCGACCGCTACCGATCAGTCTGTCGACTGACGAGTAGCGGATCGGGACGCTGGTGCCGTGGACGGCGACCTCCAGCGGGCCCTGGGCCGAAACCTTCGGGCCGCCCGGCGCCGCAGGGCCAGGCCGCCCTCAGCAGCTGAAGAGGGCGCGAAGGTCGACATCCCAGCCAGGAACCAGCGGTGTGGTCAAGGTGTCGTCGACGGTCAGCTCCAGGGCGACGTCGAAGGTCGTCGCATCGGAGTCGCTGCGTCGGTAGATGAGCACGACGTCGGCGGCGGTGTCGATGAGCCAGACCTCGGCCACGCCGGACGACTCGTAGTGGCGGAGCTTGGTGCCGATGTCGTAGCGCCAGGTTGACGGAGAACGCACTTCGACGACGAGCGGGGGTGGGACGGGAAATCGACTCTCCTCGCTCGCGAGCCGCTGATCGTCGGGCACCCACCACAGATCGGGGACGTAGACGTTCTGCTCGTCGAGCGGGACATCGGCCCCAGCGCCCAGCTCGCCGGCGTCGGGGTGGGACTCGGAGTGGCGACGGAAGCGGTAGGCGAGCTCGAAGATGATGCGGTTGTGGCGTGCGGCTGGACTGTCCACGACGATGAGCTCCCCGTCGATGAGCTGAGCGCGCGGCAGCTCATCAGTGGTCGCGAAGAACTCGACGGCCGTCATGTTGTGGTCCCGGGCTGCGAGGGCCATGCCAGCAACGGTACCCACCGACGGTCCCGTACTACACCGGTGGGGCCGGGGTTCTCCACCACCTGTCCGGGGGCGTGACCGCGGCGCTGCTGCTCGTCGCGGTGGAGGTGCTCGACGCGGTCCTCGGCCCGCGCTCGCTCCCCTTCGCGATCCGCGGCTGGGTCCCCCTGCTCCTCTTCTTTGCGGCCCTGGTG
>JBBSME010000085.1:0-13256 GCA_038233335.1 Acidimicrobiales bacterium | reverse complement strand
GCTCAAGCTCGTCGGAACGGAGCGAAGCGAGCGATGGCGAAGCCAGACGTTGGGGGTGCGGGGGTCTCCCCCGCACGAAGCGGATCGGGGGCGAGGAACGAGCCCTCGGCCGCTGGGATCCCTCAGCCCGGCCGCAGGCCGGACGCTCAAGCTCGCCCGAACGGAGGGAGCGAAGCGACCGAGTGAGGGCGAAACGCTATGCGTCGTCGGCGGCGCGGAGGGCGTCGGCGACGTGGGACCGCGTGGTGCGGTCCTCGGCCGCGAAGGAGTGCTCGCGAACCAGGGTGACGGTGAGGGGGTCGCTCCCGGCCAGGGCCAGCATGTCGGCGCCCCGCTCCTCGTGCTGGGCGTAGAGGCCGACCCGGCGGGTGAAGCCCTGCGTGGCCGTCCACGCCGTCGCCGTCTCCTCCCCTGCCGCCCTGATCGACAGCGTGGCCACCACCCGTCCAAAGGTGCTCAGGTGCGAGGCCAGCTTGCCCACGTCGTGCAGCAGCGCGGCGGCCAGCACGGGACGGGTGGCCTCGGCGCCGAGTGACTGCTCGACCCGCCGGGCCACGGCCAGCAGGTGGCGCTGGTCGGCGGGTCCGAGGCGGTGCCAGAGCTCGATCTCGCCCGGCACCAGCTGGGACTCGACCCAGTCGAGGTCGGAGGGCGCGGGGCGCCGACGCGACAGCGATCCGAGGAAGCGTCGGACCAGGTGGCGCGCGCTCAGGCGTGCTCCATGCAGTGCCGAGCGGTCGGGAATGCCTCCAGGCGAGCCGGCGGGATGGGCTCGCCGTCGGCCTCGCACCTGCCGTAGGTGCCCTCGTCGACGCGGGTCAGCGCGGCCTGGACCTCCTCGAGCTGCTCCTCCAGCGAGTCGGTCAGGGTGCGGTGCTCGCCCTGCTCCGCCGCGACCTGGGCCGAGTCGGCGAAGTTCTCGTCGAAGTCGTCACCGGCCATCTCCTTCACCTGACGCTCGAGGCGGTCGCGCTCCTCCTCCAGGGCGGCACGCAACGACGCGAGGGTCTCCGGGGTCAGCATCGGCCCAGCGTACCGCTCGGGCACGACGGGCCCGGGACCCCCGCCGAGGTGGGGCCACCTAGCCCCGAGCCCGCGGGTGGGCGTCGCGGTACGCGCTCCAGAGGCGATCGGCGGAGACGAGGGTGTAGATCTGGGTGGTGCTGATCGATGCGTGGCCCAGCAGCTCCTGCACGGCCCGCACGTCGGCGCCGTGGTCGAGCATGTGGGTGGCGCAGGAGTGGCGCAGCACGTGGGGGGTGAGCCGGTCTCCCAGGCCGGCGGCCTCACCGTGCTTGCGGACCACGCCCCACGCGCCCTGCCGGCTCAGCCGCCCCCCTCGTCGGTTCAGCAGCAGGGCCTCGGCGTCACCCCGTCGGGCCCACTGGGTCGGGGCCAGGGCCTCGCGGCCGGCGGCGCTGAGCCAGGCGTCGACCGCGACCATGGCCAGGCGGCCCACGGGCACGATCCGCTCGCGCGAGCCCTTGCCGAACGCCCTCAAGAGGGCCGACTCCCGGTTGAGGTCTCCCAGCGACAGCCCGACCAGCTCGGAGATGCGGAGGCCGGTGCCGTAGAGGAGCTCGAGGATGGCCCGGTCTCGTCGGGCGATGGCGTCATCCCCGGGGACCGAGCCGAGGAGGTGCTCCACCTCGTCCTCGGTCAGGGCGCGGGGCACGCCGCGAGGCACCCGGGGCAGGGCTACCTCGGCCGCCGGGTCAGCCGGCGACACGCCCTCGCGGGCCAGGAACCGGTGGAGGGCGCGCACGGCCACCAACGCTCGCTTCACCGACGAGGGGGCCCGGCCCTCGGCCCGGAGGTGCGCGACGTAGCCGGTGATGTCCTCCTCCCCCACCGAGGCCAGGTCCACCTGGCGCCGTCGGAGCCAGGCGCAGTAGCGACGCAGGTCGCCTCGGTAGGCGGTGAGGGTGGTGGGCGACCGCCCCTTCTCGACCCGCAGCCAGCTCAGGAGCTCCTCCGCCTCCAGCGGCAGGGGCGGGACCTCTGCCGCGGGGTCCGAGCTCACCGCAGGCCGAGGTGCTCGCGCGCCGCGAGGAGGCCGATCAGGGTCTTGGCGTCGGTGAGGGTCCCGTCGGCGATGCGGTCGGGGACATCGCGGAGCGACACCTCCTCGATGGTCATGTGCTCCTCCTCCGGCCCCTGGCGATCACTGCCCACCTCGGTCAGACCGGTGGCCAGGTAGAGCGTGACGTGCTGGTCGGAGAAGCCGGCGGCGGGGTGGAAGCGGGCCAGGACCGTGAGGGTCTCGGCCCGCACCCCCACCTCCTCCACCAGCTCCCGGGCCGCGGTGGCCTCGAGGGGCTCGCCCTCGACGTCGCACAGCCCGGCGGGGATCTCCCTCAGCAGGGAGTCGATGGGGCCTCGGTACTGGCGCACGAGCAGAGCCGTCTCGCCGTCGTCGCGCACCGGCACCATGGCCACGACCGGCTGGTTGCGGACGACGTCGCGGGTGAACTCGGACCCGTCGGGCGCCACGAAGGTCCCGGTGACGACCCGGAGGCGCTGCATCTGGACCACGTCCTCGTCACCGACGTGGCGGAACCCGCCCGTGGCGCTCTCCCCGCCGGCGGCGGCCGTCAGCGGAGCCCGGGCGTGGACCCGCCCGCGGTGACGTCGACGGCGACGGGACCGGGGCCGGACGGAGCGGCCTCCTCACCGTCCAGGTCGCGAGCGTCGAAGAGCTGCGGGTTGCGGGCCTCGGCCCGCTGGAGGGCGGCCCCGACCAGCGCGCGGAACAGGGGCGCGGCGCGGTCCGGTCGGCTCTTGAGCTCGGGGTGGGCCTGGGTGGCGATGTAGTAGGGGTGGTCGTCGAGCTCCACGAACTCCACCAGGCGGTGGTCCGGCGACTCGCCCGAGAGCCTCAGCCCGGTGCCCTCGAAGTGGTGGCGCAGTCGAGCGTTGAACTCGTAGCGGTGGCGGTGGCGCTCGGACACGACGGTGCGGCCGTAGACCTCGGCGACCCGCGACCCCGCCTCCAGCTCGGCCACGTAGGCGCCCAGGCGCATGGTGCCGCCCTTGTCGGTCACGTCCTGCTGGTCATCCATGAGGGCGATGACCGGGTAGGGGGTGGCCGGATCGAACTCGCTGCTGTTGGCCCCGGTCAGACCGAGCACGTTGCGGGCGTACTCGACGACCATCATCTGGAGGCCCAGGCAGATGCCCAGGCAGGGCAGGTCGTTCTCCCGGGCGTAGCGGGCCGCGGCGATCTTGCCCTCGCTGCCGCGCTCGCCGAAGCCTCCGGGGATCACCATGCCGTCCAGGTCCCCCAGGCGGCCGCTGGCCAGCAGGCCCTCGACCTCCTCGGCCTGGATCAGGTCGAGCTCGACGCGGGCGCCGTGGTGGAACCCGCCGTGGCGGGTGGCCTCCATCACCGACAGGTAGGCGTCGGGGAGGCTCACGTACTTGCCGATCACACCGATGCGGGCCGTCCGCTCCGCGGCCTCGATGCGGTTGACCAGCCCCTGCCACGGCCGCAGGTCCGGGTCGCCGGCATCGTCGAGGCGGAGTATCTTGCACACCTCGGCGTCGAAGCCCTCGTCGTGGAGGATGAGCGGCACCTCGTAGAGATTGCCGGCATCGGCCGCGTTGACGACACCGGAGGGGGCGACGTCGCACAGCGAGGAGATCTTCTCCTTCAGCGCGACCGAGATCGGGGACTCGCTGCGACAGACGATCACGTCGGGCTGGATGCCCCGGCTCCGCAGCTCGGTGACCGAGTGCTGGGTGGGCTTGGTCTTCTGCTCGGCCGACGGCCCGATGAAGGGCACAAGGGTGACGTGGATGTAGCAGACGTTGTCGCGGCCAACGTCGAGCCGGAACTGTCGGATCGCCTCGAGGAAGGGGAGGATCTCGATGTCGCCGACGGTGCCGCCGACCTCGGTGATGACCACGTCGACATCGTCGATCGCCAGGCTCTTGATGCGGCGCTTGATCTCGTCGGTGACGTGCGGGATCACCTGCACGGTCTTGCCCAGGTAGTCACCCCGGCGCTCCTTGGCCAGGACCGTCGAGTAGATGGAGCCGGTGGTGGCGTTGCTGGCCCGGGACAGGTTCTCGTCGATGAACCGCTCGTAGTGGCCCAGGTCGAGGTCGGTCTCACCCCCGTCGTCGGTGACGAACACCTCGCCGTGCTCGAAGGGGTTCATGGTGCCGGGGTCAACGTTGATGTACGGGTCGAGCTTCTGCATGGTGACCCGGAGGCCTCGGGCCTTCAGCAGGCGGCCCAGCGACGACGCGCTGATGCCCTTGCCCAGCGACGAGGCCACACCGCCGGTGACGAACACGTGCTTGGTCACCGGTCACCTCCCCGATGCTCGTGCTCGACGGGACGGGAGTCCGCCGCGGCTGGGGAGAGGAACGGGTCCGTGGTGGCCACGGGAGCACAGCCTACCCCGGCGGGGGATCGGGTCCGACGGATGCCGGCACCGGGATCAGGCGCCGTCATCGCCCGGGGCGTCGCCCACCACGTCCTCGTCGGCCCGACGACCCAGGGCGTCGAGGGTGCGCAGCACGGGGGTGGCGGCGATCACCCGGCTGAACGAGACCCGCTCGCTCACCACGTTGAGGACGGCGACCACCACCAACGCCGCGATCCGGCCCGGCCCGTTCACCTGGGACACCAAGGCCCAGCCCAGCGCCGCGCCCAGCACGTTGGCGCCGGCGTCACCCAGCATCACCTGGGCCCGGAGGTCGGGGATCAGCAGCGCAGCGGCGGCGCCGAGCACCACCGCCAGCCCGGCCGAGGACGGGAGGCCCAGGTGGCTGAGCACCAGGACCGCGCCGAGGACCAGGGTCACCTTGCCCAGCCGACCGGGAGCCCGGTCGAGCAGGTTGGCCAGGTTGGCCGACAGGGCGATGATGGCTCCGTCGACGAGGAGCCACGGGAGCGGGGCCTCCAGCCGGACCGGGGCGACGACGAGGGCCACCAGGCCCCCGCCCACCAGCTTCACGGCCCCGGTGGTGAGCTGGCCCCGCGCCAGGGCCGAAGCGTGGCCTCGGAACCCCTTGACCTCCCCGCTCTCCAGGAGGTCATCGAGCAGACCGAGAAACCCGAACCCCAGCACCGCGGTGAGCAGGGCGCCGGGCACCACCGGCGAGGCAGGGGCGGTCCGCACCGCCTCGGCGAAGGCGTCAGCGGCAGCGACCAGCACCACGGCCAGGACGAGCACGATCCCGCCGCCCAAGGGCACGACCCGGCCGGCCATGTTGAGGCGCCGGAGGGCGGGGGCGTCCAGCCCGTCGTGGAGGGCCACCCAGAACCCGAAGCCGGAGGCCAGGCCGAGGATCGTTGCGATCAGGACGGCCACAGCGCCTCCCGCCCCTCGGGATCGCCCGGTCGGGGTACCGGTGTGGGTCGGCCCCGGAGAGGCTCCATGGCCGCGATGGTGAGCACCGCGGGCACGAAGATCAGGACCATGGCGGTGACCACGACGCCGGAGTCGTTGAGCATCCAGCCCAGGATCCCGGCCGCCAGCGCACCCAGCACCACGATCTGGGTCGACGGCGAGAGTGGGGCGCGGAGGCGGAGCCACCGGCTGCAGGCCACCGCGACAGCCAGGCCGATGGCCAGGGGCAGGACGGCCCAGGTCCAGGCCGACTGGGTGAACATGCGGGTGTTGGCCGCCCACCGACGACCGAGCGCCGCGCCCAGGTCCCCGTCGGCGACGGTCTCGGTCACGAACCGGGCCAGGTGGGTCTGGGCCTCCGGCGGCCGCAGGAGGTCGAGGCCGAGGACCACGGCGAAGCCGACCAGCGTGAGGCCGGCGGCGATCAGGAGGGTGCGGGGCCGGAGGCGGCGGCCGGAGAGGGCCAACATCGTCAGGCCAAAGACCGGCACGAGGGTGAGGATCCCGCCCACGTCGGCGCCCATCCAGGGCGCCACGTCGGCCACGACCACGACCCCCAGCACGGCGCCGGCGGTGACCAGTGCCTCCCGGCGACGGGGAGCGGCATCGACGTGGATGCCGACGGCGAGCAGTGCCGTCGACGCCAGCACGGCGAAGCCGACGTTGCCCAGTCCGTTGAACCGATAGGTGGTGTGGGGTGCTGTCCCGAGGACGCTGGCCACCTGGAGGTGTCCGCCGGTGGCGAGGTCGGCCACGATCAGCCCGGCCGTGGCCGCCGACACCGCCCCGAGCGGTGCCAACGGATGCCGTCGGAAGCGCGACGCGACCAGGGCGATGGCCACGGCCACCGGCCAGGGGGCCAGGTGGGTCACCGCCCCCATCGTCATCAGGGAGGGCACGATCCGGACCAGGTAGGTGGCCAACGGCCAGGCCGCCCCGACCAGGGCCAGGCCCCGGACCACCCGGGCCGCACCCGGGCGCAGCTTGTCGCGGGCCAACAGCAGCCAGGTCACCAGCTGGATCAGCACCTGGACCGCGATGAAGGTGATGGTCATCCGGAAGTAGTCCGCTTCCCGCCCCCGGGCTACGTCGTCGAGCTGCTCCAGGCGCTGGCGGTCCACGTCGCCGTCCTGGAGGCGCAGGGCCTGGCCCGCCATCCCCGGCGGCCGGTCGATGCCGAGCGCCTCGAGCACGGTGGGCCCGATGTCGGTCAAGGTGACCAGGTCCGGTCGGCGGACGGTGGGCGATCCCAGCCGGTGGCCTTCGACGCCCGCCCCCCACGCCACCGTGGCGGTCAGGGCCCACTCGTCGGTGGGTGGGGTGACGCCCACCACCAGCAGCAAGGTGCCCTCGGGCAGGGCCTCGGCCACGTCCCCCAGCACGGCGTCGGTCGCGGCCAGGTTGAGGTCGGCGTCGCTCAGGTCCTCGAAGGGGGGCGGGTCGGGCGAGACGCCGGGGGCGGTGAGGCCCGGGTCGACCACGACGACGTCGGCGTCCTCCAACTGGCCGGCCACGACGTCCGCCAGGAGACGTGGGTCGCCATCGGCGAGCACGTCACCGTCGATCACCCCGCTGTCGACCCGTCCGCCGGAGTTGGCCAGGGCCAGGGTCGCCCCGGTGGCTCCGGTCCGGTCTCCGGTGGCGGCCAGGCGTCCGGGGCTGACCACCGCAGTGCTCCGTCCGTTGAGGGCCAGGCTGGTGCCCAGCGCGCCGGGGTCGCTGGTCAGGTACCGCCCCGCGGCGGCCCGTGTGTCGGCCATGGACGGCACGTCGACGGGCCGCCCGTCGCCGCCGACGGCCTCGGCTGCCGCCTCGATGGCGTCGGCCCGGACCCCGGCCGAGAGGGTGGCGTAGGCGGCCCAGGGCCGGGGCACATCCCCCCCGGTGCGGACGTTGGTCGCCGCCAGTGCGCCCTCGCGGGCCAGACGGTCGAGCTGGGGCATCTGCTCGACGTCGTCGAACCCGAGGCCGGGGACACCGAACACCACCACCCTGTCCACCTCGGGGACCAGGGGATCACCGACGTCGGTGCCCGGGGTGGTGAACAGGGATCCGACGATGATCAGGAGAGCCAGACCCAAGACCAGTCCCATGCGGGTACGGCGCTGGGTGAGGCGGGGCCAGAGGGCGCGGGCGATGTCGGATCCCTGTCGCCCGCGGTGGCGGAACCCGGCGACCCGTCGCCCGGTGTGGGCGTGGTCGATGTCGACCTCGACCTCGGCGACTCGCGCCCCGGCCCGCACCGCATCGATGGTGAGGGCCACCTCGAGGCCGAAGCGCTCGACCGGACCGAGCTGGTCGAGCACCTCGCGACGCACCGCACGCTGCCCTGAGAGGGGGGCGCGGGCCTCGAAGCCGCAGCCGCGACGGATGCCCGCAGCCGACAGCCGCTTGATCAGCCCGAAGCCTCCCTTGCGGCCGGCGCTGGGAAGGACCCCGATGGTCATGTCGACCTCACCGTCGACCACCGGGCCGATCAGGGGGGCGGCGCCCGCCGCGGTCGCGCCCAGGTCGGCGTCGAGGAGCAGGACCACCTCCGCGTCGCGGCACTGCTCGAGCCCGGCCCGGATGGCGCCGGCCTTCCCCCGGTTGACCTCCAGCCGGACCACGTCAGCCCCGGCGTCGGAGGCCGCCACGGCGCTGTCGTCGGCCGACGCGTCGTCGACCACCACGACCCGGACGACGCCGGGCAGGGCGGCGGTGGCGATGACGGTGTCGCCCACCCGGTCCTCGCTGTCGTGGACGGGGATCACGGCGACGACCTCGGCCGAGGTGGGTCCGCGCTGCTCGGGAATGCCCCCTCGGCTGGTCATCTCACCACCTCGTCGACCGGAGCGGGCTTGGACCGACCCGGGATCCGGGCCAGCACCGCTCCCAGCTCGGGGGCCCGCAGCAGGCGAAGACTACCGATGACACCCACCGAACCGACGAGTCCGCCCAACCCGGTGGCCAGCAGCGATGTGGCTCGACTGGCGTCGCCGACCACGGCCACCACGGCCCAGGCCGGGAGGCCACCGGCGGCCGCCGCGGCCAGGCCCCGCAGCAGGGCCGCCCCGGCGCCGTGGACCGGTCGGGTGCGGCGACGGAGCCGGGCCGCCATGGCCAGCGCGCCCAGGGACAGGGCCACCCCCTGGACCAGCCCGAAGGCCGCCAGCACCCGCGGCCCTTCCAGCGAGGCCGCGGCCAGGACCATCCCCCCGACCGAGACCGCGGTCACCACCAGGTTGACCTTGGTGGGCCCGGCGGCGTCGTTGATCGCGTAGGCCGACCGGGTCAGGAGGAAGAAGATGCTGTAGCCGACGAGGGCGGTGGAGAACCCGGCCAGGGCGGTGGCCACCAGTGAGAGGCCCGAGGAGTCCAGGGCGCCGACCCCGGCCACCACCTGCAGCCCGGGACGCGCCAACACCGCCATCAAGGCCGCGCTGGGGGCCAGGATGACCAGCAGGAGGCGCAGCCCTCGGCCCAGGTCGGCCGCGAAGGCCTCGTCCTGGCCCTGGTGGGCGTGGGCCGCGAGCCGGGGCGACAGGGTCGTGACCACCGGGTGGGCCAGGACGGCGTGGGGCAGCAGGAACACGGTGAACGCGGTGGTGAAGGCGATGGCGCCGCCGGGCACGTCGTTGGCCAGCACCACCGTGCTCAGGACCAGGACCTGGTTGAGCCCGATGTGGCCCGCCGCCCAGAGACCCTGGTGGACCAGGGGACCGAGCGGTCCGACGTCGGGGTGGTGCCACCGGGGCCGGAGCGACAGCCCACCCCGGCGAGCCGCGACCACGACCACCCCGGTCATGGCCACCGTCCCCAGCAGGGTGCCCCCGCCCAGGATCACCTGGTCCACCGTGCTCAGGTCGAGTCCGCCCCCGGTGCCGTGCACGGCTGCGAAGGTGACCATGGTCGCGATCACCACCAGGTTGTTGGCGACCGGGGCGGCCGAGGCGGCCACGAAGCGATGGTCGGCCTGCAGCAGGGCGGTCAGGACCGACCCCACGCCGTACAGCACGATCTGGGGCAGCACGAACCACAGCAGCACGGTGGCCAGCTCGACCTGGGCCTCCGGCGGGCCGCCCTTGACCGACACGAACAGGGCCCGGGCCAGCAGGGGCGAGAGCACCACACCGACCACGGCCACCGCGCCCAGCACCACCATCGCCCGTCCCACCAGCACGTCGCCCAGCCGCCGGGCGCCCTCGCGATCGCCTTGAGCGACGCGACCGACGAAGGCGGGGACGAGGACCGCGAACAGCAGGCCCCCGGCCAGCATCTCGAACAGCACGTTCGAGACGACGTTGGCGCTCTGGTAGGTGTCGCCCAGGGTGGCGATGCCGAGGGCGGCGCCGGTGGCGACCACCCGGGCGAAACCGGAGATCCGGCTCACCATGTTCACCGCGCTCACCGAGATCGCGGCGCGGCCCAGGTCGGGAGGGGGCCCGACCGGCCCGGGCCCGGGGCCGGCGGGATCGGTCATCGGGTCGGGAGCCCCTGGGCCTCGGCCAGCAGCTCGGCGGCATGGGCCCGGCCCCGGTCGCTGTCGGTGCGGCCCGACAGCATCCGGGTCAGCTCGGCCACCCGCGCCTCTCCCTCCAGCACCGCGACCTCGGACGCGGTGGAGGAGGCGGTGCTCGTCTTGGTCACCCCGATCTGGGCCGACGCGAAGGCCGCCACCTGGGCCAGGTGGGTCACCACGAGGACCTGTCGATCCTGGCCGAGGGCGGCCAGGGCCCGGCCCACGGCCACCGCGGCCTCGCCCCCGATGCCGGCGTCGACCTCGTCGAACACCAGGCAGGGTTGGTCCGCGGTGAGCACCAGGCGCAGGGCCAGGCCGGTGCGGGCCAGCTCGCCTCCGGACGCGGCCTTGGCCACGGGGAGGGCGGCAGCACCAGGGTTGGGGGCCAGCAGGATGGCGACGTCGTCGCCCGGGTCCTCGTCGCCGACGGTCACCTCGACCCGCGCGCCGGGCAGGGCCAGGTTGCGCAGGTGGCCGGTGACGGCGTCGGCCAGCCCCGGCGCCGCAGCCCGACGGGCTCGCCCCAGCTCCGCCTCGACCGTGCGCACGGCGACCAGCGCCGCGGCTCGTTGCTCGTCGAGCTCGGCGGCGCGGACGTCGTGGGACTCGAGGTCGTCCAGGCGGGCACGAGCCTCCGAGGCGTAGGCGATCACGTCGGCCAACGACCCCGTGCCCTGCCCGTCGGCGCGGGCGCTGCCGTACTTCCGCACCAGGTCGACCAGCAGCTGGCGTCGGGCTCGGATGGCGGCGAGGCGCTCGGGGTCGTCGACCACCTCCTCGGCTCGGTCCCTCACCTCGGACACGAGGTCGTCCAGCTCGGCCACCACTGCGGCGAGGCGGTCCGAGGCGGAGGCGAACGGCGCCCGACCGCTCAGCGCCGACTGGGCCCCGGCCACGGCGTCCCGGCCCCCGCCCTCCGCGGTGAGGGCCTCGGCCGCCGCCGCCGCCGCGTCGCGGTGGGCGGTGGCGTCGGCCAGTGCGTCCTCCTCGGCGTCGAGGACGGCGTCCTCGTCCAGATCGACGAGCTCGGCCGCCTCCAGCTCGGCCAGCTGGTAGCGGAGGAGGTCGATCTCCCGCGCCCGGGCCCCCGCATCGCCGCCCAGGTCGGCCAGGCGCCGGTCCAGCTCGGCGACCGCGCTCCGGGCGTCGCGGAGGGCGGTCAGGTCGATCGACGCGGCCCGGTCCAACGCCCGGCGCTGGGCCGGCGCGGAGAGGAGGGCATGGTGCGCGTGCTGTCCCAGCAGGTCGACCAGGGCAGCACCTCGCTCGGCCAGTGCGGTGGCCGTGGCCATCCGACCATCGATGTAGGCGCGCGAGCGACCTGAGCGCGGGATGGCGCGGGTCAGCACCACTTCTTCGTCGCCCACGACGAAGCGGCCCTCGACCACGGCTTCGGATGCTCCCGGCCGCACCAGGTCGGCGTCGGCCCGGGCCCCGAGGAGGAGCGCGATGGCCTCGACCAGCATGGTCTTGCCCGCCCCGGTCTCGCCGGTGAGCGCGGTCAGCCCCGGGCCCAGCACCAGGCGGGCCCGATCGATGACCCCGAGGTCGGTGACGGCCAGCTCGGCCAGCACGAAACGCCCTCCTCAGCGATCCTCGAGGCCGAACTTGGCCTTGAGGACGTCGTGGAAGCTGTGGTCGCCGAAGGTCAGCAGCCGGGCGGGGCGGTCGGCCGCGGTGGCGACCACGGCGTCGCCCACCGCCAGCTCACCGACGCTGCGACCGTCGAGGGCGACGGTGGCAGGACGGTCACCCCGGACCTCGAGGCGGACCTCGGTTCCGGGCGTGAGCACGAGAGCACGGTCGAAGAGCATGTGCGGCGCGACCGGTGTCAGGACGATGGCTCGGTGCTCGGGGTCGACGATCGGGCCCCGGGCCGACAGCGCGTAGGCGGTTGAGCCGGTGGGGGTGGCCACGATCATCCCGTCGGCCGCGTAGGTGTTGAAGAAGTCGCCGTCGAGCACGACCCCCAGTCGGACCATGCGTCCGATCGGGGTCTTCTCCACGACCACCTCGTTCAGGGCGAGGTAGGTCCCGTCGGCCAGGGCCACCGGGGCGTCGGCGACCGGGTCGGGAGCGGCCCCGGCGCGCTCGATCCGCACGGCCAGGACCATGCGCTCCGCCACCCGGGCCTCGCCCCGGTCCCACCGCTCCAGCGCAGGCTCCCAGTGCGACGGATCCACCTCGGTCAGGTAGCCCAGCTGACCCATGTTGATGCCCAGGACGGGGGTCCCCCGGCTGCTGGCCTGGTCGACGGCCCGCAGCATGGTGCCGTCGCCACCGATGCTCACCACCACGTCGGCCTCGGCCATGGGCGCGGTGCGGTGCCCGTGGCCCACCAGCCAGGACCGGACCTGGTCCTCGAGGGCCGCGGCCCGATCGCTCTCCGGGTGACGCACGATGGCCACCACCTGCGAGCTCCCGCCGGTCACGAGGTCCCCGCCGCTGCTGCCGCGAGGGCGCGGGCGTCGAGCCCGCCAGGATCCGGTCGGTCGTGACCCGGGGCGCGGGCGTGGATCAGGAACTCCACGTTGCCGTCGACACCGTGGAGGGGCGAGACCATGGCGCCCATGATGGCGGCTCCGAGCCCGTGGAGCGTGTTCACCACCTCGATCAGCACCTCGGTCCACACCTCCGGGTCCCGCACCACCCCTCGGCCTCGGCTGACCACCACGTGATCGGCTTCGAACTGGGGCTTGACCAGCAAGACCAGATCGGCCCCGGCTCGCGCCTGGAGCAGCACGGCCGGCAGCACGCTTCGGAGCGGGATGAACGACACGTCGACCGTCACGATCTCCGCCCCCGGGCCGGAGGGCGGATCGAGGTTGCGGATGTCGGTGCGCTCCCGGCTGGTGACCCGGGGATCGTCTCGGATGCGCTCGTGGAGCTGGTTGCGACCCACGTCGACAGCAAGGACGGTGCGGGCGCCGTGTTGCAGGAGGCAGTCGGTGAACCCGCCGGTGGAGGCGCCCACGTCAAGAGCCTCGTGGCCCTCGACGCGGAGGTCGAAGTGGTCCATGGCGCCGTGCAGCTTCTCCCCGGCCCGGCCCACGTAGCGGGGGCGGGGGGACTGCACCACGACGGGTTCGTGCGGTGCGACCAGGCGCTCCGCACGGGGGGCGGGAGCGCCACCGACCAGCACCAGGCCATCGGCGATGGCGGCTCGTGCGGAGTCTCGGTCGGGCCGCAGGCCCCGCCGGACGATCTCGAGATCGAGCCGGCGACGGGGCGAGGTCAGGCCTTCTTCGCGGCGGTCTTCTTGGCCGTCGTCTTCTTGGCCGTGGACTTCTTGGCCGCGGTCTTCTTGGCTGCAGCCTTCTTCTTGGCCGGAGCCCGCTTCGCCGCTGTCTTCTTGGCGGTGGACTTCTTGGCCGCAGCCTTCTTCTTGGCCG
>JBBSME010000084.1:0-13422 GCA_038233335.1 Acidimicrobiales bacterium | reverse complement strand
GGTGGCTGCCAGTAGGGTGACCGACCGTCCCGCGGAAGGAACGTCGACCGCATCCGGCGAAGAGAGAGGTCCGATGGCGATCGGTCACCACCGATGACCGGCGACGAGGGTGGCCGGGCCTCCGAGCCCGGCCCGGACGACCGCGAGCCCGCTCTGGGCGGGGGCCACGTCGATGGTGCCGGTGGGGACGAGGGCGACCGTCCCCGACCCTGGCGGCAGGAGCTCCTGCTGGTCGCCGAGCTGTCGGCCCTGGTCGGCTTCGCGGTGGTGTCCCCGGTGCTCGGACCCTTCGGCGAGGCCCCGGAGAGCTTCGTCGCCGTCGACGCCTCTCCGGGCGACATCGTGGTCTTCGGCCTCCTGGTCAGCCTCGGTCCCCTGGTCCTCCTGGCCGGGCTGGCCGGGCTGACCCGCCTGGTGGGTGCCGCCGCACGGGGCTGGGTCCAGACGGCCCTGGTCGCCACGCTGGCTGCGGTGGCCGTGGTCGTGGTCGTCCGCGACCTCGGCGCCTCGGCTCCACTGCGGACCATCGCCGCGGTCGTCGCCGCCGTCGGGGCGGGCGCCCTGCACCGGCGCTGGGAGCCGGCCCGGTCCTTCCTCCGCTTCGCCTCCCCGGCGCCGGCGGTGTTCCTCGCCCTTTTCTTGTTCGCCTCCTCGGTCAGCCCGCTCTTGAGCCCGGAGGACGTGGCCCCCTCATCCGCAGCCGGTGGTCAGCCTCCGGTGGTGATGATCGTGTTCGATGAGCTGCCGACCCTCTCGTTGGTGGAGCAGGGAGAGATCGACGCCGACCTCTTCCCCAACCTGGCTCGGGTCGCGGCCACCTCGACCTGGTACCGGAATGCGACGACGGTGGCCGACCGCACCGCACTCGCCGTCCCCGCCCTGGTCACCGGCCAAGGACCGGAGGCCGAGCAGGTTGCGGGCGTCGCAGCCAACTTCCCGGAGTCCCTGTTCGCCCTGCTCGGGCCCACCCACGACGTGCACGGCGTCGAGTGGTCGACCGAGCTGTGCCCACCGTCGCTGTGCGACGGAGACACCCCGGTCCTCGACGATGACGCCAAGGCACTGACCGTCGGGGCGCCCCCCGAGCCCGATGCCCCCGTCCGAGAGCTGGCTGACGAGGCCGGTTCGCTCTGGTGGGAGCAGGCCGCTCCCTGGGCTGCGACCCCGACGGCGGACTACGAGGTGACCGGCTTCGACGACCCGGCCGAGATCCTCCTCCCCGGCCTGGAGTTCCTGAGCGGCCTCACCCCGCCCGAGGGTGACCGGCCGACGTTCGACTACCTGCACATTCCGGTGCCGCACCAGCCCTGGCGGCTCCTGCCCAGCGGCGAGACGTACGGCGCACCGGACCCACCGATGGGCCTCGAGTTCACGGCCTGGGCCGACGATGCCATCGGGGAGGACCAGGCTGCCGCGGCCCGGGTGCGGCACCTGCTCCAGGCCCAGTGGGGCGATCGCCTGCTGGGCGCCATAATCGATCGCCTGGAGGAGCAGGGCCGCTGGGACGAGGCCGTGGTGGTGGTGGCCTCCGACCACGGGGTGTCGTTCACCCGGGGCATGAGGGCACGGGCCCCGCAGCCCGGCAACGAGGCAGAGATCGCATGGGTGCCGCTGCTGATCAAGGCCCCGGGCCAGAGCGAGGCCGAGGTGCGCGACGACGATGCCCGCACGCTCGACGTCGTCCCCACCTTGGCCGACCTGGTGGGCTCGGACATCCCGTGGGACGTCGACGGCACGTCGCTGGTCGGCCCGTCCCGTCGGACCGACCCCAAGACCATCCGGGTGCGCGACGTCGGGCCTCACCCCGGCGCCGGCCCCGACGGGGTGGTGGAGCTGAGCGCTGACGGCCTGGCCGCCATCCGCGAGGCACCGGTCCGGCCCGGCCCGGCCGACGAGCTCCAGGTCTGGCGCCACGGTCGCCACGCGGACCTGCTCGGGCGCACGGTCGAGGACCTGGGGGAGTGTGCGGCCGGCCCGACCGTGCGCCTCCGGTCGCCGGAGGCAGGGACCTCCTTCGAAGGGGGCACCGGCGAGCCGCGGCGCCTCTGGTACCCGGGCACGATCGAGGCCGACGGCGTCCGGGACCTGGCCGCGGTGGTCGACGGCACCGTCGTGGGCTGGGCCGCCTCCGCGCCGAACCCGAAGGACAACCCGTTCGGGATCCTGCTGGCGGCGCCGCTCCTCGACGAGGAGGCTCCCGGCCCTCCGGACCTCTACGAGATCACCGACGGCGACGGCTGCCGGCTCCGCCCCCTGCGCGCCGACGGGTAGCGGCGAGCCTTCAGGCGCTGCTGACGAGGGGGAAGAGGTCGATCAGGGCCAGCAGGTGGGCGTTGAGGATGTCCTTGTCGGCGGCCGGCGTCTTGCCCTGGCGGAACACGACCAAGTCGCGGTCAGGGACCATCATCAGCCGCTGGCCCTCGAAGCCGTGGGCCATGAACGTTCCGTCGGACCGGTCCGGCCGGGCCCACCAGTGGGCGCCGTGGACGATGTCCTCGTCGGGTGAGCGGGGGGTGCGGCCGTGGTCGATCCACGCCGGGGGCACCACCTCGGCACCGCTCCAGAGCCCGCCCCGAAGGACCATGAGCCCGAGGCGGAGCCAGTCCCGGGCGATCATGTCGACGTAGGAGGAGGCGGCCCAGAGGCCGGCGCCGTCATGGCCGAAGGTCGCGGTCGTGATCCCGATGGGGTCGAGCAGGGCCGCTCGCACCCAGTCATCGAGGCTGCCGGGCTCGAGGTCGAGGGCGCGCCGCAGCGCGTCGGCCACGATGTTGGTGGTGCCCGAGGAGTACAGGTAGGCCTCCGGCGTGCCCGGGGGGTGCACCAGCGGCTTCTCGGCGGCGAAGGCGGCCATGTCGTCCGCGCCGTCGCCGTAGAGCATGGTGATGACGTCGGGGAGGGCGTCGTCGTCGAAGCCCTCGTAGACCTCGGTCCAGGCCAGGCCCGGACGCATGGTCAGCAGGTCGTCCCAGGTGATGGCGCCACGGGGGTCGGCGGGCTCCTGCCACGAGGGGACGGGCGCCGGGTGGGTGACGTCGACGAGGCCCTGGGCCTGGGCGATCCCCACGGCCAGGTGGAGGACGCTCTTGGCCATGGACCAGGAGCCGAGGGGGTCGTCGGCGCTGATGGGACCGGGCTCGACCCCGGCCAGCTCGGCCAGGGGACCCATCTCCCGCTCGCCGTAGCGCTCGGCGACGATGCGACCCCGGTGGACCACGGCCAGCGCGTTGGTGTGGCCGAGGACCGGGTCCATCTCCGGACCGATCAGCCGGTCGAGGGCGGCGGGCAGCCGGTCGGCCGCCTCCGCCGGGGGAGAGGCCTCCTCCCAGCCCGCGGTCGGCCAGGGGGTGCCAGCGGGCTGGTCAGGCAGCGGATGGAGGTCGGCCACGGGCGCACAGTACCGATCGCGGTTGGTGCTCACGTACGGGCGCTGGCAGCATCGACGGGTGCTGACCGTGCGTGACCTTCGTGTCGAGGTGGGAGGCGTCGTCCTCCTCGACGGCGTCAGCTTCACCCGGCGCGGCGGCGACAAGGTCGGCCTGGTGGGTCGCAACGGCGCCGGCAAGACGACGATGTTGAAGATCATCGGCGACGAGGGGCCGCCGGCCCACGGCTCGATCCGGCGCGACGGAGGGGTCGGCTACCTGCCCCAGGACCCCCGCCTGGACGACACCGCCGCCGCCCGCAGCGGCCTCGAGCACGTGCTGTCGGGTCGAGGCCTGGACGAGGCCGTGGTCCGCATGGAGAAGCTGCGGGTGGCCATGGAGGAGGATCCGTCCCCCCGGGCCGTCGACCGCTACTCCCGGGCCGAGGAGCGCTTCCGCCTCGACGGCGGCTACCAGGCCGACAGCGAGGTCCGGCGCCTGGCCTCGGGGCTGGGCCTCACCGACGACCGCCTCGAGCTCCCGGTGGTCGCCCTGTCCGGCGGTGAGCGGCGTCGGGTGGAGCTGGCCCGCATCCTCTTCGCCGGCAGCGACCTGCTGCTCCTCGATGAGCCCACCAACCACCTGGACTCCGACGCCAAGGAGTGGCTGCTGGAGTACATGCGCCGCTACCGGGGCGGGCTCCTCGTCATCAGCCACGACCTCGACCTGCTCGACGAGGCCATCACCCGGGTCATCCACCTCGACCGCGACGGCCACGACGACACCGGCACCATGCACGAGTACAAGGGCACCTACTCCCAGTACGTCAAGCAGCGGGCCGCCGACGAGGAGCGCCGGCGCAAGGAGGCGGCAGGCCGGGCCAAGGAGGTCGAGCGCCTCCAGAACGTCGTCGACCGGTTCGGGGCCAAGGCCACCAAGGCGACCATGGCCCACAGCATGGAGAAGCGGATCGCCCGCATCGAGGCCCAGGGCATCGAGGGCCCCCGCCAGGCGCGGGTCGCACGGGTGAAGTTCCCGGAGCCACCGCACGCCGGGCGAACGGTCCTGGAGGTCGAGGACCTGTCGGTGACCTACGGCGACAACCACGTCTTCGCCGACGTGGAGTTCTCCATGGGCAGAGGCGAGCGCATGCTGGTCATGGGCTTCAACGGGGCCGGCAAGACCAGCCTGCTGCGCACGGTGGCCGAGGTGCAGCAGCCGACCACGGGGCGTGTCGCCCTCGGCCTCAACGTGGTCGCCGGATACTACGCCCAGGAGCACGAGGGCCTCGACCCCCACCGGAACCTGATCGACCAGCTGCGAGAGGCGGCCACCGGGCAGTCCGAGTCCGAGCTGCGGGCCCTGCTGGGGATGTTCGGCCTCACCGGCGACAAGGTGTTCCAGCATGCGGGCACGCTGTCGGGTGGCGAGAAGACCAAGCTGGCCCTCACCCAGCTGGTGGCCGGGCGCCACAACCTGCTCCTCCTCGACGAGCCCACCAACAACCTCGACCCCGGGTCGCGGGAAGCCGTGGCCGACTCCCTGGCCCACTGGCCCGGCAGCATCGTGCTGGTCAGCCACGACCCCGACTTCGTGCGGGCGCTGCGCCCTGACCGGGTGCTGCTCATGCCCGACGGCAACGTCGATCACTGGTCCGACGACCTGCTCGACATGGTCGCCCTGGCCTAGCGGGCGGGTCCGCCTGAGCGGTTCCCGTTCTTGGTACCGGTGACCGGGACGATCGGGGACTTCTGTACCAAGAACGGGTGGTCCGGGGTGGCGCTTCGCTTCTTGGTACCGGTGACCGGGACGATCGGGGACTTCCGTACCAAGAACGGTGGCCCGCGCGACCTGGGCGGCGGCGGCGACGGCCCGGCAGGCTGGGGCGGTGGCTGACACCCCTGAGCCGGCCGACACCCATGACCCGGGTGACACCGCTGAGCCAGCCGCATCCGGGATGGAGGTCGCTGACGAGCGGCTCGATCCCGACCAGCTCGGGCCGCTGCTGGCCCGGGGGCCTGCCCACCCACCCGTGGGACGGCGACGCCATCCTCCACCTCGACCTGCACCCTGGCAACGTGATCCTCGCCGCCGATGGACCGGTGGTCATCGACTGGACCAACGCCAAGCGGGGTGGGGCAGGCGCCGACCTGGCCGAGACCTGGATGGTGGTGGCCGCGCTGGGCCGCGACGCCAACCCCTCCGGCGTGGTCGCCCGTGTGCGGGAGGCGGTCGTGGGCATCGCAGAGGGGCGCATCCGGTCCCGCCTCGTCGAGCGCTTCCTCGCCGGCGACGCTCGGGACCAGGCCCGCGCTGCTCTCGAGCCCACCGCCGGGGTGCGCCTCGCCGACCCCAACGTCAGCCCGGCCGAGGCCGCCGCCATCCGAGCCCTGGTGGCCAGGGAAGCCTGAGCGTGGACGGGCGTCAGGTCGTGAGGCGCAAGAGGGCGAACAAGAGGGCGAACAGCGTGATGTTGGTCCCGACCATCCACATGATCAGCCGCTGGGTCCCGGCGTGGACCTCAGAGCGGAGTCCCCCGATCTCGGTGTGGAGCTCGGATCGCAGTCCCCCGATCTCGGTGTGGAGCTCCACCCGCAAGGAGGCCACGTCGGCCTTGAGCTCGGTTTGGAGCCCGGCCAGCTCGGCGCGGAGGAACTGCTTGCTGATCCACTCCTCGTCCTCGCGGGCAGCGAAGTTGGCGAGCATCTCCTCGACGGCCTCCGTTTCGGGGATGACCTTGCTCAGTCCGTTGAGCGCGGCTGAACGTCCTCCGCAAGCTTACGTCCTCGGCCCCTTCTCCTCGGCTGCGCCTCGGAGGTACCCGCCGTGCTTGCCCGCTCTCGCCGTCTCCTTCGTCGACGGCAGGCCGCTCGGGCCCTTGGCGGTTCTTGGCGCTGAGGGACATGACAGTCCTCCGGTGGTCGCGTGTCAACCGGGGAAGGCGGTCCTGATCGTACCGATGCGGTGCGACAGCGGGCCCTACGGCTGGCGGCCCGCTCTCGATCAGCGGCCGGGGCGCATGGTCTTCTGGCCGAGGTCGACGGGGCGGGAGACCTCGGCGAAGAAGTCGTGGCCCTTGTCGTCCACGATGATGAAGGCGGGGAAGTCCTTGACCTCGATGCGCCAGACCGCCTCCATGCCCAGCTCCTCGTACTCCAGGACCTCGACCGAGCGGATGCAGTCCTGGGCCAGTCGGGCCGCGGGGCCGCCGATGGAACCGAGGTAGAAGCCACCGTGGCGCTGGCAGGCGTCGGTGACCTGCTGGCTGCGGTTGCCCTTGGCCAACATGACCAGCGAGCCGCCCTCGGCCTGGAACCGCTCGACGTAGGCATCCATGCGTCCGGCGGTGGTCGGCCCGAAGGACCCGGAGGCGAAGCCCACAGGTGTCTTGGCCGGCCCGGCGTAGTACACGGGGTGGTCGCGCAGGTACTGCGGCATCTCGCCCCCGGAGTCGAGGACCTCGGCGATCTTGGCGTGGGCGATGTCGCGGGCCACCACCAGCGTGCCGGACAGGGCCAGGCGGGTCTTCACCGGGTGACGGGACAGCTCGGCCCGGATGTCGGACATGGGGCGGTCCAGGTCGATCGCCACCACGTCGCCGCCCAGCTCCTCGTCGGCGACCTCGGGCAGGTACCGGGCCGGGTTGCGCTCCATCTCCTCCAGGAACACGCCCTCGGCGGTGATCTTGGCCCGGGCCTGGCGGTCGGCCGAGCACGACACCGCGATGCCCACCGGGCAGGAGGCCCCGTGGCGGGGCATGCGGATCACCCGCACGTCGTGGCAGAAGTACTTGCCCCCGAACTGGGCCCCGATGCCGAAGGCCTGGGTCTGGGCCAGCACCTCCTGCTCCATCTCCAGGTCGCGGAAGGCGTGGCCCGCCGCAGAGCCCTCGGTCGGGATGGTGTCGAGGTAGCGGGCCGAGGCGAGCTTGGCCGTCTCCAGGGCCATCTCGGCCGAGGTGCCCCCGATGACCACGGCCAGGTGGTACGGCGGACAGGCCGAGGTGCCCAGCAGGCGCAGCTTCTCGTCCAGGAACGACCGCAGTCGGTCCGGGTTGAGCAGGGCCTTGGTCTCCTGGAAGAGGAACGACTTGTTGGCCGAGCCGCCGCCCTTGGCCATGAACAGGAACGAGTACTCGGCGCCATCGACCGCGCCGATCTTGATCTCGGCCGGGAGGTTGGTCTTGGTGTTGGCCTCGTCCCACATCGAGAGCGGCGCCATCTGGGAGTAACGGAGGTTGTCGCGCTGGTAGGTCTCGAAGATGCCCCGGGCCAGGGCCGCCTCGTCGCCGCCGCCGGTGAGGACCCGCTCGCCCCGCTTGCCCTTGACGATGGCGGTGCCGGTGTCCTGGCACATGGGCAGGACGCCGGCCGAGGAGATGTTGGCGTTCTGGAGCAGGTCGTTGGCCACGAAGCGGTCGTTGGCCGAGGCTTCGGGGTCCTCCAGGATGCGGGCCAGCTGGGCCAGGTGCCCGGCGCGCAGGAAGTGGGCGATGTCGTGCATGGCCTCGGCGGCCAGGTCGGTCAGCACCTGGGGCTCGACGGTGAGGAAGGTGCGGCCGGCCGCTTCGATGGTGGCCACCCCGTCGGAGGTGAGCTTCCGGTAGGACGTGGCGTCGGGTCCGGTGGGCAGCAGCGGGGTGTAGGTGAAGTCCGTCATCGCCGCCGACGGTCGTGAGCGTGCACCCGACCGACCGCCTCAGCCGCTGAGGCGGATGAGGGTGAACAGCACGCCGAGCATGGCCAGGTTGGTGCCCACCATCCACATGATGATGCGTTGGACGTCGAGGTGGATCTCGGTCCGCATCGTGGCCATCTCGGCACGGACCGTCTGGACCTCCGCCCGGATGAAGTCCTTGGTCGCACACTCGTCGGCGTCTCGGGCTGCGAAGTTGGCGAGCATCTCCTCGACGGCCTCCGACTCGGGGATGACGGCGCTGAGGCCGCGCAGGATGTCTGATCGGCTCTTGGCGCTGAGGGACATGACAGTCCTCCGGTGATCGGGTGTCAACCGGGGAAGGTGACGCCAACCGTACCCGGACCCTGTGACATCGCGCCGCCGCGCGACGCGGTGAGCTCCTGAGGAGAAGAACAGGGGGCGTCAGCGTCGCGGGGCTCTCGCCGGGTAGACCGGACCCATGGCCTCCGAGGACACCCACCGGATCGAGCACGACACCATGGGGGAGGTCCGGGTCCCCATCGATGCCCGGTGGGCGGCCCAGACCCAGCGGGCCGTCGAGAACTTCCCCGTCTCCGGTCTCACCGTGGCCGCGGAGCTGATCCACGCGCTGGGCGCGATCAAGGCCGCTGCGGCCGAGGTCAACGGAGACCTGGGAGTGGTCGATGCCGACGCGGCCGCGGCCATTGCCTCGGCCGCGTCGGAGGTGGCCGACGGACGGTGGGACGACCACTTCCCGGTCGACGTCTACCAGACGGGATCCGGGACCTCGACCAACATGAACGCCAACGAGGTCATCGCCTCGCTGGCGACCGAGCGGCTGGGCCGGGCCGTGCACCCCAACGACGAGGTCAACGCCTCGCAGTCCTCCAACGACACCTTCCCCTCGGCCATGCACGTGGCCGCCGCGGTGGGTGTCACGCATCGATTGCTCCCGGCCCTGGACCACCTGGTCGCCACGCTCCAACAGAAGGCGGATGACTTCGGCGCCCTCGTGAAGGCGGGGCGCACCCACCTCATGGACGCCACCCCGGTCACCCTCGGCCAGGAGATGGCGGGCTATGCGGCCCAGGTGGCGGCGGCCCGTCAGCGCTTGGCCGCCACCCTCCCCCGGGTCGGCGAGCTGCCCCTGGGCGGCACGGCCACCGGGACCGGCCTCAACGCCCCCGACGGGTTCGCCTCGGCCGCCATCGCCCTGGTGTCGGCTCGCCTCGAGGTCGAGCTGGTCGAGGCGCCGGACCACTTCGCGGCCCAGGGGGCCCGCGACCAGCTGGTCAGCCTGTCCGGGGAGCTGCGGGCGCTGGCCGCGGGCCTGCTCAAGGCGGCCAACGACCTGCGCTGGATGGCCTCGGGACCCAAGACGGGCCTGGCCGAGATCCGCCTGCCCGACCTCCAGCCGGGCTCGTCGATCATGCCGGGGAAGGTGAACCCGGTGATCCCCGAGGCCGTCAGCCAGGTGGTGGCCCAGGTGTACGGGAACGACGCGGCCGTGGCCTTCGGCGGCAGCCAGGGCAACTTCGAGCTCAACGTCTTCCTGCCGGTCATCGCCCGGAACCTGCTCGAGTCGATCGATCTGCTCGCCAACGTGAGCACGCTCTTCGCCGATCGGTGCGTGGCCGGCATCGAGCCCGACCTGGACCGGCTCCAGGCCTACGCCGAGGCCACCCCGCAGGCGGCCACTGCCCTCAACCCGACCCTCGGCTACGAGAAGGTGGCCGAGCTGGTGAAGGAGAGCGCCAAGACCGGCAAGACCATCCGGGAGGTCGTCCTCGACGCCGGGCTCATGGACGAGGCCGAGCTGGACGAGGCCCTGGACCTCCTCGCCCTCACGCGCGGCGGCACCCCCTGAGATGCGGGCTCAGGCGGGGGAGCCGGGGAAGGGCCCCGGGGCACCGGGGGGCGGGACCTCGAGCTTGGTCCAGCTCATCATCCGGGTCAGCCCGGCGATGGCGGCATCCCACTCGGGCGGGTCCCAGCCCTCGGCCGTGCTCACGACCACCCGGTCCTGGCGCAGGTGCACGAAGGCGGGGAGGTGGGCCAGCCCGACGCCGCGCACGAACGTGCGGTCAGCGTCGCAGAAGGTGAGGATCTGCTCGGCCCAGGGGCCGAGGAACGTGCGGGCATCGTCGGCATCCGCGGTCACGACCCAGGCCACCCGGCAATCGGCCTCCTTGAACTCCAGGAGGAGCCGGCCGGCGGTGTCGAGGATCCAGCTGCTCTCGGAGGTGAACGGGTCGATCACCACGACCGCCAGCTGGAAGGTGGTCATCCAGTCGTCGAGCGTCGCCTCGTCGCCCGACAGGGCGGTGAGGGAGATCGACTCGGGAACCTGCTCGGCCACGGCCACGGGGAGAAGGTAGCAACGCGCCCCCGGCGTCCCGAAACCGTCCGGGGTGGGCGGGTCGGCGGAGAGCGACGGTTCCGCGACCGCCAACGGGCACCGTACCGTGGCCGGTCGGACCTCGTCAGGGTGCCGCCCCGAGCGGCTCCCCGGGTCCGACCGTGGTCGGGGGCACCGTGATCGAGCGCCCGGTCACGGGGGACGATGGATAGATTGCCCCGGTCCGTCTCCAGGAGGCCCTGTGTTCGCCGGTATCGGTTCCTTCCCCTACAACCTCATGCTGCTGCTGCACATCCTGGCCGTGATCGTGGCCTTCGCGCCGTCCTTCGTGTGGCCGATCCTGAGGGTCCGGCTGCGGAAGCAGGGGACCTCCACCTTGCCGAGCGAGGTCGGGAACCAGATCGCGCCCACGAACTTCCTCGTCCACGGGCCCGCGGTCCTCGTCGCCGGCCTGCTGGGCATCTTCACGCTGCTGCTCTCCGACGAGGCCTACGAGTTCTCCCAGACCTGGGTCTCGACCGCCTTCGTGCTCTGGTTCGCCATGCTCGGGGTCCTGTTCCTGGGGGTCATCCCGGCCGAGCGCAAGGCCGCCGATGCGCGAGACACCCCCGGTGCCGATGCCCGGGTCAACATGTTCGGTGGCATGCTCCACCTCCTCCTGATCCTGATGCTGGTCGACATGATCTGGAAGCCGGGGCTCTAGGCCGGGTGCACCCCATCGAGCGGCTCCGCTACGTGGCCCGGGCCGGCGGGGCCGACCCGGTGGACCTGGTGTCGGAAGCGGCCCACGCCCTGGGTTCGTTCGAGGACGACCCGGCGGGGCTGGTCGCCGCCGCCCGCCGGCTGGTGGCCCGGCACCCGGCGGTGGGTCCGATGTGGTGGATGTGCAGCCGGGTCCTGGTCGCCGCCGAACCCGAGGCCGAGGGGTGGCGGGCCGCGGGGGAGATCGAGGGCGACGACACCGCCGGCGTGCTGGCTGCGGCCCTCCCCGACGAGGCGCGGGTGCTGGTCGTGGGCTGGCCGTCCACCGTGGTGCCGGCGCTGGCGCGTCGGGGCGACCTCGAGGTGCTGGCCGCCGACGATGGCACCGGGGTCGACCTGGGCCGGGTGCTGAGCCGGGTCGACCTGGAGGTGCTGGACGTACCGACCCAGGGCATCGCGGCCGCTGCTGCGGTGGCCGACGTGGTGGTGCTCGAGGCCGATGCCGCCGGCCCCGACGGGGCCCTCTGTCGGCCCGGCAGCCGCGCCGCCGCCGCGGTGGCGGCGGCCGCGGGACGCACCGTCTGGCTCGTCGCTCCCACCGGACGCGTCCTCCCCGGGCCGCTGTGGGAGGCGTGCACCGGCGCCGTGGTCGACCGCGAGGAGCCCTGGGAGTCCGACGTCGATCTGGTCCCCCTCGGCCTGATCGACCGCATCGTCGGTCCCGAGGGCCTGGTCGACGCGGCCTCGGGGGTGGCGACCGCCTGCCCGGTGGCCACCGAGCTGCTCAAGTCGGCCCGTACGCCGGGCTCGCACCGCCCCTGACCCCACCCCGCCCGTAGCCGCCCCGGTCGGGCATCATCGGGGGTCCGACTGCGCCCTGGAGGCCCCGTGTCCCGTCGTGAGCTGATCAAGATGACCCCCGAGGAGACCGACACCTTCCTCCACGGGCGCCACACCATGAACCTGGCCACCCAGAACCACGACGGCACGATCCACCTGGTGGCCATGTGGTACGGCTTCCTGCCCGACGGCACCATCGGCTTCGAGACCTTCGCCCGCTCCCAGAAGGTGAAGAACCTGCAGCGCGACCCCCGGGTCACCGCCCTGGTCGAGGACGGCGACACCTACGACACGCTGCAGGGCGCGGAGATGGTCGGGACCATGGAGATCAGCGACGACGCGGACACGCTCATGGCCATCGCCACCGACGTGCTGGCCCGCTACCACCCGGAGATCGAGGAGGCCGACCGCGCCTCGATGGCCGAGGTCATGGTCAACAAGCGGGTCGTGATGTTGCTGCGCCCCGAGAAGATGGTGACCTGGGACCACCGCAAGCTCCAGGGCGGCTACTGACCGTCGGCTCGCCCTTCTGACGCGTCGGTTGCCGGGGCCGGTCCTGGGTAGGGTCGGCGCCATGGGTCAGCACATCGACTTCTCCACCGGCGACGACACCGGGCACGGCTACTTGGCCGTTCCCGAGTCCGGATCCGGCCCCGGGCTCCTGGTCATTCAGGAGTGGTGGGGTCTGGTCGACCACATCCGCGACGTCTGCGACCGGTTCGCAGCGGCGGGCTTCGTGGCCCTGGCCCCGGACCTCTACCACGGGGAGACGACCACGGAGCCCGACGAGGCCGGCAAGCTGATGATGGCGCTGAACCTCGACCAGGCCGTGGCCGACATGTCCGGCGCCATCGCCTACCTCCAGGAGCACGAGGCCACCACCTCGACCCGCCTCGGCGTCACCGGCTTCTGCATGGGCGGCGGTCTGGCCCTGGTGGTGGCGGCCGAGCGACCGGCCGCCTTCACGGCCTGCGCCCCCTGGTACGGGCTCATCCCGTGGGAGCACGCCCAGCCCGACTGGTCCAACGTGCAGGCCAAGGTGCGGGGCAACTTCGCCGAGCAGGACGGCTTCTTCGGTCCGGACAAGGCCCGAGCCCTCGAGTCCGACCTCAAGGAAGCCGGCGTCGATGCGGAGCTGACCATCTGGCCTGGCGTCGACCACGCCTTCTTCAACGACACCCGACCCGAGGTCCACGACAAGGCCGTCTCCGACCAGGCCTGGGCCCAGACGGTGGCCTTCCTCCACGCCGAGCTCGACTGACTGGCGGCCATGGCTGACGAAAACCGGGGGCTGCCGGAGCGCTACGTGCGGCTGGGCCTGGCCCTGGGCCGGTACCTCCACGGGATGGTCGACGCCTACTACGGTCCGGAGGCGTGGCCGGTCGAGGCCGACGAGGGGGCGCCGACGCCGCTGCCCTCGCTGGTGGCCCGGGTGGCCCGACTGGTGGCCGACCTCGATGGGGGAGCCGACCCCGACGTGGAGGGTCGCCGCCGGGC
>JBBSME010000083.1:0-13766 GCA_038233335.1 Acidimicrobiales bacterium | reverse complement strand
TGCGACGCGAAGGTCAGCACCAGGAGGGTGGTGATGTGGGGGAGGAAGACCACGATCTCGCCCGGCAGCTCCTCGATGGCGCGGAACCAGAGGAACGCGACCAGACCGGCGAGCCCGGTGAAGGTGGCCGCCCGCCAGCGGCGGGTGTAGGCGGCCCGGGCCACCAGCAGGATCGACAGCAGGGCGACCACGATCAGGAGGCTGCGGGTGGTGCCGCCGCTCTGGAGGCTGAGGGCATCGGTGAAGCCGAAGAGCCCCGCGCCCAAGGCCAGGCCACCGGGCTGCCAGTTGCCGAAGATCATGGCGGCGAGGCCGATGTAGCCCCGACCGTTGGTCTGGCCGGCGCGGTACTGACCGGCGAAGACGTAGACCAGTGACACGCCGCCCAGGCCGGCCAGGCCACCGGAGGTGACGACCGCGACCACCTTCATCAGGTACACGTTGATCCCGAGCGACTCGGCTGCCACCGGATCCTCGCCGCAGGCGCGGAGGCGCAAGCCGAACTTGGTGCGCCAGAGGATGAAGGCGCTCACCGGGAAGGCCAGCACGCCGATGACGACGATGAGCGAAAGGTCCTCGGTCAGGCCCTCGACGATGCGGCCCAGCTCGGAGATGAAGAACCGCTGCTGGTCGTCGAGGTAGGGGGCCAGCTCGATAAGGCAGAGGGCGGCGAGGACGACCAGCACGGCGAGGACCACCGGCCGGGCCAGGGCCGCCACCTCCGGCGGGATCCGGGGGCCGTCATCGTCGGTGACGGGATCCTCGACGCCGATCCCGTCGACGGGTGCGACCGGTGTGGCCGGGCGGTCGTCGTCCTCGCCGGAACCGCCCCCTCTGTGCCCGGGGTGGAAGAGCTTGGCCACCAGGACGAGCAGGACCAGCGTGATGGCCAGCCAGGCCAGCACCGAGCTGTCGGTGAGGTTCCCGGTGATGCCGCCGAACACGTCGTTGAGGCCCGGGATGGTGATGTCGGCCACGTTGTCGGGGATCCGGGGCGACTGGTTGGTGGAGTCGAAGGTCTCCAGGTTCAGGAACTGGGTGGTGCCGGCCGCGAGGATGTTGATGACCACACCCGAGACGATGTGGTCGACGCCGAAGCCGACGGTGGCGATGGCGTGGACCAGGCCGCCCAGGCACCCACCAGCCACCCCCAGGGCGACCCCCCACCAGGGACCGAACTCGATGGCGCCCCATGCACCCATCCAGGTGCCGAGGATCATCATCCCCTCGAGGCCGATGTTGATGACGCCGGCCCGCTCGGCCCACAGGCCCCCCAGGCCGGCCAGGGCGATGGGGATCGTCAGCTGGAGGGCGGAGGACCAGGTGTTGGCCGAGGTGAGCCGGGTCTGATCGGTGAGCTGCTCGGCGATGGTGAGGATCAGCACCAGCACCGTGGCGTAGAGGCTGAACCGGGCCCAGGCGGGGAGGCGGCTGATCGGGTCGATGCGTGGTGGGTCGGCCGTCTCCAGCGGGGTGATGACGGGATCGGGCTCGACGACGGTCATGTGGGCACCCCGGCGGTGGCGGGCTCCGAAGGCGGATCCGCGGGCGGGGGCGGCTCGCTCTCGCCGGAACGGGCGGTGATGGCGGCCTCGCGACGTTCGACCACCCGTTCCACGACCTGGTAGGCGATGACGACCGAGAGGACGGTGATGCCCTGCATGATCGTGGTGATCTCACGGGGGAGGTCGGACCGGGACATGGGCGTCTTGGCGATGTCCATGAAGGACCACAGCAGGGCGCCGAAGGCGATCCCGATCGGGTTGTTACGACCGAGCAGGGCGATGGCGATGCCGGTGAAGCCCAGGCCGGCCAGGAAGCTCTCGTCGGTGTAGCTGTAGGGCTCCTCGCCGATGATGGTGGAGAGCCCGACCAGGCCGGCGACACCGCCGGAGATGGCCATGGCCAGGAAGGTCATCCGACGGGCGTCGACCCCCGACGCCCGGGCCGCGACCGGGTTGGCCCCCGACGCCCGCAGGTCGTAGCCGAACCGGCTGCGCCAGATCAGGATCCAGTACCCGACGCCGACCAGGGCGGCCAGGATCACGAAGGCGTTGAGGTGGACGCCGCCGGGGATCTCGCCCGGGATGAGCCAGTCGAGGTCGGGCAGGCGACCGTCCTGGGGGATGCGCGCCGTGCGGGTGGCGAAGTCGACGGTGCCGTCGGCCGACTCCTCCTTGAAGTAGCGGGTCAGCAGGAAGGCGGTCATGCCCAGGGCGATGGTGTTCAACATGATGGTGGAGATCACCTCGCTCACGCCCCGGTAGGCCCGCAACAGCCCGGCGATGCCGGCCCAGGCCGAGCCGACCAGGACGGCGACGGCCAGCACCCCGATCAGGCGGGTGTAGCCGGGCAGCGGCAGGGAGAACCCGGCGGCGGCCGCGACCACGCCGGCCAGGCGGTACTGGCCCTCCACCCCGATGTTGAACAGCTTCATCTTGAACCCGATGGCGACCGCCACCGCGGAGATGTAGTAGGGCCCGGCCCGGTTGATGGTCTTGACGATCTCGCCCAGCTGGGTGGTCTGGTCGCCGAGCAGCGAGAAGACCTCACCCGGCGAGTTGCCGCTGACGAGGAGGACCCCGGTCGACACGATCACGGCCAGGGCGATGGCCAGCACGGGTGCGGCCAGGCTGAGGAGGATCCGATCAGCCTTCACCCGGGCCCTGCCCCGTCCGGCGTCCCGGTGGCGGCCCGATCGGCCGCCACGGCCTGCGCCGCAGCGGTGTCGACGTCGAGCTCGTCGCCGCCGGCGGGGTCGGTTCCGGTCATGTAGCAGCCGAGGTCGTCGAGGCTGGTGCTGGCGGGGTCGAGGCGGGCGACCATCCGGCCCCCGTACAGCACGACGAGGGTGTCGGACAGCCCGATGAGCTCGTCGAGGTCGGCCGAGATGAGCAGGACGGCCAGCCCGGCGTCGCGGGCCTCCCGGAGCTCGGCCCAGATGGCGGCCTGGGCCCCGACATCGACCCCGCGGGTGGGGTGGGCCGCCACCAGGACCCGCGGCTCGGCGGTGAGCTCGCGCCCCATGATGAGCTTCTGCTGGTTGCCGCCCGACAGTGCTCCCGCCCGCACCTCGGTGCCGGGGGTGCGCACGCCGTAGGTCTCGATGATCTCCACGGTCCGCCGCCGGGCCCCGGCCCGGTCCATGAACCGGCCCCGGACGTAGGGGGCTTGGGTCTGCTGGCCCAGGGCGGTGTTCTCCCACAGGGGAGCGTCGTGGAGCAGGCCGTCGCGCTGGCGGTCCTCGGGGACGCAGGCGATGCCCCGCTCGCGCCGCTCACGGGTGGACCACCCGGAGATGTCCTCGCCGCCGACGAGCACCGAGCCGTGGGCCAGCTCGACCAGGCCCATGACCGCCGCGAGCAGCTCGCTCTGGCCGTTGCCCTCGACCCCGGCCACGCCGACGATCTCGCCCCGTCGGATGACGAGGTCGATCCCGTGGAGCAGCGGCCGCTCGTCGGCCCCGGCCACGGTGACCCCGCGGAGCGAGAGCTCCACGGTGTCGGTGATCTCGGTGTCGCGAGGCTCAGGGGAGGGCAGCTCGTGTCCGACCATGAGGTTGGCCAGGTCGCGGGCGGTGACCTCATCGGGGGTCACGGTGGTGACGGTGGTCCCGGCCCGGATGACGGTGATGGCGTCGGCCACCGAGAGGACCTCGTCGAGCTTGTGGGAGATGAACAGGACGGTGAGGCCCTCGCGCTTGAGCTCCTGGAGGTTGGCGAAGAGCTCGTCGACCTCCTGGGGCACGAGCACCGCGGTGGGCTCGTCGAGGATCAGGACCCGCGCGCCCCGGTAGAGGACCTTGAGGATCTCGACCCGTTGGCGGGCACCGCCGCCGAGGTCCTCGACGAGGGCGTCGGGGTCGACGGCCAGCCCGTAGGCCCGGCCCAGCTCACGGATGCGCTCACGGGCCCGCCGCCGGCTGAGCACGATGGGGACCTTCGGCTCGGATCCGAGGACGACGTTCTCCAGCACGGTCAGGTTGTCGGCCAACATGAAGTGCTGGTGGACCATGCCGATGCCGGCCTTGATGGCGTCGGTGGGCCGCTTCAGGGAGACCTGCTCGCCATCGACGGTGATGGTGCCCTCGTCGGGTCGCTGCATCCCGTACAGGATCTTCATCAGGGTCGACTTGCCGGCCCCGTTCTCGCCGACCACGGCGTGGATGGTGCCGGGCTCGACGCGGAGGTGGACGTCGCGGTTGGCCACCACGCCCGGGAAGCGCTTGGTGATGCCCTCCAGCTCGACGGCGGGCGGGCGCTGGGCGGTGACCTCCGCCGGCGCAGCGCCTCCGGCGGTGGGGGTGGGGGGCAAGGGGGGAGCCTCCTCGGGACGGACGGGGCCCGGGACAGGTGTCCCGGGCCCCGTCGGGCGTCATGGCCTCAGAGGAGGCCGGTTCCGCCCAGGCGCATCAGGGTGCGGTGGGCACCTCGATGTCGCCATCGATGATCTGCTGCTGGAGGTCGTCCAGCTCGCCGCTCACGTCGTCGAGCTGGCCACCGTCGGTGGCGTAGGCGATGCCGTCGTTCTCGAGGTTGAACTCCTCGGTACCGGACGCCAGCTCGTCGTTGGCCAGCTGTTCGACGGCGCTGTACACCGCGACGTCGACCCGCTTCAGCATCGAGGTGAGGATGCAGGGCTGGGTCTCCTCGTCGACCGTTTGGTACTGGTCGGAGTCGACCCCGATGGCCAGGCGGTCCTCGGCGGTGGCCGACTCGAAGAGGCCGCCGCCGGAGCCACCGGCGGCGTGGTACACCACGTCGATGTCGTCGGCGTACATGCCGTCGGCGATGGTCTTGGCCGAGGCCGGGTCGGCGAAGCCGTCGAAGTCCGGCGGCTCGGTGATGTAGTTGACCTGCACCTCGGCGTCCGGGTTGACCTGGGCCACGCCGGCCTCGAAGCCAGCCTGGAAGGTCTGGATCAGCTCGGTGTTCACTCCACCGATGAAGCCGATCTTGCCGGTGCCGCTCTTGAGGGCGGCGGCCGCGCCGACCAGGAACGACCCCTGCTCGGCGGCGAAGATCAACGAGGTCACGTTGTCGGCCTCGAAGGAGGCGTCGTCGATGATGGCGAAGCTCACATCGGGGAACTCGGTGGCGAGGGGCTCCATCAACTCGGCGAAGAGGAACCCGACGCCGATGACGAGGTCGTAGTCGTCTTCGGCCAGCGAGCGCAGCAGGTCGCCTCGGTTGGAGCCGTCCTCGTTGGGCTCGAGCACCTGGGTCTCGACGCCGAAGTCCTCCTCGGCGGCGATGAGCCCGTTGTTGGCGGCCTCGTTGAACGAGTCGTCGTCCACGCCGCCGATGTCGAGCACCATGCCGATGCGCAGACCGGCACCGTCGGCCTCGCCCCCGCCCACGGGCTCGGCGGACGGCTCCTGGCCGGCCTCGCCCTGGCAGGTCGCGGCGCCGTCGCCGCCGGAGCCCTCGGTGGTCTCGGTGTCACCGCCCGAGGAGGCGCCCTCGTCGTCGTCGTCGGTGCTGCAGGCCGCGACCAGCAGCCCCAAGACTGCGATCAGGGCCGCGAAGCGGAACCATCTGCGTAGGCGCACAGCGCTCTCCTTGTGGTGTGGGGTCCCCGGGGGGAGGTCCGACCAGGGGGGCCTGGCCGGCGAAGATCGCACCCTACCCGCGCCCTCCACGCTCGGCTGGGGGACCTCACCGGGCTCGGTCCCAGATGTGACAGGTGTCCCTTTCGCCGCACCGATAACGACCGTTATTATCGGGTTCGTGGCCCTGGCCGAGACCTTCCCCGACGCAACGCAGCCTGCCGATACCGTCGCCGCTGCGGACGACCCGCTGGGCCAGCGCTTGCTCGCCGCCGCGGCCGAGGTCTTCGCCGAGCGGGGCTACGACCGAGCCGGGGTGGCCGAGATCGCCCGTCGGGCCGGCGCCACCACCGGAGCCATCTACTCCCGCCACGCCGGCAAGGCCGAGCTGCTGGTGGCCGCCCTCGAGTGCTCCGCCACCGATGAGCTCGACTCGCTCTTCGCCGACCACCGCTTCGAGGGTCGGGCCGCCGACGTGCTGGCCCTCGCCGGTAGCCACCTCGTCCAGCGCTCGGCCGGCACCGACCAGGGCAGCGCCCTGCTCACCGAGGCCTTCGTGGCCGCTCGGCGCGACCCGGCGGTGGCCGAGCTCATCCGCACCCACGTGCTCGACCGACGGGACCGGCTGCGCGACGTCATCGAGGCGGCCAAGCAGACCGGCGGGATCAGCGACGACCTCGACACCGAGGCCATGGTCACCTTCTGCCACGCCCTGGGCTTCGGCTTCCTCCTGCTGGAGGCGGCCGAGGTGCCCATGCCCGACTCCCCGCCGTGGGAGCAGCTGATCGCCCACCTCATCGGTGCCCTCGGCACCGACCCGACCCTCGACCTCACACCACCCTCACAGGAGAGCTGACCATGGCCACCACCACGAACCCCTCGAACGGCGCCAACGACCGCGACGCCGAGATCCTCGGCCGAGGCGGTGCCGACGACCTCCAGGCCATCCTCTCGGTGTCCAACACTGAGGCCGACGAGGCCATCCACGCTGTGGCCGACAACGCCGACGCCATCTTCACGTGGGACTACGAGAAGGGCGCCCGCCCGCCCCTCGAGAAGCTCTACGAGAAGGCCAAGAACGCCATGTGGAACGGCACCACCGACCTCCCCTGGGAGATCGAGGTGGACCAGGAGGAGTTCGCCAGCCAGATGGTCGAGATGGGCGTCGCCCTGGGCCCCAACAGCCCCGTCGACCTGTCCGGCACCGTGTTCTCCAACTGGGGCCCCAAGGAGTTCACCGACCTGGCCATCCAGAACCAGAACTGGAGCCTGAGCCAGTTCATGCACGGCGAGCAGGGCGCCCTGGTGTGCACGGCCAAGATCGTGGAGACCGTGCCGTGGATCGACGCCAAGTACTACGCCGCCACCCAGGTGATGGACGAGGCTCGCCACGTCGAGGTCTTTGCCCGGTACCTGGACGAGAAGCTGTGCGGGCACTACCCGATCAACGCCCACCTGCGGATGCTCCTCGACGACATCATCTCCGACAGCCGGTGGGACATGACCTACCTCGGCATGCAGGTGATGGTCGAGGGCCTGGCCCTGGCCGCCTTCGGCATGGCCCACCAGACCACGCCCGACCCGCTGCTCAAGCAGCTGCTCCGCTACGTGATGAGCGACGAGGCCCGCCACGTCGCCTTCGGGGTCCTCAGCCTGAAGGAGTTCTACGCCGAGCTCACCGACGCCGAGATGCTCGAGCGCCAGGAGTTCGCCTTCGAGGCCGCGGTGCGCATGCGAGACCGCTTCCTCCAGCAGGAGGTGTGGGAGCGCATGGGCATCGACACCAAGGATGCCTTCAAGGTCTTCGACCTCACCGCCGAGGAGAAGAACGCCGATCCCTTCCAGCAGCTCCTGTTCTCCAAGATCGTGCCCAACTGCAAGAAGTTGGGCCTGCTCGACGCCAACGACGGCTGGCTGCGCAAGCGCTTCGACACCCTCGGCGTGAGCCAGTTCGAGAGCTGGGCCGACACCGGTGAGGAGTACGAGATGCTCGACGAGGTCACCAAGGACCGCGACGCAGCCGAGACGGCCTGACCGCCCGCGGGTCGGCCGGCGCTCAGCTCTGCTGGGAGCGGCCGCGCTCCTGGATGGCCTCGCGTCGGCGGGCCACCTCGGCGGGGTCGAAGGCCTGGCCCTGCCACTCGGCTGCGGCTGCGGCCTCGATGGCCCAGGCCTCGGCGCCGGTGGTCTCGGACCCCTCGGCGTAGGTGGCGAAGATGCGAGCGACGGCGGCGGCGTCGTTGCTGGCCACATCGGCGGCCAGCTGCTGGGCGGTGGGCACCAGCTCGTCGTGGGGCACCACGTGGTTGACCAGGCCCCACCGGAGGGCGGTGGCGGCGTCGACGAAGTTGCCGGTGGCGCTCATCTCCCGGGCCCGGCGCATCCCGACGGCCTGGGGGAGCAGGACGGTCAGGCCCCAGCCGGGCTGGATGCCGACCCGGGCGTGGGTGTCGGCGAAGCGGGCCTTCTCCGAGGCGACCAGCCAGTCGCAGGCCAGGGCCAGCTCCAGGCCGCCGGTGACCGCAGCGCCGTTGACCGCGCCGATCAGCGGGGTGGTGCGCCCGACCGGCATCGGGCCCCGACGGGCCTGGGCCTGGGCGTCGGTCCCGCCCGACGCGCCGCTGTTGCGCAGCGGCCCACCATCGCCCGAGCCCACCTCGCGGAGGTCGAGCCCCGCGCAGAAGGCGGGGTCGGCGCCGGTGAGGACGATGGCCGCCACCGACTCGTCGGCGTCGAGCTCGGCCACGGTGCGGGAGATGGCCCGGAGCAGCTCGGTCGACAGGGCGTTGCGGGCGTCGGGCCGGTTGAGGGTGACGGTGGCGACGGCATCGGCCACCTCGACGAGGATGACATCAGACATGGCGCCGACCCTACGGGTCCGGTGGGGGCGTGGTGCCCGGTCGGCTACTCGTCCTCGGCCGGCATGTAGTCCAGCTTGACGTCGCCCAGGCGGACGAGGGTGGAGGCGATCCACCCGCCCATGGCCGCGAAGTGCGAGTCGAGGACGGAGCCGTCGGCCAGCACCTCCTCCTCCACGTCGTAGGACCCCTCGTAGGACACCTCGATGGCGTACTCCTCGGGCTCCAGCTCATCGTCGTAGACGGTCTCGACGGTGGGGCTCGAACGCTGGAGGGTCTCCTCGCCGATGGGGGAGGACTCCGCCGGCAGCGTGGCCAGCAGCTCGGCCACGGCGGGGGTGGAGGCCAGGCGCTGCACCCGCATGACGATCTCGATCTCGATCTGCGGCGGCTCGTCCAGCTCCTCGCCGATGTACCAGGAGCGGTAGGCGGTCTGGGCCCAGGTGGGCCAGTCCAGGGTGATGTCGGCCCGGGTGCGGGGCGGCGTGCCCTCGCCCGGGAGGGCGTAGGAGGTCTCCCAGGTCAGGTCGCCGAGCAGGACGTCGGCCTGGAACCGCTCCTCGAAGGCCTGGCGCTCCAGGAAGGCTCCCTCCATGGCGTCGCGCAGGGCGCCGATGGCGTCGGTGAATACGTGGTCGAGCATCAGGGACGGCCAGCGGCGCCGGGACGGTCCGTGAGGAGAGCGGTGGTGGGGCGAGGGGTCACCGGATCGACCCTAGGCCCCATGGATGGGCGGTTGCCCCCGGGTCGCCGCACCGTCGGAGAGCCTTGCTCACCCGGGCCCCGTCGGGGCCCGTGGCGGACGTGATGTCATGAGCGCCAGTGGTGTCCGCAGCCCGAGGTCGCGGTGGCGGACGGTGGCGATCTGGCGGCCCGGCTGGACCGCGGGTCGGGCGGGGGAGAGGTGGTCGCCGAGGGCCGCCGCCGACGCGGCCAGGTCATCGGCGACCAGCGCGAGGCCGAAGGAGGTGACACCGTCTCGTGGGTCGGCGGGGACCTGGGCCGGGCCGACCACCTCCAGGATGACCTCGCCCACCCGGTAGAAGGCCTGGACCATCGGATCGCGGCCGGGGAGGTGGTGGTCGCGCCGGCGTCGCTCGATCAGTCCGATCGTGGCCGCCGCGCCCGCGGTGCGGTCCAGGCCGTCGGTGAGCAGCACCATGTGGTCGATCCGGCAGACGCCGTTCGGGTGGTCAGCGGGCGCGGCCGCGGGCCGATCGTCGCGTCGTGTGGCGAGGCCGTCCAGATCGGCGGCGGCGTCGTCGGGCAGGTGGCGCAGGCTCCAGGCGACCACGCCGGCCCTGGGACCAGGACCGACCAGGCGGACCCGCACCCCACCGATCCGGCAGGTGGCATCGTCGTCGATGGTGAAGCCGGCGCCGGCCCAGGCGTCCGGCGCCTCGGCCACGTCCAGCTCGACGACCTCGGGCTCGGAGCGCGTCACCCGGGAGTGACCCGGACCGGGACCCCGCTCATCCTGGGGATGCCCGAGATCGGGTCGTAGCCGTCCTCCACGCTGATCAGGCGGGCGGTGGAGGTGCCGTCCCGTCGCGGGTCCGTCTCCTGTCCCGGGGCCGGGCCGAAGGCGTGGGTCATCGACACCAGCCCCCGTCGCAGGGTGGCGTCGTCGGCGACGATGGCGGCGATCTCTCCGTGGGCGGAGGCCAGCATCACGCCGTCGCCGGGTTCTAGGCCCAGGTCGGCAAGGTCGTCGGGGTGCAGGAAGGCAGGGTTGTAGGCCCCCCGGTCCGGGGTCAACGAGGGCAGGTCCCGACCCGATGAGTTGTACACGTAGGCCAGGCGGCGGCTGATGAGCCGGAACGGGAAGGCAGGGTCGGTGGCATCGTCGAGCGGCTCGGCCGCCACCTCGGCCAGCTCGGACAGCATGTCGGCGTTGCCCACGTCGAGGCGCCCGGTCGCGTCCGGGTCAGCCGGCGCGACCGCGATGTCCTCGTCGAAGCGGGCGCCGTCGGGGTGCGCCTTGATCTCGTCCAACGAGATCCTCGAGCCGCTCATCAGCAGGGCGTAGAGCTCATCGGTGGTCGGCTTGTTCTCCATGTCGAGCGGTTCGAAGCGGCGGTCCTCGCGCTCGGTCGCGGTCGTCGAGGGCAGGCCGGTGGCGAACAGCGGCACCCCCATGCGCTGGGCCAGCCCGTAGAAGAGCTCCCACTCCTCGATCAGGTCGGAGCCGGGCGGGGTGTCGATGAGGGCGGGCGCGTACATGCCGAAGGGCTCAGCCAGGCCCCAGTGCACCGATTGGGCCTCGATGGACTCGCTGGCGTAGGAGAGCGCCGGCACCTCGAAGGAGATCTTGGGAGCGATCACGTAGTCGGCCATGGCCGCGGTGGCCGACATCTTGATGTCGACCTGGACGAGCAGGTCGAGCTCCTCCATGGCCGCTCCCGTCCGCCGCTGGTCGGGCCAGGCCGCCACCGGGTTGCCGCCCGAGGAGATCAGGACCCGAACCTTCCCCTCGCCCTCGGTGAGGATCTCGTCGGCCAGAGCGGCGGTGGGCATGCCTGCGGCTGACTGGGCCAGTCCTCGAGCTCGCACCTCCTCGCCGACGCCCCGGTACGGGCGGGGGGCGACCGCCTCGGCCCTCGGTGTGGCCCGGGGCAGCGTGACGCCGGGGTTGGCCACCGTGTCGCCCTCGCGCAGGAACCGTCCGCAGACGGTGTTGAGGCAGAGCATCAGGTACTCGACCAGGCTGCTGTGGCCCGACATGTTGGCGCCGGTGATGCCGACGGTCAGGCCGCGCTCCGCGTCGGCGAACGTGTGCGCCGCCTCGACGATCTGCTCCTCGGGCACGTCGGCCCGGGCGGCCGCCATGGCCGGGGTGAACGGTGCGACCGCGGCGCGGAGGTCCTCCAGGCCCTGCACGTGGCGCTGGACGAACTCAGCATCGTGGCGGCCCTCGGTGAGGATGACGTTGAGCATCGCCGCCAGCAGGGCCACGTCCTCGCCGGGACGGGCGGCCAGGTGGATCTGGGCCCGGGCCGCGGTCTGGGTGCGCCTGGGGTCGATGACGATCAGCTTCATGCCCGCAGCCAGACGGTCCTTCAGGCGCTTGCCCGGGTTCTGGCTGGGGATGCCCCCCGCCATGGTGACCACCGGGTTGCCGCCCACGACCATCCAGACGTCGGAGTCCGCGAAGGCGTCCGGCCCGGCCCGCCACTGCCCGAGCATGGCGTTGGCCACCTCCTTGCCCGGCTGGTCGATGGTGTTGCTGGTGAACATCATGGGCGAGCCCAACATCGCCAGCCACCCGCCCGCCATCACGCCCGACGCCGGGTACGGAGCGGAGTAGGTGCCGAGGTAGAGGGCCACCGAGCGAGGGCCGTGCTCCCCGATGATCTCGGTGATTCGCGCTGCGATCTCGTCCATGGACTGCTCGACGGGGATCGGCGCGTAGCTGCCGTCGGCCTGGCGCTTCAGGGAGTGCAGCAGCCGATCAGGGTTGGCCAGCTGCTCGGGAAGGGCTCGTCCCCGGCGACAGAGGAACCCGTCGTAGGTCGGGCTGTTCGGGTTGCCGATGACCCGCACCGGACGGTCGCCCTCGAGCTCGACGGTGATCGGGCAGCCCGCATGGCAGAACCGGCACAGCGACGGCTCGGTCCTCGTGGTGGTCATCGGCCCACCGTAGGGCGAAGACCCGGAATGAGGGCTCAGGATGGCCTGGAGTACCGTGACCCCGACTGGCCGTGGCGCAGCTTGGTAGCGCACCTGCTTTGGGAGCAGGGGGTCGGGAGTTCGAATCTCCCCGGCCAGACCACATCACATCTCCCCTGGTGAGAGCCCTACGGAGTGGACTGCTCCACGAGCCGAGGTGAGCGCACTCCGCGAAAACTCCGCGAGACGCACCGTCACGGGGCGTCACTCCGCCGGACCTCGGTGGGACAGGACGGCACGGTCGGGGATCGGTGCCCGGCTGACCGTGGCGTCCCGACGCATCTCGTCGAGGCGGGTGGTGAGGGTCTCGTCGAGCTTGGGGAAGAGGTGGCCGTAGCGGTCGAGGGTGACGGTGATGGAGGAGTGGCCGAGGCGTTCCTGGATGGCCTTGGGGTGGGCGCCGAGGGCGATGCAGAGCGCAGCGCAGGTGTGGCAGAGATCGTGGAACCGGGTCCGGTCCGGTAGCCCCGCGGCTCGGACAGCGGGCTTGAAGGTGCGCCGGTAGAAGTTCTTGTGGTTCAGCACGCCCCGCCCGGTGAGGTGGACACGAACGACTCGGGGTCGGTTGGACGGTCTCGGACGTGGGTCGCGAGATCGTCGCGCAGGAACCCGGGGAGGGTGACCGAGCGCCGCTCGTAGGTCTTGGGCTCTCCGAAGACGAGGCCGTGGCCCTGGACCTCGGTGACGGACTCGGCGATCGTGAGCCGGCCGGCCTCGAGGTCGACCCGTCCGATGCGCAGGGCGCCGATCTCCCCGGCGCGCATGCCGGTGTAGGCGGCCAGGCGGATCAGAGTGCTGTATCCCTCCTTGATGGCGGTGGCCAGGTCCTCGACCTGCTCGGTGGAGAGGAACACCATGTCGGCCTTGGGCGAGGCCGGGACGCGTACACCGTCACAGGGGTTGGATCGGATGGCCCCTTCGGCCTGGGCGGTGGCCAGGACGAGGCGGAGAACCTTGCGGGCTCCTCGGACCGTGCCGGGTGCCGCGCCGCTGGCGACCTTGTCGGCGATGAAGCGGCGGACGTCGCCCGGTTGGATGGCGGCGATGGCCTGGTCGGCGAAGACGGGCAGGACGTGGACGCGGAGCATCGTCTCGTAGTCGACGCGGGTCTTGGGCTTGAGGTGAGCGGCGGTGTCGAGCCACTCGCTGGCCCAGTGGGAGAAGGGACTGCGGCCAACGCGGGGGTCGACGTAGTCGCCCCGGTTGAGCTCGTTCTTGACCGAGGTCAGCCATCGGTCGGCTTCGGTCCGGGTGCGGTGGTGCTTGACCCGCTCTCGCCGGCGGGGTCGCGGTAGGACGCTTCCCAGCGTCCGTTGGGGAGCTTCTTGACGGCCATCGCTCGTCGCCTCCAAGGCCGGGCCCGATGGCCCGAGTAGGGGGGAGGCCGGCGCTGACGCGCACCGACGAGCGATGGCCGATCGTCTCACGAAGAAGCAGCCGAGTCGAGGGACGCACTTGCGGGAGGTCTGCCGCCGATCGGCGGCCTCGCCCCTACCGGCACATGGAGGGCAGTCCCAGGGTGGAATTGACCCGGGATCTCGGACACGGGCCAACTCCAGAGCACTCCGGCGGCTGGCTCGAAGCCCTGCTGCGGGGCGGCGGTGTCAGATCAGCCGGTGGTCCCGCGCCGCTTGCACGGCGGCATGGCGGTCGCCGACGCCGAGCTTGCGGTAGATGGCCCGGCAGTGGGT
>JBBSME010000082.1:0-13777 GCA_038233335.1 Acidimicrobiales bacterium | reverse complement strand
CTATGGTGAGGCGAGTGTGCCGAGGAGGTGTCATGCGCGAGTGGAAGTCGCACTCCTACGAGAAGGTGTCGATCCTCGATGACTACCTGCGCGCCTTCGCCAAGGCGACCTCAGGAGCACGAAACCGCGTCTACCTCGATGCCTTCGCAGGGGACTCGGACAACGTGCTGGCGGGAACGGACCGGCAGTTCGCCGGGTCGGCCGAGATCGCCCTTGGTGTCGAGCCGGCGTTCACTCATCTTCGCCTGTTCGAGTCAGGGCAGCGCAGGGCGCGCCGCCTCGGAGAGCTGGTGGCGAACCACCCGGGCCGCGATGTGCAGGTCGTTCACGGGGACTCCAACGCCGAGATGGCTGGCGCGCTGGCCAGCCTGCCGGTCCAGGCACCGACGTTCGCCTTCCTGGATCCCGATGGGATGGAGCTGCACTGGTCCACCATCCGCATGATCGCCGACCACAAACGGCAGGCGTACGCCGACGGACGGGCCCGAGGCAAGGCCGAGCTGTGGATCCTGTTCTCCACCGCCGGCATGGTCCGCATGCTCGGGTCGAACCGCCGTCACGCCGAGGCCGAGGGCCTCCCGGGGAAGGTCGCCCGTCTCTACGGTGCCTGGGGTCCGTGGCAAGCCGTGTGGGAGGCACGCCTCGACGGCCGCCTCAGCCCCGGCGACGCCAAGAAGGCCTACCTCTTCCTCTACATGGATCGACTCGCCGACCTCGGCTACGAGCACCTGCTGGTGCGGCCGATCACCAACAGTCGCAACAGCGAGCTCTATGCCATGGTCTTCGCCTCGGACCACCCCGCCGGAGGCGCCATCATGCGATGGTCCCAGGAGCGCCAGCGCGTTCGGCCCCAGCCCGACACGCTGTTCGACTCGCCGGAAGTACGACCCGTCTACGAGGACCTTCACACCGGGTGGCGCGACACGCTCGGCATCGACCTCCCGCCCTGGGAGGAGCTCCCATGAGCGGCCGAGCCTCCGGAGGGGACCACCGTGGCTGACTCCTCCATCGAATGGACCGACGCGACCTGGAACCCAACCACCGGGTGCGATCGAACTTCTCCCGGCTGCGATGCCTGCTACGCCCTGACGATGGCGGGTCGACTCAAGGCCATGGGTCAGGTCAAGTACCAGAACGACGGCAACCCGCGCACCAGCGGGCCGGGGTTCCGGCTGACCCTCCACCCCGACACCCTGGACCTGCCCCGTCGATGGGCCAAGCCCAGGATGATCTTCGTGAACTCCATGAGCGACCTCTTCCACCCTGATGTGCCCGTGTCGTTCATCCGTGAGGTCATCGATGTCATGGCCACAACGCCGCAGCACACCTACCAGGTGCTCACCAAGCGGTCGAAGCGCCTGGCAACGCTCGCCGACCAGCTCATCTGGCCTCCGAACCTCTGGATGGGGGTCTCCGTCGAGAGCCAGCCCTACGCCTTCCGGGCCGACCACCTGCGCGCCGTCCCCGCTGCGGTCCGCTTCCTCTCGCTCGAGCCGCTGCTCGGCCCCGTGGATGTGGGCCTGGACGACATCCATTGGGTGATCGCCGGCGGTGAGAGCGGCCCCGTCGCTCGCCCGGTGGCGGAGGGCTGGATCACGGCCATCCGCGACACGTGCATGGCGTCGGACACGCCGTTCTTCTTCAAGCAGTGGGGAGGCCGCACGCCCAAGGCCCACGGTCGGCTACTCAAGGGCCGCACCTGGGACGAGTACCCCACCCTCGAGGCCCCGGTCACCATCGGCGTCTCGACGTGACCGGCGTCCTCCGTCCGTGCGAGGTGTGCGACCAGGCTGACCGGACGCCGGGTGCGTCGGGCCAAGCTGATGGAGCGGAACGGCCGGGTGGCTGTGGTCACCGGCGTCCCCATGGAGGAGTGCCCGTCCTGCGGCGAGCGCTGGATGACCCTCGACGTGGCCGAGGCCCTCGACGGCCTGACGCGCCGTCTCCTCGCCTGCGGTGGCGAGACCGACGCTGCCCCATGGGACGACCTGGCCCCCGCCGCGACCGTTGCCCGTGATGAGGGCATCGGTCGGGACGTCGTCCACCCCAGATGCGACGATGGAGACATGACCCGCCCCGAGGACCGGACATGATCCCCGACCTTGTCGATCACCGGGCCGCGTTGGCCGACCTGTGCCGGCGGTTCGGGGTGACGTCCCTCGCCGTCTTCGGCTCGGCTGCCAACGAAGAGTTCGACGCGGACCGAAGTGACGTCGACCTCCTGCTGGAGTTCGACCCGCCCGGGGGCATGAACCGCTTCGACGCCTACTTCGGGCTCAAGGAGGAGCTCGAAGCGCTGCTCGGTCGGCCCGTCGACCTCGTCCTCCCCGCCGCCCTGGAGAACCCCTACTTCGCCGCATCCGTCGCCGAGTCCCGCGAGTACCTGTATGTCGCATGATTCCCGATCCACCCTCGATGAGCTGCTCGGCGACCGATGAGCGACACCAAGGTCATCGTCGACAAGCTCTGGAACTACTGCAACATCCTGCGCGACGACGGGTTGTCCTACGGCGACTACCTAGAGCAGCTCACCTACCTGCTGTTCCTCAAGATGGCCGACGAGCAGCACCAGCTCGGCCTTGATCGCATCGTGCCCGAGGGCTACGACTGGCCCTCGCTCCTGGAGCTGAAGGGTGAGGCGCTCGAGGCCCACTACATCGCCATCCTCAACGAGCTGGGCCGGGGCGAGGACATGCTGGGCGTGATCTTCCGCAAGGCCCAGAACCGGATCCAGGACCCGGCCCGGCTGGAGAGGCTGATCCGGGATCTGATCGGCAACGAGCAGTGGATGACCCTCGACGCCGACGTGAAGGGCGACGCCTACGAGGGCCTGCTGGAGAAGAACGCGGCCGACACCAAGTCCGGCGCCGGCCAGTACTTCACCCCCCGGGCCCTCATCTCGGCCATGGTCGACGTGATGGCGCCCACGCCGGACATGCGCATCACCGATCCGGCCTGCGGCACCGGCGGGTTCTTCCTCTCCGCCTACGACCACATCCTCGCCCACCACCCCAACCTCGACCCCGACCAGAAGCGCCACCTGCGCTCGGGGCTGTTCACCGGTTGGGAGATCGTCGACAACACCGCCCGGCTGTGCGCCATGAACCTGCTGCTGCACGGCATCGAGAGCCCGGACTCCGACAGCCCTGTGCACGTCGACGACGCGCTGCGGGCCGACCCTGGTGAGCGCTTCGACATGGTGCTGACCAACCCGCCGTTCGGGAAGAAGTCCTCGGTCACGATCGTCACCGCCGAGGGCAAGGCCGAGCGTCAGAGCATGACCGTGGTGCGGGACGACTTCTGGGCGTCGACGTCGAACAAGCAGCTCAACTTCGTCCAGCACGTGAAGACCCTGCTCAAGGTCGAGGGCCGGGCTGCTGTCGTCGTGCCCGACAACGTGCTGTTCGAGGGCGGGGCCGGCGAGACGATCCGCCGCACGCTGCTGGCCGAGTGCGACGTGCACACCCTCCTCCGGCTGCCGACCGGGATCTTCTACGCCCAGGGCGTGAAGGCCAACGTGCTGTTCTTCGACAAGAAGGCCGGCTCGGACGAGGCCCAGACCCGCGGCCTGTGGATCTACGACCTGCGCACCAACCAGCACTTCACCCTGAAGACCCGGCCGCTGGCCCGCGCCGACCTGGATGACTTCGTCAAGTGCTACCGCCCCGGGGCCCGCCAGCAGCGCGAGGAGTCCGAGCGGTTCCACCACTTCACCTACGACGAGCTCATGGACCGGGACAAGGCCAGCCTGGACATCTTCTGGCTGCGCGACGAGAGCCTGGAGGACACCGACGACCTCCCCGCCCCCGGAGTCATCGCCGCCGAGATCGTCGAGGACCTCCAGGCCGCCCTCACCGAATTCACCGAGCTGGCCGACTCCCTGCAAGCCATCGGCATCGGAGTCGACGACGCTGCCGGGCTCGGCCCGTCCGAGGCACCAGAGCCACAATAGGCCTCTGACCAGGGGCGATGCTCGCTGTCATACCCCCTCCGCATACTGGGGGCATGGCACGACAGCTCAACCTCATCCCCCCGTCGGCCGACGACGGCTGGCGACTCGACGACGCCACCATCGAGAGCGGCCGCCGCGGCCTGGCCAAGGCCCGGGCCGCCCTGGCCCAGGCCCAGGCCCGCCTGGCCACCGACCGCGACCACCAGACCGCAGCCTGACGGGCACCAAGGACTGATCGCCCAGTCCCGGGGCGCCGGTGCGCCCGGCAACACCATTAGCGTGCTCTTGCACACCGCTCCCCGGAGGCCCCCATCAGCCCCGACGTCCCCCCCACCGGTGCCGAGGTGCTCGGCACGCTGCTCGACCGCCGCAGCACCGCGTCGCTCGTCGCCCCCGGACCGGACGCGATCGAGATCGACCTCCTCCTCCAAGCCGCCACCACCGCTCCCGACCACGGCCGGCTGCGGCCCTGGCGCTTCGTGGTGATCGACGGCGATGCCCGCCAACGCTTCGCCGACGCTCTGGAGGACGGCGGCCTGGCCCTCGACCCTGAGCTGACGGACGGCCGCCGGGAGAAGCTGCGGTCCAAGGCCTTCGTGGCGCCCACCCTCATCGCGGTGGTGGCCGCCCCCCGCCCGGCCAAGGTCGAGCGCTGGGAGCAGGTGGCCTCGGCGGCCTGCACCGGCTTCGGGCTGGTCCTGGCCGCCCACGCCATGGGGTTCGGGGCCATGTGGAAGAGCGTCCCGTTCCGCACCGGGCCCCTGCTGGTCGAGCTGTTCGACATGGAGCCCGACGACGAGCTGCTGGGCTGGGTCCTGGTCGGCACGCCCGCCGATCCCGGGGCCACCGTGGGACGGCCGGAGGCCGACCTGGGCGGCGTGGCCTTCCACCTCGACGAGGCCGGTCGGCTCCTCCCCCACTGAGCGGGCGGCCCGAGCCCCGGCCGTGTCGGTCGTCGTGGGCTCCCGCCATGACCGACGTCGTGATCGCCGAGGCCGTGCGCCCCCCGTGGGGCGGCGCAACGGGGACCTGTCCACCATCCACCCCGCCTGCGGGGTCGAACTCACGAGCCGCATCCCGATCGGCATGAACTCGTCCAAGAAGCTGGGCCTGGGCGTGCCCATCTCCAAGCGGTACTTCGGCCAGCACGAGTTCACCTCGCAGTTCGAGGGGGCCGAGCGCATCGCCGAGCGGTGGGGCATCACCCGCGACGACGCCGACGCCTTCGGCCTCCGCTCCCAGGAGCTGGCCGCCCAGGCCTGGGCCGAGGGGCGCTTCGACACCCAGGTCCTGCCCCTCGACGCCCCCGACGCCGGCGAAGACGGCAAGGCCCTCGACACCAAGGCGCTCCACGAGCTGGAGCGCACCGGCGGCCGCTACGGGCTGGTCTCCATGTGCTGCGGGGGCGGCCTCGGCACCGGCACCCTCATCGAGCGCCTCGGCTGAGCCACGCAGGGCAAGTGGGTGTCGGACCCCACCAGTAGCCTCTCGTTGACGGACACGGTCCGGATCGCGGCGTCACGCCGCCGGCAGCCCCTGCTCCGGAGGTTCCTGTGCCTCGTCTCTCGTCCTCAGCCCGGCCGGCCGCCGCGCTCGCCCTGATCGTCCTCTCCTCCGTCGTCGTCGGGTGCGGGTTGGTCACCCGGAGCGCGCCGTCACCGCCGGGCACCGGCACCGTCGTCCATGTGGTCGACGGTGACACGGTGGACGTGCGGTTGGGACGGCGCACCGAGACCGTCCGCCTGCTCGGCATCGACACCCCCGAGACGGTGAAGCCGGGGGCGCCGGTCGACTGCTTCGGACCCGAGGCCTCGGCCCGCACCAAGGACCTGCTGCCCGAGGGGACCCTGGTGCGCCTCACGCGGGACACCGAGGTGCGGGACCGCTTCGACCGGCTGCTGGCCTACGTCGTCCGGGCCCGGGACGACCTGTTCGTCAACCGGGCCCTGGTGGCCGACGGCTACGCCCGCACGCTGTCCATCGCCCCCAACGACGCCCACCGGGGTGAGCTGGCCGTGGCCGAGTCCGAGGCCCGTGCTGCCGGCCGGGGCCTGTGGGCCTCCTGCCCAACCGGAGGCGGGTGAGGGCGGAGCACCCAGGCCGATCGGTCGACGGGCCATGGGCCGCCGTTCCGCGGCCCGACCCCGATAGCGTCACCCACCGTGATGAACCTTGCCGAGCGGCTCGGCTACCGACCCGACGACCGCGTCGTCATCCTCAACTGCGACGGCCTGGGCTCCAGCCAGGCCGCCAACGACGGGGTGTACCGGGCGCTGCGGGACGGGCTGGCCACCACCGCCACCCTCATGGTGCCGGCCCCCTGGTCGCGGGCCGCAGCGGCGGCCCACCGGGGTGAGGACGTCGGCGTCCACCTCACCCTCAACGCCGAGTACGACCTCTACCGGTGGGGCCCCATCACCCACGCCCCCTCGCTGCTCGACGGCGACGGCGGCTTCCCCCGCACCGTCGGCGACGCCTGGGACCACGCCGACCTCGACGAGGTGCGTCGGGAGCTCCGGGCCCAGGTGGAGAGGGCGATCCTCTGGGGCTTCGACGCCACCCACCTCGACAGCCACCTGGGCACTCTCCAGCTCAAGGCCGAGTTCTTCGACATCTACCTGGACCTGGCCATCGAGTTCGGTCTCCCGCTGCGCCTGTCAGGGGCCTCCACCGAGGCCCTCATCGGGTTCCCCTTCCGCTCCCGGGCCGACGAGGAGGGCGTGGTGTATCCCGACCACTTCGTCTACGTGAACGGCGTGGGCAGCCGCAAGGTCATCGAGGAGGCCGTCGCCACCCTCCAGCCCGGGGTCACCGAGATGTACGTCCACCCCGCCACCGACACCCCCGAGCTGCGGGCCTTCGCCCCCGACTGGGAGGCCCGCGTCGACGACCTCGCCCTCATGTGCGACGACGCCCCCCTCCGCAAGGCGCTCGACGCCACCGGCGCCCACCTCATCGGCTTCCGCCCCCTCAGAGACCTCCAACGCGCCACCTGAGCGGCGCCATCCCGGGCGCCAGCCCTGAGGAGCCTGAACACCGAGAACTCCGGGTCACTCAGCGACGAGCTACCCGGCGCAGCCGCTGGGGGTGGCGGGGGTCTCCCCCGCACGAAGCGGGTTGTCGGCGAGGAACGAGCCGTCACCCGCTGGGATTATCCGACGCGAGCGCAGCGAGCACAGACAGCTCGGTCGAGAAGCTCCGCTTCGAGACCGAAATCAGAACTCCGTCTGCTCGGCCAGCTTGGCCTGGATGGCCTTGTACTCCGGGCTCTGGGTGAGGGGCATGAGCGACATGAGCTTGCCCATGTTGCCAGTCACCTTCATCCGCCCCTGCATGAACGCGGCGTTGGCGTCCAGGTCGCCCTGGAGGATCTTCACCGAGTCGTCGTAGGTGCTCGAGAGGGTGAACTCAGCCTCGGCGTCGGTACCGAGCGCGTTCTCGGTCATGGTCCCGTTGTCGATCACGGTGTGGTAGCTGACGTCGCCCTCGTCGGGCGTACCGGTGACCACGTACTGCATGCGGGCGGTGGCCCCCGGGCGCTCCGGGAAGTCCTGGGCCAAATCGCGCTGCAGGTCGAGCCACTCCTGGGTCAGGTACTTGGCCATGTGAGCCTCCTCGTGGTGTCCGCGCGGCACCCTACCGAGGCGGCCCGGGCCGTGCCGTGGTGCGTCGACGCTCAGTCGAGCCCGGCGTAGAGGTCCGTCTCAGGGTCGGAGACCTCGACGGTGGACGAGGCTCGGATGTAGTCCTCGTAGGGGTGGATCGACGCGGCCACGTCCTCGGGGAGGCCGAACCAGAACGGCGAGGTCGGGTCGACCTGGGTGGCGTGGGCTCGCAGCGCCCCGGTCCGGATCTGGTGGAGCCCGAGCACGTCGACGCTGGTGGTGATCCGGTGGTCCTGGGACTCGCGCTCGAACCACTTCTCGGTGAAGGGCGACTCCATCTCGTGGTCCACGAAGGCCTGGTGGGTGTCGAGCATCCGCTTGCGGGACCAGACCGACCAGTACACCTTGTCGACCGTCCAGGCCGGACCGGCCTCGGGGTACTGGTCGGGGTCCGCCGCAGCCGGGACCGCGGCCTCGGTCACCTCGTGGACCCGGAGGTGGTCAGGGTGGGGGTAGCCGGACTGGTCGTCGGGGTAGCTCAGCACCACCTGGGGCCGTTCCCGGCGCAGGATGGCCACCAGCCGACCCACGGCCTCCTCGAGCGGGGCCCGGGCGAAGCAGCGGGGATCAGCGTTCTCCGGGCTGTCGGGCATCCCCGAGTCCCGGTAGCCGAGCATCACCACCTCGTCGAAGCCGATGATGTCGGCGGCCTGTTGCAGCTCCTCGATCCGCACCTCGGCCAGCCGCTCCCTCACCTCGGGCGTGTCCAGGGCCGGGTTGAGGATGTCCCCGGCCTCACCGCCGGTGCAGCAGACCAGCACGGTGCGGACACCGTCCTCGTGGTAGCGGTGGACGGTGCCGGCGCCCTTCGACGACTCGTCGTCGGGGTGGGCGTGGACGCTCAACAGGCAGCGGGGTGCGGAAGCCATGGGCGCACCAACCTAGATCGCGCCCCGCGTTCCCATCCGGTCCGAGTAGGTTCAGAGCAGGAGGTCACATGGACGATCCCGACACCTGGCGTTGGATCTGGTTGGTTGCCACCGGCGTGTTCGCGGGTGGCGAGATGCTGGTGGCCGGGTCGTTCTTCCTCGCTCCCTTCGCCGTGGGCGCGGTGATCGCCACCGTCCTGGCCTTCGCCGGCGCCCCGATCCTGGCCCAGTGGGCCGCCTTCGTGGCCGTGTCGGCCGCGGCCTTCGCCGGCTTCCGGCCCCTGGCCCGCCGCCTCGACGCCAACGCCCCCAACCACCCCGTGGGCTCGACCCGCCTGGCCGGCCACCCCGCAGTGGTGATCGAGGCCATCGCCGGCGACGGCGTCGGCCTGGTGCGGGTCGACCGAGAGGAGTGGCGGGCCGAGGCCGAGGGGGCCCAGACCGTCACCGTCGGCACCCAGGTCACCATCCTCGAGGTCCGCGGCACCCGCCTCATCGTGGCCCCCGGACGAGGGGCCGACGCCGCCTACCTCCCCCCCGGCCTCCCAACCCGTCCGCCGACCATCGACCCTCCCCCCGACCCCGCGCCCCCCACGCGCTGAGGAGCCCCCATGTCCACCGCCCTGCTCGCCGTCCTCATCATCCTGGCCATCTTGTTGTTCATCTACGTGGTGTCGGGCGTGAAGATCGTGCGCCCGTTCCAGCGCGGCGTGAAGGAGCAGCTGGGCAAGTACCAGGAGACCCTGGACCCCGGCCTGCGCCTGATCATCCCGTTCGTGCAGTCCATCCGGACGGTGGACATGCGGGAGCAGGTGGTCGACGTGCCCCCGCAGGAGGTCATCACCTCCGACAACGTCATCGTCTCGGTCGACGCCGTCATCTACTACGAGCCCACCGACCCCCAGCGCCTCATCTACAACGTGGCCAACTTCCTCCTGGCCGTGACCAAGCTGGCCCAGACCAACCTCCGCAACGTGATCGGCGACATGCAGCTCGACGACGCCCTCACCAGCCGAGAGAAGATCAACGTCGATCTGCGAGAGATCCTCGACGACGCCACCGACAAGTGGGGCGTGCGGGTGGTCCGGGTGGAGATCCAGCGCATCGACCCGCCGCCGGACGTCATGCACTCCATGCACGAGCAGATGAAGGCCGAGCGGACCCGCCGGGCCGTGGTCACCGAGGCCGAGGGCCGGCGGGCGGCCGCGGTCACCACCGCCGAGGGCGAGAAGGCCTCCGCCATCCTCACCGCCGAGGCCTTCAAGCAGCGCCAGATCCTCCAGGCCCAGGGTGAGGCCGAGGCCACCCGGGCCCGAGCCGATGCCGAGCGCTACCGCGAGCTCACCGTCGCCGACGGCGAGGCCGAGGCCATCCGAGAGATCTACGGCGCCATCCACGAGGGCGATCCCTCCACCGACCTGCTGGCCATCAAGTACCTCGAGGCGCTGGGGAAGATGGCCGACGGCCAGGCCACCAAGATCTTCATGCCGACCGAGCTCACCGGTCTGGCCGGCTCGGTCAGTGCGGTGGGTGCCCTGCTCCAGGGCATCAACGACGACGATGACGACGAGGAGCGCCAGGTCCGCGCCGAGCGGGCTGCGTCGACGCGGGACGAGCGGGCCGACCGGCGCAACGCCCACCGGGCCGAGATCGCGGCCAAGTCAGCCGAGCGGGAACAGGAGCAAGCGGCGGTGGTGGCCCAGGCCGAGGAGCTGGCCAAAGAGCTCCCCGGCCGGCCGAGCCAGGCTCCACCGCTGCCCCCGGAGCTGCCGGACCGCTGAGCCGCCGGTCCCGCGGGGCCTGGCGCCACTGCGCTTGCGGCGCCGGCCGGGCCGGCGCGCCGCAGGGTCGACCGACATCGGGAGCCCCGGGGTCCGGGCGCGCTGTCACCCCCGGGGTGATCCCCGGGGGTGGAGCGTCGATGGGTGTCGTCACCGTCCCGCCCGCAGTGTGGAAGGGCCCGGTGGTCTCGAGGCGTCGTCGGGGAGAGGGGCCGGCGGTCCCGGCAGGTCGTCTCCTCTCCGACGGCGGCGCACTCGAACGCATCCGTGGGTCCCTTGATCGGAACGGGGGTGATCTCCACCCATCTGTTGTCAAGGACGATCGGCGATGCACCATCGCTGATCGGTGACTGACTTCACTGTGCGCCCGCGCGGGACGTCCGTCAACCCCCGAACGATCGCGCGCCAGCCCACCCCCCATCCGTCGGCCGCCGCCCGCGATCACCGCGATCAGCGCGCCTCAGTCGTCGGCCGCTTCGGACGCCGCGAGGGCGTCGGCCTTGCGCGACTTGTAGGCCGCGAAGCCCAGCGCGGCCACCCCGAGGATGAAGAAGGTGCCGATCGACTGGGAGAAGAACACGTACAGGGCCGCGGCCAGGGCCGAGATGAGCAACGTGCGACTTCGGGTCGGCTTGGTCAGCGAGGCCACCGCCAGCCCGGTGATGGCGATGGGGATGAGCGAGAAGACCAGCGCGAACGGCAGCGGGGCCACGTCGCCCAGGCGCGAGGCGCCGGCCGAGATCGGGTCGGCATCGTTGAAGGTGTCGACCATCTGCGTCGTCTGGGCGGGGGTGGCGTCGCTGACGGCCGCGGCATCCTGCACGACCAGCTCGCCGTAGCCCTCGAAGGCGAACCGGGGCAGCACGGGGAAGGCGAGCAGGGTCACGGCACTGACGAGGGCCACGAACAGGCCCAGCAGGGCAGGACGGCCGCCGGGTTGGGACATGCGGATCTGGAGCCATCCCCGCGCGCCCGGGGCCTCGTCCACGTCGACGACCACCGACTCCTTGGGTTGAGCGCGTGACGGGCGGCCCCCGGTGCCCTCGGCCGTGGTCGTCTGGGTCCGGGTCGGGAAGAGCTTGCCCAGGAGCCCACCGGAGGCCGGGGCAGCGGCCGTGGCCCCGGTCGAGCCGGCCTTCGTCGTCGTGGCTGCCGCCTTGGTCCCGCTGGCGGAGGAGCCCTTCTTCTTCCTGGTCGGGACGGCGTCGGGCGTCCGGGCCGGGCGACCGGTCTCCGAGCGCCGCGCCCCCTGCACCCGGGTCTGGCGCTGTTGGCGTTCCTGGCGGTTCCGGGCCTGGCGGCGGCGCTTGGCCGCGTCCTTGTCAGCAGCCACGACGAGGGCTCCGGGGATGGGCAGGCGCGGCGGCGGGGATCACGGTCGCGAACCTAGTGAACGGCCGGCCGGGGGCTGCCACCGCGGTCCGCCGCGGGGACACGGCGCCGCGCTCAGGGCGCGGCGTGCTCGCGGATCCAGGCGTGCATGGCGATGCCGGCGGCCACCGCGGCGTTGATCGAGCGGGTGGAGCCGAACTGGGCGATGGAACGGACGTCGTCGGCCAGGGCCCGAGCAGGGTCGGACAGGCCCGGGCCCTCCTGGCCGAACAGGAGCACGCAGGCCCGGGGGAGGTCGCCGTGCTCGAGGGGCCGGGCGCCACCAACGTTGTCGACGGCCACCACCGGGAGGCCCTCATCCCGGGCCCAGGCCCCGAGGATGTCGGTGTCGGGGTGGTGGCGCACGTGCTGGTAGCGGTCGGTGACCATGGCCCCCCGGCGGTTCCAGCGCCGGCGGCCCACGATGTGGACCTCGGCCGCGAGGAAGGCGTTGGCGGTGCGCACCACCGACCCGATGTTGGGGTCGTGGTGCCAGTTCTCGATGGCCACGTGGAACGGGTGGCGGTGCGCGTCGAGCTCCGCCACCACCGCCTCCACCCGCCAGTAGCGGAAGCGGTCGACCACGTTGCGGCGATCGCCTTCGGCCAACAGCACGGGGTCGAGCCGGGGGTCGTCGGGCCAGGGCTCGGGGTGGGGACCGACGCCGACGGTGCGCTCGGCCTCGGCCTCTCGCTCGGGCTCACCCACCGAGGGTGTCGTCCGAGGCGTAGCCGTCGCCGACCGTCGCCGGGGCCAGCAGCTGGTCCTCGAGGGGGCTATCGGTCGGGGGGAGGTTGGGGCTGGTGGTGGTGGTGTCCGAGCCCGAGTCGTCGTCGCCTCCGCACCCGGTGGCGGCGAGGACGAGGGCTGCGACGAGAGCGCCGGCGGCGAGGCGGGATCGGGGCATGGGATCTCCTCGGAGGTGGTGTGTCCGCCCGGTGCGGGCTGCGGCGGGCGTCGGACCACTGTGGCCGATGGCGACCCCCGATGAGGTGCCACCCGGGGCGGTGGCGTCACCGGAAGTCCCGGCTCCGGGAGGGCGCGTCGAGGTCGAGGGGCCACATCTGCTCGGCGATCACGTTCACCACCCCCTCGGAGCGCTCCAGGCGCCCGCGGACGAGCAGGGCGGGGGCGGAGGCGGCGACGCGGTGGTGGCGGGCCCAGCACCCCTTGGACACGACCACGTTGACCAGGCCGGTCTCGTCCTCGAGGTTGACGAAGATGGTGCCGCCGGCGGTGGCCGGGCGCTGGCGGTGGGTGACCACCCCGCCGACCAGGACCTTGGGCGGGTGATCTGGATCGGGGGCGGGGTGGGTGGCCAGGGCGGTGGCGGTGATCACACCCAGGCCGTCGAGCTCGGACCGGACGAACCGGGTGGGGTGGCCATCGGCGCTGATGCCGGTGGCCCACAGGTCGGCCGAGGCCTCCTCGGCCGGGCTCATGCCGGGGAGGCGGGGGGCCTCGGCCCCGGTGACGACGCCGGCCAGGCGATCGGGACGGGACTGGGCCACCGACCCCACCGTCCAGAGGGCGGCCCGCCGGGAGGGCCCGAAGCAGTCAAGGGCACCGGCGGTGGCCAGGGCCTCGAGCGCCGCGAGGGGGGCGCCGGAGCGCCGGGCCAGGTCCTCGGCGTCGTGGTAGGGGCGGCCGACGGCGATGGCCTGGGCCAGGTCGTCGCCGATGCCCCGGACCGATCCGACCCCGAGGCGCACCGCCGGACCGCCCTGGCCCCACTGCTCCGGCTTCGCTCCTGGGTGGGCGCGGGGCCCGGCCACATCGACGCAGTCGACCTCCAGGGTGGCGGTGGCGGCGGAGGCGTTGACGTCGGGGCTGCGCACCGGGACCCCGTGGCGGCGGGCGTCGCGCACCAGGGAGTGCGGCGAGTAGAAGCCCATGGGCTGGGCGTTGAGCAGTCCGGCGCAGAAGGCCGCGGGCTCGTAGCGCTTGAGCCAGGAGGAGGCGTAGACCAGGTAGGCGAAGCTGACCGAGTGGCTCTCGGGGAAGCCGTAGTTGGCGAAGGCGGCCATCTTTTCCCAGATGCGCTCGGCCACCTCGGCCTCGACGCCCCGCTCGGCCATGCCGGCGTGGGCCCGGGCCCGGAGCTGCTCCATGCGCTCCTGCGAGCGCTTGGATGCCATG
>JBBSME010000081.1:0-13965 GCA_038233335.1 Acidimicrobiales bacterium | reverse complement strand
TGCTCCTCGAGGGGGGCGACGACGGTCACCTCAACCCCGTCGAGGGCGGCGAGAAACTCGACGATGGTGTCGAGGCCGTCGGTGTCGTAGCCGTCGTCGTTGGTGACGAGGACCTCGAGGGTGTCACCCTCCTCGGCGTCGGCCTCGGTGTCACCGTCCTCGGTGCCGGCCTCGGTGGCGCCGTCCTTGGTGTCGGCCTCGGCCGCGGCGGTCGTCCCGCTCTGGGCCGGGGGCGAGGAGTGGTCGTCGCTGCAGCCCCCCAGGCCCACCCCCAGCAGAGCGACGAGGGAGACGGCGGCACCGACGAGACGGCGCGGGTGGGCGGGGTGGGTCACAGCCGGTACCTCGGGCGACGGAGAGCGGGTGGGGTCAGGCGACGGGGCTGGGGCGGGCGCCGCGGACCAGTCGGCCGGGCGTGGTGCCGGTGCGGGCGCCACCCTCGCGGGTCACCACCCCCGACTTGACCGTGGCCAGGTAGCCCTCGACGCCCACTGCGGGTCCAGCTTCTCCAGGTGCTCGACCAGGATCGTGCTGACGGCCCAGTTGCGGTACCACTTGCGATCAGCCGGCACCACGTACCACGGCGCCTCGTCGGTCGTGGTCCGTTCGATGGCCTCGGTGTAGGCCGCCTGGTACTCGTCCCACTGGTCGCGGACCTCGAGGTCGGCCAGCCGGAACTTCCAGTGCTTGCTGAGATCGTCGAGGCGGGCCTGGAACCTCTGGGCCTGCTCGTCGGGGCTGATGTGCAGCAAGATCTTGACGATCTCGGTCCCGGCCGCGGGCAGGTGCGCCTCCCAGGCCCAGATCGCATCGAAGCGGGGGCGCCACACCTCCTCGGGGACCAGCTTGGCCACCCGGGCGATCAACACGTCCTCGTAGTGCGACCGGTTGAACACGCCGATCTCGCCCCGTGCCGGCGCGGCTACGTGGACCCGCCACAGGAAGTCGTGGGCCAGCTCCTCGTCGCTCGGCTGCTTGAACGAGGTGATCCGCCTCCCGGCCGGGTTGATCCCCCGGAACACGTGCTTGACCGTGCCGTCCTTGCCCCCGGCATCGAGGGCTTGGAGCACCAGCAGCAGGCTGCGGCGGTCCTCGGCCCACAGCCTCTCTGGAGCTCGGCCGGCCGGATGGCCAGGAGCGAGGTGGCCTCGCTGGTCTCGTCCCTTGTCGCCGGGGGCGCCGGCGGGGTCGCCGGTGTCGATCGCGCCCAGGTCGAGGCGACCACCGGGACGGACGCGCCAGCGGTCAGCGGAGGCCACGGGGCCGGACACTAGCCCTGTCAGTGCGTGGCCGATCCGCCGCCCTCAGTGGTGTCGGCGGGCGATCAGAGGGCCGCGGCCCGGCGGGCGGCGCGCGCGGCCACGGTGAGGGCGTCGAGCCCGAGGTCGTCGGCGCCGAGCAGGCGACGCCGGTGTGCCAGCGCATCCTCGGCCGCCCTCGGGTCGGCGGCCAGGCGACGGGCCACCGCCTCGGCCGGGTCGGCGTCGGAGGGCGCCCCCGCCAGGGCCCGGCGGGCCGTCTCCCGACGCATCCCCACCAGGTCGTCGAGGAGCCCACGGCGAGCGACCCGGCCCCAGCTGTCCGACGGGTTCAGGGCCTGGGTGCGACGGGCCAGGTCGTCCAGCCCGAGGTGGTCGTCGACGGCCCGGAAGGCCTCGAGGACCTGCACCGGGTCGCGACCCTGGTCCCGGGAGACGTCGGCGACGTGGGGCACGACGACGAGGTCGACGACGTCGGCCGCCTCCTCGGCCACGGCCGGGTCGAGCCCGCCGGCGACCAGCTTGGTGGCGAGGCGGGACCGCTCCAGGCGCCGACCCGGGTCGCGGTCGTCGGAGATGGCGGCCATCACCGCGTCGGCCACGGGGCGGTCCTCGGCGATGCGTCCGGCGGGGTCCCACTCCCCCGCCCGCGGGTTGCGCCGACGGAGCAGCTCGTCCCGAGTGAGCGTGCCCAAGACCTCGGCCAGCAGGTCGCCGCCGTCGACCGGATCGGGATCGAGGTCGGGGTCGGCCACGCCTCGGCGTCGGGACAGGACGACCCACCTCTCGGGCGCCCGCAGCACGCCCCGGGCGACCCAGTAGGCGACGGCCACATCGGGGACGCCCACGCCCAGCTCGTCGGCCAGGGTGACGACGGGGGTGATGCCCAGGTGGTCGACCACGTCGTTGGCGACCTGCGCGGCGACCAGCTCCCGGCGCAGGCGGTGCTGGTCGAGGATGTCGTCGAAGCGGTCGGCCAGGGCCGGCGGGAAGTACCCGACGAGGGCGTCGCGCGTGACGGGTTGGTCGGGCACGGTCGAGCCCAGCAGCTCCGCGGTCACCCGACGCTTGACCCCGGCCAGGAGGATGGCCAGCTCGGGGCGGGTGATCCCGGCCCCGGCCGCGGCCCGGGACTGGAGCTCCGCCTCGTCGGGGAGGGCTTCGACCTCGGGGTCGAGCACCCCCTCGTCGACCAGGTCCCGCAGCACGAGGCTGACCGTGGACAGGCCGGTGGGGGCGGCCCGCTCGGAGCGATCGAGCGACTCGCTCTGGGCCGCGCAGTCGGACAGCACCTCGGCGACGACGTCGTCCGCGCTGTCGGCCAGCAGCCGGTCGCGCTCCTCGCGGTCGATGCGACCGTCGGCCTCGGCCCGGGCCAGCAGGATCTTGAGGTTCACCTCGTGATCCGAGCAGTCGACCCCGGCGGCGTTGTCGATGGCGTCGACGTTGATGCGCCCACCCCGTCGGGCCACCTCGATCCGAGCCCGCTGGGTGAGGGCCAGGTTCGCTCCCTCGCCGACGACGCGGGCCCGTAGGTCCCGACCCACGACCCGTACGTCGGCGTTGGCGCGATCGTCGACCACGTGGTCCTCCTCGGTGGAGGCGCGGACGTAGGTGCCGATGCCGCCGAAGTACAGGAGGTCGACCGGCGCTCGGAGCACGGCCTGCACCAGCTCGGGCGGCGTCAGCTCCTCGGCGTCGACCCGCAGTGCGGCGCGCACCTCGGGGGTCAGCGGGACGGCCTTGGCCGACCGGGAGTGCACCCCACCGCCGGGCGACAGCAAGGCCGTGTCGTAGTCGGCCCAGCTCGAGCGAGGCAGCTCGAAGAGCCGGCGTCGCTCGGCGTAGGACGCCGTCGGATCCGGGTCGGGGTCGAGGAACACGTGACGGTGGTCGAAGGCGGCCACCAGTCGCAGGCGGTCGGAGTGGAGCAGCCCGTTGCCGAAGACGTCGCCGGACATGTCGCCGACGCCCGCCACGGTGATCTCGTCCCGCGTGGCGTCGAGGCTCAGGGAGCGCAGGTGTCGGGCGATGGCCATCCACGCCCCGCGGGCGGTGATGCCCAGGGCCTTGTGGTCGTAGCCCTGCGACCCGCCGGAGGCGAAGGCGTCGCCGAGCCAGAAGCCGCGGGCCTCGGCCATGGCGTTGGCCCGGTCGGAGAAGGTGGCGGTTCCCTTGTCGGCCGCGACCACGAGGTAGGGGTCGTCGTCGTCCCAGCGGCCGGGCACGGGCCGGACCTCGGTGCCCTCGATGTCGTCGGTGACGTCGAGCAGGGCCCCGACGAAGGCGTCGTAGGCGAGGGCGACGCGCTCCCGGCCATCGCCGCCGGCCTCATCGTCGGGGCCCTCGCGCACGACGAAGCCCCCCTTGGCCCCGGTGGGGACGATGAGGGCGTTCTTGAGGACCTGCGTCCGCATCAGGCCCAGCACCTCCGACCGGTAGTCCTGGATCCGGTCGCTGGCTCGCAGGCCTCCCCGCGCCACCGGCCCGGCCCGCAGGTGGACGCCCTCCACCGTGCGCCCGCTCACGAACACCTCCCGGTAGGGCACGGGCTGGGGAGCGTCGGGCACATGCGCCGGGTCGAGCTTCAGGGCCAGCGGACCTTGGGGTCGGAGGTGGCGGTTCGTGCGCAGGGTGGCGTCGATGGTGCCGGCCAGCCCCCGCAGGATCCGATCGTGGTCCAGCCGGGTCAGGGCATCGCAGGCCCGATGGACCTCGGCGGAGGCCGTGGCCGCGGCCGCCTCCCGGGCCCCGGGCTCGGCGTGCGGGCCGAACCGGGCGTGCCACAGGGCGACCAGCCCCCGCGCGATGGGCCGGTGACGGACGAGCACGTCGTCGACGTAGGCCTGGTCGTCGCGGCCGTCGACCTGGTGGCGATAGCGCCGGTAGGCCCGCAGCACGCCCACGTCGGGCCACGGCAGTCCACCGTGGAGGACGAGCCGGTTCAAACCGTCACGGTCGGCTCGACCGGTCAGCAGCGCCTCGACCGCGTCGGCCACCCGAGCGCCGATGTCCGGATCCAGCACCGACGGAGCCCGTTCGTCCTCGCCGCCGGGAGGCTTCCGGGTGCGCACCCCGAGGTGGTGGAGGTCGAGCCCGTCGCCCGCGCTCCAGCGGGCCTCGTCGCTGACCCAGAGGTCCAGGCTCTCGAGCACCGGCAGGAGGCGCGACAGCTCGATCGGATGGTCGGTGACCAAGCCCATGCGGTCGAACCCGTCGTCGCCCAGGCCTCGTCCGAACCATGCCTTCACCCGCGCCCCGGGCTCCATCCCCGGCTCGACCTCGCCCCGGGCCATGGCCTCGAGCTCCTGGACGTCGCGCACCGCGTCGAGCGCGGTGACCGAGTCGCGGTAGGACTCGGGCAGGCGGCCGGCCCAGCGGGCCGCCACCACTCCGGCGGTCTCGTCGGCGGTGGTGCCCAGCCCGACCACGTCGTCGCCCAGGGCCGAACCCAGCTGCTCCTCCCATGACCGACAGAGCAGCCGCACCTCGCGCGCCACGGCCGCCAGGTCGTCCGGGACCTCCATGTCGACCTCGACGTGGACGAGGAACCTCGCCGTCACCGAGGTCGAGCCGCCTCCGATCGACAGTCCGACGTCGACGCGCTCCCCATCGAGCTGGGCTCGGAGGAACCGCTCCAGGCGCTCGCGGAGGGTCCGCGTCCACCGCTCGACCGGCACCGTCACCAGGGCCGCGACCGCGTGGGAGTGCTCGGCCGGGCGCAGCACCACGCGGATGCTGTGGTCGCGGTCCTGGCCCTCCAGCTCGCGCAGAAGGGCGTGGAGGTCGTCGACGTCCAGGCTGAACAGGTCGTCCTCGGGCAGTGACTGGAAGAGCAGGGTGAGGTGCTGCTCGTCGTAGGAGCCGGGGACGACGTCCTCGCGCTCGAGGATGCGATCCAGCTTCTCGCGGAGGATCGGCACCGACGACAGGGGGGCGCCCGCCGCCCGCCTGGCGACCACCCACAACAGACGCTCGACGCCCGCCGCCTGTCCCTCCCCGCCCGGGACGCGGATGTCAGCGAGCAGCATGGGGACGCGCCGGTGGACCGGACTGGTGCGCCCCAGGTGGGTGATGTGGATGGGGTGCTCCTGGTCGGGCGCTCGCCCCCGCGCGCCGATGGTCGGCAGCTCGACGGGCGGATCGGCGCGGCACAGACCGAGGTCGACCGGCCCGGATGGCCCCGGATCCGCGGACGTCGAACGGCGGGCCAGGCCCAGCAGCAGGGCATTGCCGTCCAGCAGCCAGCGCACCGTGGCCCTGGCGTCGGCACCGTTGCCGTCGATCGTGGCGTCGTCGACCTCCCCGGCCAGCGGGGCCAGACGGTCGCGCATGGCGTCGAAGTCCGTCGTCACCACGTCGACCCGGGCCAGCACCGAGCGCAAGCGGTCGAGCGTGGAGGCCGCCTCGTCGGCGTCCAGCTCGTCCTCCAGCTCGATCTGCAGGAACGCCTCGGCCCGATCCGCGCCGCGCGCCCCACCGACGTCGGCCAGTGCGCCGTCGTCGCCCCTCACCACGCCGAAGACCAGCGGAGAGATCTGGGCGACCCGCCGGCCCGCCCCCCGGAGCTCCTCCTCCACCGAGGTGACGATGAGCGGCCGGTCCGGGCCGGCCAGCTCGAGGACCGAGCCCCGGGACGCGTGGCCGGCCACCAGGTCCGTCCCCCGTGGCCGGGAGCGCGCCTCCCAGCCCCGTCCGCGACCCGAGGCGATGAGCTCGAGGGCGCTCTCCAGGCCCACCGGAGACGCGATCAGGCCGTCGGCCAGGCGCCGCTGGACGACCTCGGCGAAGCCCTCGCGGGCAGCGCGAGAGGCGTCGGGCGCCTCGGCGGGCTCGAGCGAAGTCGTCAGGGGGCCTCCCGGCTGGTCAGGGGGGATGGTAGGAGGCCACCGTGGTCCGTGCAGCGGAACGGTGATGGCGGTCGACGGACCGTAGGTTGGGCCGGTGCCCGAGCTGCCCGAGGTCGAGACGATCAGGAGGGCGCTGGACCCTGTGTTGGCGGGGCGCACCGTGGTCGCCGCCGGGGCCCACCCGTCGGCCAAGTTCTGCACCGCCCCCGAGGCGAGGGGCCGCACCTTCGCCGGGGTGCGACGCCGGGGCAAGTACCTGCTCGCCGACCTGGCGCCGACCCCTCTCCGGGGGCCCGGCGAGCTGGTGATCCACCTGGGCATGACCGGCCAGCTCCGTCCCGACCTGCCCGCCGACGGTGCCCACGTCCGGGCCTGGTGGACGCTGGACGACGGGACGACCCTCGTGTTCCGCGACGTCCGACGCTTCGGTCGGATCGCGGTCGTCGATGCCGACGACCACACCACCCTCCCGACCCTCGCCGCCCTCGGGCCCGAGCCGTTCGAGGACGCCTTCACCCCCGACGGGCTGTGGCGGGCCCTCGGCCGCAGCACCGCCCGGGTCAAGACCCAGCTCCTCGGCCAACGGGCGGTCGCCGGGGTCGGCAACATCTACGCCGACGAGGCGCTGTGGCGCGCTCGGATCCGCCCGGGGACGCGACGGGTCGGGCGAGAGCGGTCCGACCGGCTCCACGCCGCGGTGCGCGGTGCGCTGGCCGACGGGCTGGCCAACGGCGGCACCACGCTGCGCGACTACCGGACGGTCGACGGCGGGCAGGGGCGCAACCAGCATGCGCTGGCCTGCTACGGACGGGCCGGCCGCCCCTGCCTCCGGTGCGGCACCGCGCTGCGCCGCAGCGTGGTCGACGGCCGGGGGACCACCTCCTGCCCGGTCTGCCAGCGCCGGTGAGCCAGCCTCCCACCAGGCCCGAGCGCGCCAGAGCGCGCCCACCCCGGGGGGTCGGCGCGGTCTGGTGGCTCGACGGGCCGGTGCCCTACTCGGTGAGGGGCACTCCGTAGGCGTCGGTCTTCACGTTGCCGATGAGGATCATGATGCCCTCGATCAGGCCCCAGATGCCGGCGAGGCCACAGGTGAGGACCGTGGCCACGATCTGGATGATCCCCTTCTTGGAGTTGCCCAGGTAGAAGCTGTGGATGCCCCAGGCGCCGAGCAGGATGCCCAGGATGCCCGAGACCATCTTCTGCTTGGGTGCCCAGCCGGCCGGAGCCGGGCTGTCCACCAGCCAGGTGGGCGAGAGGATCCCGCCCTGCGATGCGGCCGGCATCGGGGCCGCAGCCCCTCCGCCCGACGCGGGGGGCGGCGGCGCGCCCCCGGGGGGCCCCGAGGGGGGTGGATTGTTGCTCATGTGCTGTCCTCCAGCTTGAGGTGGTGGTCCGGGGCCCGTAGGGCCTCGGCGCCCGCCCCTGCGACAGGACCTGACGCGGGGGAAGGATCGGAGAGCGACGCCGTGCTGGTGAGCCGCCCGAGTGTGGTCATCAGCCCTTGAGGGGCACACCGTTGGCGTCGGTGTTGATGCTGCCGGTGAGGATCATGATGCCCTCGATGAGGCCCCAGATGCCCCCGATCCCGCAGGTGACGATGGTGACGACGATCTGGATGATGCCCTTGGACGTGTTGCCCAGGTAGAAGTTGTGGACGCCGAAGCTCCCGATGAGGATCCCCAGGAGCCCGGCGACCAGCTTCTCCTTCTGCGGGTAGCCCGGGGGCACGCCGGGCTGGGCCATGGGGGCACCACCGGGGCCGGGCGGCGCGTAGCCGGGCTGGGGGCCAGGCGCGTTGTACCCGGGGGGCGGCGGAGGGGGCGGCGAGCCGACCGGAGCCCCCGAGGGAGGCGGTGGCGCGCCCCCGGACGGAGGGGGCGGCGGGGTCCCGTCACCGGACGGAGGGGGACCCCCAGAGGGCGGGGGCGGAGGGGGGACGTTGCTCATGGTCGTGTCTCCTGGGGGCGGATGGTGACAGTCTTGCCGATGGGACGACCCTGGTGTGCCGATCGGTGCCTGAACGGGGAGATCACCCCCTGCTCAGCTCCCGTCGAGCACGCCCACCGAGCGGAGGCGACGCTCCAGGTGGTGCTCGGTGGCCCGGACCGCGAGCCGGTCGACCTCGCCGGTCGCAGGCGTCTCGGCCGCGGCCAGCGCCGAGGCCAGACGCCCCCCGAGGACGTCGCGCAGCAGGTCCAAAGCGCCGGTCGACAGGGGTTGCCCACCGCGATCGTCGCGACAGACGACACCGCCCTCGGCCAGGTCGAAGGCCACCAGGCGCTCGGTGGCACCGCACACCGCGCACTGGTCAAGGACCGGCGCCACGCCCTCCAGGGCGAGGAGCTTCCAGAGGAACCCCGCCACCACCAGCGGCGACGACGAGACCTCGAGGGTGCGCAGGGCGCCGACGAGGAGGCGGTACAGGGCCGGGTCGGCGGGCCGCTCCCGCGACACCTGGTCCACGGCCTCCACCATCGTCAGGGCCCGGCCCAGGCTGACGAGGTCGTCGCGCACGGGCCGGAAGGCATCGATGGTGTCGACCTGGGCCACGGTGTCGAGCTCGCCCCGGCCCCGGTAGAGCTGGACCGCGACGTGCGTGGGCGGCTCCATCCGAGCCCCGAACCGGCTCTTGGTCCGCCGCGCCCCCTTGGCCACGGCCCGCACCGCACCGTGGTGCTCGGTCATCAAGACGACGATCCGGTCGGCCTCGGCCAGCTTGTACGTGCGCAGCACGACGGCCTGCTCGCGATACAGCCCGATCGGCTCACCCACGTCGACCTCGACCTCGTTGCGGCACCGCCGCTCACCGTATCCACGGGTCGGGGGGTCGGCCGCGGATCGCAGACCCCAGGTTCCTCCTGGGCCCGACACCGGCGGGCCGGAGCGGCGGGAGCGCTCCTCGGGGCTGGATAGCGTGCGAGCCATGGAACGGTTGCGGGCCCTGGGCCAACGGTGGCCCTGGCTGGACGCCCTCCTCGACGTCCAGGAGAAGGTGGGTGAGACCAACGGCGGCCGGGTGGCCTCCTCGGTCACCCTCATGTTCTTCGTGTCCCTGTTCCCGCTCCTCCTGGTCGTGACCGCGGTGGTCGGGTTTCTCTCGTCGGGCGACCCCACGGTCACCCAGGACATCAACGACCGCCTCGGCCTCACCGGTGAAGCAGCCCGGACCATGCGCGACACCATCGCCAACGCCGAGGACAGCCGCCGCACCGCGTCGGTGATCGGTCTGGCCGGGCTGCTCTGGAGCGGGCTCGGCGTCACCGCCGCCATCTCCCACGCCGTGCGCACCCCCTGGCAGCGGAAGGTGAAGGGCATGAAGGCCCGGGCCAACGGGCTGCTGTGGGTGCTCGGCGGTGGGGTCACCTTCGTCGGGGCCATCGGCGCCGGCGCCCTCCTCAACCGCACCCCTGAGGTCGTGCCCCGGGCCATCACCTCGACCGGCTTGATCCTCCTGGGGCTGGCCCTCGATCTGGCCTTCTTCCTCTGGACGTTCTGGATCCTCGGCGACCGCCGGGCGGGTTGGCGGGCTCTCGTGCCCGGAGCGATCGTCGGCGCCATCGGGTTCGAGGTGCTGAAGCTGGGCGGCACGGTGCTCGTGCCGCGGATGGTCGCCTCGTCCTCCGCGCTCTACGGCTCGCTGGGAGTGGTCTTCGCCATGCTGGCTTGGCTGGCCGTCTTCGCCCGGCTGATCGTGTACGCCTCGACCTTCAACGCGGTCCGCTACGAGCGCTCCCACGGCACCGTCACCCTCGAGATCAGGGCACCCCGGATCGGCGGCGAGGTCCCCGTGGAGGCCGATCGGGGCGGCGCCACGGTCGAGACCGACCACGACGATGACGACGGGTGAGCGAGCCGACGGTCGGACGGGCCCTGTCCCGGATCACCGCCGCCCTGCCGGGGGGCGGTGAGGAGCGGCCCGGCCAGCAGGCCATGGCCCGCGCCATCGAGGCCGCGATCGGCTCGGGCCGCCACCTCCTCGTCCAGGCCGGGACCGGGACCGGGAAGTCCCTCGCCTACCTGGTGCCCGCCGCCCTGTCGGGCCGCCCGGTGGTGGTGGCCACCGCGACGAAGGCCCTCCAGGATCAGCTGGTCGGCAAGGACCTCCCGTTCGTGGCCGAGCACCTGGGCCGCGACCTCACCTACGCGGTGCTGAAGGGGCGCTCCAACTACGTGTGCCGCCAGCGCTTGGGCGAGATCGACGCCGCCGGCCAGCAGCTGGCCCTCGACGGCCTGGCCGACCGGGCCCCCGAAGCCGAGCTCAAGGCCGTCCGCACCTGGGCGGCCACGACACCGTCGGGCGATCGGGCCGAGCTGGACTTCGAGCCCGCCCCCGCGACCTGGTCAGCGGTCAGCGTGGGGGCTCGCGAGTGCCCCGGCGCCCAGCGCTGCCCGAAGGGCGACACCTGCTTCACCGAGATGGCCCGCCGGGCCGCGGGCGAAGCCGACGTGATCGTGGTGAACCTGCACCTGTACGGCCTCCACCTCGAGACCGGGGGCGCGGTGCTGCCGGAACACGACCTGGTGATCATCGATGAGGCCCACCAGCTGGAGGACGTGATCTCCTCGACCTTCGGTGTCCATCTCACCGCCGGGCGCTTCGCGGCCCTGGCCCGCACCGGCCGCTCGGTGCTGGAGGATCCGCCCACCCACGATGCGGTGGAGTCGGCCGGCGTCGGCCTGGGCGAGGCCCTGGCCGAGCACGTCGGTCGACGCCTGCGGGGCGCACTGCCCCCCGAGATCGGCGACAGCCTGGTGACCGCCCGGCTGGCCCTCGAGCTCCTCAGCTCCGGGCTGCGCGCCGTCCCCACCGACAAGGAGAACGAGACCTCGGCCCGGGCCATCCGGGCCGCCAAGACCACCGGGTTCCTGATCGACGAGATCGACTCGGTGCTGGCCACACCGCCGGACCACGTGGCCTGGGTCGAGGGTCCGGAGGCCTCCCCCTCGCTGCGGGTCGCACCGGTCGACGTCGGGCCGACCCTGGCCGAGCGGCTGTGGTCGGAGACCACCGCCGTGCTCACCAGCGCCACCGTCCCCCCCGCCGCCGTCACCCGCCTCGGCCTCCCCCCGGAGCGGGTCGACCAGATCGATGTGGGCAGCCCGTTCGACCACGAGCACAACGCCCTCCTGTACTGCGCGGCCCACCTCCCCGACCCGCGGGAGCCGGCGTGGGAGGGCGCGGCCCACGCCGACCTGCGATCGCTGATCGAGGCCGCCGGGGGCCGGACCCTGGCCCTGTTCACCTCCTACCGGGCCATGGATGCGGCGGTGGAGGTGCTCCGGCCCCGCCTCCAAGTCCCGGTGTTGACCCAGCGCGACCTGCCCAAGCCGGCCCTGATCCAGGCCTTCACCGACGACGAGCCCACCTGCCTGTTCGCCACCCTCGGGTTCTGGCAGGGGGTCGACGTGCCCGGGCGCACGCTGTCGCTGGTCACCATCGACCGCATCCCCTTCCCCCGGCCCGACGAGCCCCTCATCCAGGCCCGGCGGGAGGCGGCCCGCGCCGAGGCCTTCCGCCTGGTCGACCTGGACCGGGCCGCGACCCTGCTGGCCCAGGGGGCCGGCCGGCTGATCCGGACCGCCACCGACCGGGGCGTGGTGGCCGTGCTCGACCCCCGCCTGGCCAAGAAGTCCTACCGCTGGGACCTGGTCAACGCCCTCCCCCCGATGCGCCGCACCAAGGACCGCGCCGACGCCGAAGCCTTCCTCCGCGAGGTCACAGCCCACTGATCCACGCCTGCTCCTCGACCCCGCTTTGTCGACTGATGTGAGTACAATGCATCCCATGACGCCCACGATCACTGACGCCAAGGTGTCGCACCGAGGACAGACGAACCTGCCGGCGGAGCTCCGGCACCGATGGGGCATCGACGACGGTGGCCAGGTGGGCATCGTCGACCTCGGCGACGCGGCGCTGCTCGTGCCCGGCGGCGTGGACGTCGCGCGTCGAGAGCTCCGGCGTGTCCTGCGCGATCGCTACGAGGATGCCGTCGCCGGCATCGAGGACCCGGACCTCCGCGATCAGTAGTGGGCGCGCCGGGTTCGACGGTGGTCCTCGATGACCGCCTGCTGATCGAGGAGCTGCTCGTCGGCCTCAGCCCCGCCGGCGCGGCGTTCCACACCACCGCCAGCTGGTACTTCCGAGCCTGCCGGGCCGCGGTGGCTGGTGCCGGCGGCCACCTCTCGGGACCGTTTGGGGCGCTCGGGCCTGAGGACCAGGGGCGCGCCATCGGAAGTCTGCTCACCCTGCGCGACGACATCGGCTTGCCCGATCCCCGCCAGACCGTACCCGTCATGGCGGGTGTGGCGGCTCGGCATCCCCGCCTCAACCTCCTCAACCTGGAGGCGGTCGCCGCTGCGGTGACCTTGGGCGCCAGGATCTGGCTGTCCGAGCCCGCCGCGGCCGGCATCCTCCCCGGCGTGCTCGAAGCCGAACAGGTTCCCTGGGAGGTCAGGCTCATCTGACCGAGCACCATCGGTCGAAGGCGGTGTGCCGCCCAGGCGCGTGAGCATCAGCACCCAACCTGGTACGGAACCAGGCCACATGTGGCGATGTCCGTCCAAAGTTTGGGCGGGACGGTCAGAAGCCGAGGCGGTGCAAGGACTCGGGGCGGCGCTGCCAGTCCTTGTCGACCTTGACGGCCAGCTCCACGAACACGCCCTCGGGCAGCTGGGCCCGGACCCGGGTGCCGACCTCCTTGAGGACCGCGCCCTTCTTCCCGATCACGATCCCCTTCTGGGAGTCGCGCTCCACCAGGATCTCGACCCGGATGCGGGGCCAGTCCCACTCGGTGACCCGGGTGGCGATGGAGTGGGGCACCTCGTCGCGGGTGACGGCCAGCAGCTGCTCGCGCACCAGCTCCGCCACCCAGATCTCGTCGGGGGACTCCCGCGCGGTCTCCTCGGGGTAGAAGGGCGGGCCGTCGGGCATCCGCTCGACCAGCAGCCGCACCAAGGTGTCGACCCCCTCCCCCGTCGCGGCCGACACGGGCACGTACTCCGAGGCGGGGATCTCCGAGGCCGCCGACAGCTGGGCGACGGTGGCGTCCTGGCTGGCGGCGTCGATCTTGTTGACCACCACGATGGCGTCGGGCGGGAGCTGGGCCGCGACCCAGCGGTCGCCGGGGCCGATCTTGGCGTTGGCCTCGATGACCAGGCACACGACGTCGACGTCGCGGGCCGCCTGGGCCGCCGTGGCGTTGAGGTGCGCGCCCAGCGGCGTCCGGGGCTTGTGGATGCCGGGCGTGTCGACGAACACCACCTGGGTGCCGCCATCGGCGTGGCCGCCGTCCTCGGGTGAGAGGTGCAGGATGCCGCGCACCTCGGAGCGCGTGGTCTGGGGCTTGTCCGAGGTGATGGCCACCTTGGTGCCCAGGATCTGGTTGAGCAGGGTGGACTTGCCCACGTTGGGCCGACCCACCAACGTCACGAACCCGGACCTCACCCCTCGTTCTCGTCATCGTCGGGGTCCGGCGGGGGCGGGGGGGCAAGCGTGATCCGCACCCGCAAGACGCGCCGGCCCTGCACCCGCTCGGCCCGCAGCACCACGCCGTCGACGGTCGCCTCCTCGCCCTCCACGGGCACGTGGCCCAGGGCCTGGATCAGCACGCCGGCCACGGTGTCGACGTCGCCCTCGGGGAGGTCCACGTCGAGGAGGTCGCGGGCGTCATCGACGGTGAGCCGGGCGGTGACGCGGAAGGACCCGTCGGCCAACGGCTCGACCCGGGCGTCCTCCACGTCGAACTCGTCGACGATCTCCCCCACCAGCTCCTCGATCAGGTCCTCCAGGGTGACGAGCCCCGCGGTGCCGCCGTACTCGTCGACGGCGATGGCCATGTGGAACTGCTCGTCCTGCA
>JBBSME010000080.1:0-14113 GCA_038233335.1 Acidimicrobiales bacterium | reverse complement strand
CGGCGCCGCCGGAGGTCACGACCTTGCGGGGATCCGGCGGGGTGGCCGGGGCCCGCGGCGGGGGCGGGGGCGGCGGCGCGGCCGGGGCCGGAGCCTCGGGCGCGGCCTCGGGCTCGGGCGCGGGCTCGGGCCCGGGAGCCGTGGGAGGGGGTGCAGGCGGATCGGCGACCTCTGAGCCGGCATCCGCAGCGGGCTCGGCGGGGGTCGCAGGGGCGTCGGGCGCGTCCTTCTTGGCGGCGGCCTTCTCCTTGGGCGCGGCCTTCTTGGCCTTGGCCGGTTCCTCGGGCTGCTCCTCGCGGATCAGGCCCTCGCGCTTCGCCTTGCGGCGCACGCGGTCAGCCTGAGCTTCCTCGACACCCGAGGAGTGCGTCTTGACGCCGATGCCGAGATCCAGGGAGAGATCGAGCGCCTCCTTGTTGGTGAGGCCGAGCTCCTTCGCGAGCTCGTGAACGCGGATCTTCCTTGCCAAGGTCGGTTGCCTAGCCCTTCAAGTCTCTGACCCGTGCCGATGCACGGGCCTTCCATCTTCGCGCACGGGGCCCACGGCGGTGAAGCCGTCATCCCCGTGGGCTGTGGTCCCGACGGTGGGGACCGCACCGGCGCGGGATGCAGATGCAGTCATCCAGTGTGCCCGGATCAGCCGCCGATCACCACGCCCAACCCGGCGACCGCCTCGGGGCGGACCTGGCCCCGGAGGGCCCGGGCGAAGGCGCGGCGGCGGCCGGCCTCGGCCAGACAGGCCGCGGCGGGGCACAGCCAGGCCCCCCGTCCCGGCTGATCACGACCCACGTCGAGGCCGCCGTCCGGCGTGCGCACGACCCGGATCAGCTCGTCGGGGTGCGCCGTCCGGCGACACCCCACGCAGGTGCGACGGGGGCCCCGAGGCGCACCGTCGCCCACTGCTACTCCCCCTCGGAGGTGCCCTCAGGCTTGGGCTCGGCGTCGGCCTCCGGAGCGTCGTCGCCAGTGGCGATCTCGGCCTCGGGGGTGGGCGGCGGCGGGACGGGGGCCTCCGGCGCTTCGACGTCGGAGGCCGCGGCCGCCTCCTGGGAGACGGCGGACAGGTCGACCGGCGCGTCCGGATCGTCGCTGATGGCGGCGTCGTCGCCACCCTCCTCGGCCTTGGCCTCGTTCTCCTCGGTGGCCTCGGCCCAGGCGTCGGCCGAGAGGGCCTCGCTGCCGTCGGCCGGCTGCCAGACCTGCTCGCCCGCATCGTTGGTGACCCACTCACCCTCGGCCCAGTCCTGGGCCGCATAGGCCTCGTCCTCGACCAGCTGGGTCTCGCTCTTGATGTCGACCCGCCAGCCCGAGAGCCGGGCCGCCAGGCGGGCGTTCTGGCCCTCCTTGCCGATGGCCAGGGAGAGCTGGAAGTCCGGCACGATCACGGTGGCGGTGCCGGTGTCGTAGTCGAGGCGAACCTCCTTCACCTTGGCCGGGGCCAGGGCCTTGGCCACCAGGTCCTCGGGGATGTCGGTGAAGGGAACGATGTCGATCGTCTCGCCGTTGAGCTCGTTGACGACCATGCGGACCCGGGCACCACGGGCGCCCACGCAGGCGCCGACGGGGTCGACGTTGGCGTCGTTGGACCACACCGCGATCTTGGTGCGGTGGCCGGGCTCGCGGGCGCAGGCCTTCATCTCGACGATGCCCTCGGCGATCTCGGGCACCTCCATCTCGAACAGGCGGCGGATGAGCCCCGGGTGGGTGCGGCTGACCACGATCTGGGGGCCCTTGGCCGTCTTGCGGACCTCGACGATGTAGGCCTTGAGGCGGGAGTTGGCCTGGGGGCGCTCGTGGGGCACCTGCTCGGCCTGGGGCAGCAGGGCCTCCACGCCCCGGTTGAGCTCGAGGAGGGTGTAGCGGGAGTCGCCCTGCTGGATGATCCCGGTGACGATGTCGCCCTCCCGGCCGGAGTACTCCTCGTACTTCATCTCCCGGTCGACCTCGCGCAGGCGCTGGTTCATCACCTGGCGGGCGGTCTGGGCCGCGATGCGACCGAAGTCGGGCGGGGTGACGTCGGCGACGTCGCCGTAGGGCTCGCCGTCCTCGTCGATCTCCTGGGACCAGACCCGGATGTCGAAGCTCTCGGGGTCGATCGTGACCCAGGCGTACTCCTTGGCCCCCGGGATGCGGCTGTAGGCCGACTCCATGGCGTCGGCCAGGGCGCCCATCAGCGTCTCCGAGGAGATGCCCCGATCAGCGGCCAGGGCCTGGAGGGCCTCCATCATGTCGAGCTTCTGCGTCATGGCTTCGCTGCCTTCTTCCGAGAGGACGGGGACGGAGACTTCTTGGCGCCGGGCTTGGGCGTGGGACCCCACTCGAACACGGTGCGGGCCCGCTCCACCTGGTCGTAGCGCACGGTGCGGGCGGGGGTGTCGGGCGTGTCGGCGTCGATCGTGATGCCGTCGTCGTCGGCGGCGGTCAGGGTGCCGCGCAGCCGACGACCGACCTCGGTACCGGCGACGGTGCGGACGTTGACCTGCTGGCCCACGGCCCGGCGGAAGTGGTCGGGCGTGCGCAGCTTGCGCTCCAGGCCGGGACTGGAGACCTCGAGGGTGTAGCGCCCCGGGATGGGGTCCTCGTCGTCGAGGAGCCGGGAGATGCGGCGGGTCAGACCGGCGATGACGTCGAGGTCGAGGCCGCCGTCGCGATCGACGGTGACGGTGAGCACGCCCCCGTTGAGCTCGACGTCGACCAGCTCCACGCCCTCGGCGACACAGACGGGCTCGGCCAGGTCGCGCACCGCGTCGATGGGGGCCATCCGCTGTTCACCTCCGGTTCGTGGTCTGGTCGTCGGGCGTCGCTGCCCTCTCAGAGAGAAGGCGTGGGCCGGAGCCCACGCCAAACCAGCGCCCCACCCGGTGGGGTGAGGGGAGCCAGCATAGCGGTCGTCGACGTCGGGGGGCGGGGCGCCGATCGCTCGACGCTCCGATGGGGTGGCGGTCTCGGCCACCGGGCACGGTAGGACGATGTCCGTTGCCCTCCCCCACCTGGTCCGTCGCGGCGTCGACGCCGCCCTCGAGGCCACCATCGTCCCCAGCTTCAGCCGCATCGGCATCGCCGTCCGCCAGCGCCTGGAGGACTGGCAGCCACCGCCCGCGGGGGCCCTGGAGGGAGAGGTGGTGGTGATCACCGGAGCGACCTCGGGCCTGGGTCAGGCCACGGCCCGCGTCGTGGGCCACCTGGGCGCGTCGGTGGAGCTGGTCGGCCGCGACGCCAGCAAGGGCTCGGCCGCCCTGGCCGAGCTGTCCGACGCCGGGGTGGAGGCCACGTTCCGGTCGACCGACGTGGGCGACACCGCTGCGGTCGGCGAGCTGGCCGACGCCCTGGTGGCGGCCCACCGGCGCATCCACTGCGTCCTGCACTCGGCGGGAGGGATCACCAAGGAACGCCAGACCACCCCGCAGGGCCTGGAGGCGACCTGGGCATCGATGGTGGTCGGACCGCGCCTGCTCACCCGCCAGCTGGCCACCGACCTGGTCGACGGGCTGGGCCGGGCGGTGTGGGTCACCTCGGGCGGGATGTACCTCCAAGACGTCGACTTCGACGACATCGGGTGGGAGGAGCGGCCGTGGGACGGCACCCGGGCCTACGCCCAGGCCAAGCGAGCCCAGGTCGACGTGGTGGCTGAGGCCGCCGCCCGGGGCGAGGCCCCGCTCCAGGTCGCCGTCCATCCCGGCTGGGCCAACACCCCGGGGGTCACCGACGCCCTGCCCGGCTTCGACAAGGTCATGGGTCCCATCCTCCGCACCCCGGAGGAGGGCGCGGACTCGCTGGTGTGGCTGGTCGCCACCCCGGCGGAGGAGATCGAGCCCGGCGCGCTCTACCACGACCGTCGGGTCCGAGGCACCGTCCGCTGGCCCGGGACCGGCACCTCCGCCGTCGACCGCGCCCGCCTGCTGCGCCTGGTCGACGAGCAGGCTGAGGTCCCCCGCGGCAAGGGCCGCCGCTCTCGGCGCTCCTAGCGGTCGGCGTCCTGGCCGCCAGGACGACCACACCCTCGACCGCTTCGGCCGAGGGTCAGTAGGAGCGGGCCAACGTCGCCACCGCGCCGGGCTGATCGTCGCTGGTGGCCACCTCACCCTCGGGGCCCTGGAGGCACCGCACGGTGACCCCGTCGGCCTTGAGCGCCCGGAGGCCGGCCTCGTCGAGGATGGACCAGGGGATGCGAGCGAAACCGGTCGTGGCCGCCTCGCGCGCCTCGTCGACGGTGGTGACGTCGACGGTGCCGTCGTCGCGTCGGGCCCGTGCCCCCTCGAGCATCTCGGTCTGGATCTCCTCCAGCAGGCTCGCCACGTGGTCGACCAGGCCGCTGAGGCCGACGGTGGCCTTCTCGCTGCGGTCCCGACGGACGACGGTGGCCTGCTCGTCGGCCAGGTCGCGGGGGCCCAGCTCGATGCGGACGGGGACGCCCTTGAGCTCCCAGGCGGTGGCCCGACGACCGAAGCCGACGTCGGTGCGGTCGTCGAGGGTCACCCGCGCCCCGGTGGTGCGGAGGGCCTCGGTGATCAGGTGGGCCCGCTCCCCCACGCCGTCGCCGTCGCGCACGACCAGCACCGCCACCTGGGTGGGCGCGATGCGAGGGGGCAGGCGCAGCCCGGCGTCGTCGCCGTGGGCCATGATCAGCCCGCCCATCATGCGGGTGGAGACGCCCCACGACGTGGTCCAGGCCAGCTGCTCGGTGGCCTCGGCGTCCTGGTAACGGATGTCGAAGGCCTTGGCGAAGTTCTGGCCCAGCTCGTGGCTGGTCCCCATCTGCAAGGCCTTCCCGTCGCCCATCATGGCCTCGGTGGTCATGGTGTTGGTGGCCCCGGGGAAGCGCTCGTCGGGCGTCTTGCGCCCCACCACCACGGGGATGGCCAGCACGGAGGTCATGAAGTCCTCGTACACGTCGCGCAGGATCTGGTGGGCGTAGGCCGCCGCGGTCGCCTCGTCGACGTGGGCGGTGTGGCCCTCCTGCCAGAGGAACTCGGTGGTCCGCAGGAACAGGCGGGGCCGCAGCTCCCATCGGACGACGTTGGCCCACTGGTTCAAGAGCATGGGCAGGTCCCGGTAGGAGTTGATCCAGCGGGCCATGTACTCCCCGATGACCGTCTCCGAGGTGGGCCGGACGACCAGGGGCTCCTCCAGCTCCTTGCCCCCGCCGTGGGTCACCACGGCCAGCTCGGGGGCAAAGCCCTCGACGTGCTCGGCCTCGCGGGTGAGGTAGCTCTGGGGGATGAACAGGGGGAAAGACGCGTTCTCGGCCCCCGCGTCCTTGATGCGGGCGTCGACCTCGGCCACCATCCGCTCCCAGATGGCGTAGCCGTAGGGACGGATGATCTGGGTGCCCCGCGCCGGACCGTTGTCGGCCAGCTCCGCCTTGGCGATGACGTCCTGGTACCACTTGGGGAAGTCGTCGGCCTGAGGGGTGAGGACGGGTGGCTTGGCCATGGCCGCCGATCGTAGGGGCCACCCCACCGCGCCCCCGCCCCCGTTCCCTGCTCGAACGAGAGACGAACCTCTGTACCCAGGGGCGCTAGGGTGGCGGTCCGATGGAGGCTCCTGCGCTGCCGTTCCAGCCGTCGCTCCTGGCCGACGGACCGACCGAGCCGACCGCCGGCTTCGCGGCTGCGGTGCGGACCGACCTGGGGCGGGGGGCCTGGATCGACCACGTGCCCGGCTGGCTGAGGGGGGCCGACGCGCTGTTCACCTCGCTGCTGCACAGCACCAGCTGGAGCCAGCGGCGGGTGCCGATGTACGGCCGCATGGTGGACGAGCCCCGCCTCACGGCCTGGTGGGGCGCCGAGGAGGGCTCAACGGGCCAGTCGCTGTCCCGGGCGCCGGGCGCCCTGCGACAGGTGCTGCCCGTCCTCGACCGGCGCTACCAACGGGGCTTCGACGCCATCGGCCTCAACCTCTACCGCACCGGGCAGGACTCGGTGGCGTGGCACGGAGATCGCTTCGAGCGGGAGCGGCCGGTGACCACGGTGGCCATCGTGTCCCTGGGCTCACCCCGGCGGTTCCTGCTCCGCCCGGCCGGGGGCGGACCGTCGCGCGCCATCGAGATGTTCTCGGGCGACCTGCTGGTGATGGGCGGGACGTGCCAGCACACCTGGGAGCACTGCATCCCCAAGGTGGCGCGGGCCGGCCCCCGGATGAGCGCCACCTTCCGTCGGCGGATCCACCCCGACGAGGCCTGAGCGCGACGATCTCCGGTCGCCCGGCCGATCGCGTCGGCCGGCGCGGCGTGCGGCTGATCACCAGCGGGCATGCTGGCCGGATGGTCATGCCCGAGCCCTCATCCTCTTCGTCGGGACAGGAGGAGCAGAAGCAGCGGGAGCGGCGGGCGCGCCTGCGGGAGGCGGCCATGGCCGCCGAGCGCCACACCGGCACCCGGGAGCGCACTGACGAGCAGGCCCAGCGCAGCCTCCTCGTCCGGATCGGCATCATCGCCCTCGGATCCCTCGTGACCCTGGCCGGGGTGGGGATGCTCGTGCTGCCCGGACCCGGGATCGTCGTGGTCATCGCCGGGCTGGGCATCCTGGCCACCGAGGTGTCGTGGGCCGAGAGGCTGCTGGCCTACGCCAAGCGCAAGGCCCGGGTCGACAAGGTCACCGCCCAGGCACCCTGGATCAAGCCCGTCGCCGCCGCAGTGACGGTCATCGCCGTGGTGGTCTCGGTCGTCTACACCGTCCGCTGGCGCTGACCCGGCCGGGCGAACCGGCGCAAGGACCCGTGGTGGGGTCGCCTGGTGGGTCGTGGCGGAGCCCTGACCAGGACATGCGCAGCGGGCTCGCTGAAGAGAAGGGCAGGACGGCCAAGCCTCGTCGACGGGCTTCGCGGGGCGTGGTCGCCACCGGTCTGGCCGGGGCAGCTGGGCGCCGGCGGCACCACCACCAGCTCCTCGGTGCCGGTGGCGGTGGTGCTCTGACCCGAGCGTTCGGGCGTCGCCGAGGGACCGGCGCTCAGCAGAGGCCGAGGCGGCGGCCCAGGTCGCTCTGGAGCGCACCATGCGGGTCGACCCGGTCGCGGACGGCCCGCCACTCGTCCAGGCGGGGGTACATCACCCCGAGGAGGTCGGGGTGGAGCCGGGAGTCCTTGGCCAGGTACACCCGGCCGCCGGCCTCGGCCACCAGACGGTCGAAGCGGTCGAGCAGCGGACCGACGCCGTCCACCGACGCCGGGATGTCCAGCGAAAGGGTCCAGCCCGCGGTCGGGAACGAGAGCGGACCGGGGTTGCCGGGCCCGAACCGCTTGAGCACACCGATGAGGGTGGGCACCTGGTGCTGGGCGATCTCCGCCACCACGGTGCGCAGCGCGTCTTCTGAGCCGAACGGCACCGCGATCTGCCACTGGAGGAAGCCCCGGGGGCCGTACATGCGGTTCCAGTCGCGGATGCCGTCGAGGGGGTGGAAGAAGCGGCTGATCGATTGGACCTCACCTCGCCGACGGCGCGGGGCCCGACGGAACCAAGCCTCGTTGAAGGTCTGGATCCGCCACCGGTTGAGCAGCCGGGACGGCACCACCGGAGGAACGCCGACCAGGGGCTGGGGGTCGAACTCGTGGGGGTCGCGGCGCTGGGCCGGGGTGAGCTCATCGACCTGGGCGAAGCGCCCCCGGGTGATGACCGAGCGTCCCACCTGCCCTCGGACGGGGAGCAGGTCGACCCAGGCCACGGTGTACTCGTAGTCGTCATCGCCCTCGGTGAGGAGCGCCATGCACGAGTCGAGGTCGTCGGTGCGGTCGGTGTCGACGAGGGCCCGGCTGGTCGCGATGGGCGTGAGGGCGACGGTGGCGTCGACGACCACGCCGGTGAGGCCCATGCCCCCGGCGGTGGCCCAGAACAGGTCCGGGTCCCGGTCGGGGCCGACCTCCACCGTGCCCGTGGGCGTGGCCACCCGCAGCGAGGAGACGTGCTGGCACCACGACCCGGCGCGGTGGTGGTTCTTGCCGTGGATGTCCGAGGCCACGGCGCCGCCGACGGTGACGTAGCGGGTCCCCGGGGTCACGGGCACGAACCACCCCCGGGGGACGAGGGCCCGCATCAGATGGTCGAGGCTGGCGCCGGCGGCCACGGTGAGGACGCCGGTGTCAGGATCGAAGTCGATGACGTCGTCGACGACGGTGGCGTCGACGACCGCGCCGCCCGCGTTCTGGGCCGCGTCGCCGTAGCTCCGACCCAGGCCCCGAGCGAGGAGGCCCCGCGCCGGCGGGTGCGCCACCGCGTCGACCAGCTCGTCGCGGGTGACCGGCGTGAGCACGTCGGCCGCCGACGGCGCGGTGCGACCCCAGCCGCTCAGCTCCCGGTGGTTCATCGGGCCCGACCGATCCAGCTGCCGACTCCCGAGACGGTGCTCATGCGGCCAGCACCCCGATCCCGAACAGGATCCCCCAGCAGAGCGATGCTCCCAGCAACATGTGGTCGCGCAGGACCAGGTCCTCGGGCGCGCCGCCCTCCCCCGCCTCGAGCAGCTGGGCGTAGCGCAGCACCGCGGTGGCGAAGGGCACGATGGACATCTGGTACCACGGCACGCTCACGTCGAGGAGCTCGGCTCGCTCGAACGCCCACAGGCAGTAGGCCACCAGCACCACCCCGGAGCTGACCGACCGGAGGTAGGCGAGGAACCCGGGGGTGTAGCCATCCAGCACCCGACGAGTGGACCCGGCGTCGGCTCCCATCGTCACCACCTCGGCGCTCCGCTTGCCCACGGCCATGAACAGCGAACCGAACGAGGTGACGATGAAGAACCAGTTGGAGATGGGGACATCGGCGGCCACTGCCCCGGCCACGGCGCGCAGCACGAAGCCCGACGCCAGCGCGACGACATCCACCACCACGATGTGCTTGAGGAAGGCCGAGTACGAGGTGGTGAGGGCCATGTAGGCGACGACCACCAGGGCCAGCGGCCATCGGACGGCGAGGCCCAGTCCCACCGCCACCAGGGCGAAGGTCGCGGCCGCGGCCAGCGCCACCGGCACCGACAGCTCGCCGGCGGCAATGGGCCGGAAGCGCTTGGTGGCGTGGCGACGATCCGCCTCGACGTCGGACGCGTCGTTCAGCAGGTAGGTGGCGCTGGCCGCCAGGCAGAAGGCGACGAAGGCCACGCCGGTGGCCACCAGGGCGTCGGCCTGGCCCAGCACGCCGGCCGCCCCCGGGGCGGCCAGGACCAGGAGGTTCTTGACCCACTGCTTGGGCCGGCAGGCGACCAGCAGGGCGACCGGCAGGCTGCGGCGGCGCGTCGCGACCGCGCCATCGGTCACCGGTCCGCCAGCCTCCGCCACACCGGCCCCGGAGCGAAGCGCAGGGTGGCGAACACGGCCCGCAGGATCGCCGGTGACCAGACCGTCGACCGACCCTTCCGCAGCCCCGCGACCAGGTCCTCGGCCACGGCCTCGGGGGTGGTGGCGAAGGGGGCCGGATCCATGCCCTCGGTCATGCGGGTGGCGACGAAGCCGGGCCGAACCACCATCACCCGGGCACCGCTGCCGACCAGGGCGTCGCCCAGGCCCATGGCGAAGCCGTCCAGGCCAGCCTTGGTCGAGCCGTAGACGAAGTTGTCCTTGCGGGTCCGGATCCCGGCCACCGACGAGAGCACCGCGAGGGTGCCGTGACCCTGGCGACGCAGGCGGTCGGCCACCACCAGGCCAGCCGAGACCGCGCCCGTGTAGTTCACGGTGACCGCATCGACCGCCGCGGCCGGGTCGCGCTCGAAGGTCTCCTGGTCGCCCAGGACCCCGAAGGCCAGGATCACCAGATCGATGTCGCCGCCGTCGAAGACCTCGCCCAGCACCTTCTCGTGGCTCTCGGTCGCGGCGGCGTCGAAGGCGGCGACCTCGACGGTCACCCGGTCGGTGCGGAACCGTTCGGCCGCAGCGTCGAGCCGGTCCGAGGGACGACCGGCCAGCACCACCCGGCGACAGCGGTCCGCCACCAGCAGATCCACCGTCGCGGCGGCGATGTCCGAGGTGCCCCCCAGCACCAGCACCGACTGCACCGACCCGGTCCCGTCACGCATGGCGGCACCACCCGGCCCGGGCGGTCACGCCTGCGGTTCCCAGGCCCGAGCGATCGACGGCGCTTGGTGTCGTCACGGGGGCGACGATAGTTGTCGGCACCGTTGCCGCAGCAAGCGTGCGACTCGGAGTGATCACCCTCGTCCAGGGCCCGACGACCCCTAGGCTCGATCCGGGCGCCGATCTCCTCGGTGAAGATCCTTGCCGCGCCGAGAGGAGGTGACCCCGAGAGGGACGACATGGCGACGCGGGCCCACGCCGACGACGCGCCGCCGACCGACGCCGAGGACGCCTCACCCTTGTGGACCCTCCTCCTCACCGCCGGCGTGATCATCCTGCCCACCGGCGAGGAGCTGCTGCCCCCGGACGACTGGATCCTGGTCGGCACCTGGACCCTGCCCCGCGAATCGTTCACCGCCTTCGACGAGGAGTTCCAGCTCTGGGCCACCCGGCCCGAGGAGGTCGCGCCGCTGACCGAGCACCTGGAGGAGTTCCAGTCCGAGATGCCCGATGGCGTCGAACTGGAGATCCAGGAGCTGGCCGGGCTACGGGCCGCGGCGCTGATGGACGAGGGCCCGTAGGACGAGGAGCGACGTCGCCGGTCAGGCCGAGCCGTCGGCCCGCTTCTTGATCAGGTCGACCTGCTGCTCACTCACGTTCACATCGTCGCCCTGCTCTCGGAGCAGCCGGGCCCGATCCTTCTCGGCCTCCCGGGCAGCCACCACCGTGTCGGCCCGCTGGAGAGCGGCCTCGACGCCGTGCTCGGTGATGTAGTCGGCCCAGTCGACCAGCGCGTCGACCATCTCGTCCTCGGGCACCACGGCCACGTTCTGGCCCTTGACGAAGAGGTGGCCCCGCTTGTTGCCGGCGGCGATGCCGATGTCGGCGTCCTTGGCTTCGCCCGGTCCGTTGACCACGCAGCCCATGACCGCGACCTGGAGGGGGATCTCCTTGTCGGCGAAGGCGTCCTGGGCCCGGGCCGCCACCTCGATGACATCGATCTCGGCCCGTCCGCAGCTGGGACAGGCGATGAGGTCGACGTTGGTGCGCTCGCGCAGGCCCAGTGCCTCCAGCAGCGCCCGGCCGGCCTTGGCCTCCTCGACCGGATCGGCCGTGAGGGAGTACCGGATGGTGTCGCCGATCCCCTCGGCCAGGAGGGCGCCGATCCCGGCGGTCGACTTGATGAGCCCACCGGGGAGGGGCCCGGCCTCGGTGACACCCAGGTGCAGCGGCGCGTCGGTCTCCTCGGACAGGAGGCGGTAGGCGTCGATCATGAGGGGGACGCTGGAGGCCTTGACCGAGATCTTGACGTCGTGGAAGTCGACCTCGTCGAAGTGGGCCATCTCGATCTTGGCCGACTCCACCATGGCCTCGGGGGTGACCGTCTCCCCGTACTTCTTGTAGAGGTCGGAGTCGAGGGAGCCGCCGTTGACCCCGATGCGGATGGGCACGCCACGATCGCGGGCCTCGGAGGCCACGGCCTTGATGTGCTCGGGCCGGCGGATGTTGCCCGGGTTGAGGCGCAGGCAGGCCACCCCCGCCTCCAGCGCGGCGAGGCCCATGCGGTGGTTGTGGTGGATGTCGGCCACCAGGGGCACCGGCGACCGGGGCACGATCTGGGCCAGCCCGGCCGCGGCGTCGGCGTCGTTGCAGGTGCAGCGGACGATGTCGGCGCCGGCGGCGGCCAGGGCGTAGATCTGCTGGAGGGTGCCGTCGACGTCGGCCGTCTTGGTCGTGGTCATCGACTGGATGGACACCGGCGCCCCGTCGCCCACGGTGACGGGGCTGCGGGGGTGGGCCAGGGTGACGGACCGGGTGGGACGGCGATCAGCGGTGGAGCGGACCTGCATCGCTAGATGTTCAGCGGGTTGCGGATGTCGAGGTACAGCGTGGAGATGAAGATCACGGCCAGGATCGCCACGACCGCGTAGGTCAGCGGGAGGAGCTTGGTCACGTCGGCCAGGTAGCGGTGGGAGAGGTGCTTGCGCTTCTCCTGGACCTTCTCGTAGATGGCGATGGCCACGTGCCCGCCGTCGAACGGGAGCAGGGGCACCAGGTTGAACATGCCGATGAACACGTTGATGAGGGCGAACAGCAGCACCAGCGCCGCCCACCCCCCGCCGCCCTCGCTGGCATCGACGCCGATGCGGAACACGCCCAGCAGCGACAGCAGCCGGTTCTCGCCCTCGTTGGCGCTGCTCTCGGCCGAGGTCTGGTTGGCCGTGGAAGGCGCGTCGTCGACCTGCGCCGGGGCGTCGTCGCCGGCGTCGGCCACCTGGCCGCCGAAGTCGGCGATCCCGCTCGGGGTGAAGAGGCGACCGAGGGCCTTGACCGACTCCACGGTGACCTCGCCGAACTGGACGAACGTGGCCGGGACGGCCTCGACCGGGCCGAGCGTCTCGAGGGGCACGTCGCCCCGGACGCCCAGGAAGCCGGCCCCGGTCACCCGTGGGTTCTCGCCGAGGGTGGCGTCCACGTCGCGGCGGGTGCCGTCCTCGGCGACGACGGTGAGGGCGACGGTCTCGTCGGCCCGGTCGACCACTGCGTCCTTGAGGTCGTCGAAGGTGGCGATGGGCTGGCCGTCGACGGCGACGATGTCATCGCCCTCGACCAGGCCGGCGGCCTCGGCGGCGGAACCGCTGGTCGCTTCGGACACCCGCCACTCGTCCTCGGAGGGGTTGAGCGAACCGCCGGGCAGGCCGAAGCCGACCAGCAGGGTGTAGATGAGCGCCAAGGCGAGGATGAAGTGGACGGTGGAGCCGGCCACCGCCACCCCGAAGCGCTGCCAGAACGGCTTCTGGCGGTAGGTCAGCGGCTCGTCGGCCGGATCGACATCCTCCAGATCGTGCATGCCGATGATCTTCACGTAGGCCCCGGCCGGGATCAGCTTGAGGCCGTACTCGGTCTCGCCCCGCTGGACGGACCAGATCCGGGGACCGAAGCCGAGGAAGAACTCAGTGCACTTCATGCCGGCCCGCTTGGCCATCACGAAGTGGCCCAGCTCGTGGAGGGCGATCATGATCACGATGCCGAGCACCATGGCCAGGCCGTAGATGCCGGTGGCGGCGGTGAGCCAGACCAGGAGGGCCAGGACCCCGGCCAGGCGGGCCCACTGGCCCGCGGTCATGGCCCCGTCGGACACCGGCGCGGGCGGGGGCGGCGCGGTGGCCTCCGGGCCGGGCGAGGTGGGGTGCTGGTCGAGGGACACCGTGGGGCTCCTGCTGCCTAGGTCCGCCGCGAGATGGCCCGGTGAGCGGCCTCGCGGCCCCTGCGGTCGATCTCGATGACGTCCTCAGCGCTGTCTGGGACGCCCCCATCATGCCGTGACAGGACCTCGTCCAGGGCGTCAGGGATGTCGACCCAGCGGATCCGACCCTCGAGGAAGGCCTCCACCGCCACCTCGTTGGCCGCGTTGAGCCAGGCCGGGGCACCCCCGCCGGCCCGCCCGGCGGCGTAGGCCAGGCCCAGGCAGGGGAAGGCCTCGTGGTCCGGGGGCTCGAAGTCGAGGCGGGACAGCTCGGCCCAGTCGATCGCCCCCACCGGGACGGTGGAGCGGTCGGGGAAGGCCAGGGCGTAGGCGATGGGGAGCCGCATGTCGGGCAGGGACAGCTGGGCGATGGTGGCCCCGTCGGTGAACTCGACCATGGAGTGGATGATCGACTGCGGGTGGACCACCACCTCGATGCGGTCGTAGGGCACGTCGAACAGCTCGTGGGCCTCGATGACCTCGAGGCCCTTGTTCATCAGCGTGGAGGAGTCGACGGTGATCTTGGGTCCCATCGACCAGGTCGGGTGGGCCAGGGCATCGTCGATGGTGACGTCGGCCAGCTGGTCGCGGGTCCGGCCCCGGAACGGTCCCCCGCTGGCGGTGAGGACGATCCGGCCCACGCGGTCGGGCCCGTCAGGATCGGCGCTGCGGAGGCACATGTGCACCGCGCAGTGCTCGCTGTCGACCGGGACCAGCTCGGCCCCCGGGGTGGCGCCCACCGGGCGCACGCCCGGGCCGCCGGCAATGCGCGCCTCCGTGGTGCCCCGCGCCCGGCGGCGGCCGGCCGCGAGGGTGGCGAGGGTGACGTGGAGCCCGGCGACGCCGACGACCCCGTTGACGCACACGTCG
>JBBSME010000079.1:0-14226 GCA_038233335.1 Acidimicrobiales bacterium | reverse complement strand
GAGAAGTAGGCGACCCGGCCGGTCCCCGGTTGGTAGAAGGCCGGGGTGTCGGCCCCGTCGCAGTCCCAGTCGCCGATCACCAGCTGGCCCGGCCCGCCCTCCGCGGCCACCTGGTACGACCGCGGCCGGGACTCGGAGGCGTCGGCCCGGAACCGCATCACCTGACCGTCCCAGACGACCTGGGTGGGGCACCCGTCGCCGGCGAAGTCGGCGGTGAGCTCCTCGGCGCCCGGGGGGACGTCGATCGGTGCGAACGCCGCGCACTCGGCCCCGCGCGGCTCGGCGCGCCCGTCGACCGCCACCGAGGTCGTCGCCTGCTCGGCGCCCAGGCGCGCCCGCAGCCACACCCCGGCACCGACGGCCCCGACCAGCAGGGCCAGGACGATCAGGCCGGTCACCAGGGGACGGCGGGAGGCCTCGGTGGGATCGGGGCGGGGGGGACGGGGCCCGAAGGCGCGGGTGCCCCGGGCCGGGTCGGAAGGAGCCTCCGCCACCGGCTGCTCGGACGGGAGCCGGTTCGCATCGTCGGACGGGTGGCCCGCGACCACCCCCTCGGCGGCGTCCTCGTCGTCGACCGGGACGGTGACGGCCTCGGCGATCCCGGGCAGCACGACGAGCGGCGCGCCGACCGACGCGCGGAGGCCTGCGGCCAGCGCTCCAGGATCGCGGGGTCGGCGGGCGGGATCGCGGTCCAGCGCAGCCTCGACCACCTCGGCCAGCGCCGGGGGCACCGAGGCGTCGTCGCGCAGCGAGGGGTGGTCGCCGGCCTCGGCCCGGGCCAGCACCGCCCGCACGTCGTCATCGCCGTGGGGCAGCCGTCCGGTGAGACAGAGGTAGGCCACCACGGCCAGGCCGTAGACGTCGTTGCGGGGGTCCAGGCGCCCCGTCTCGACCAGGGCCGGGTCGACGTAGCCGGCGGTGCCCTCGATGGCGGCGAGGGGCTCCGCCGCCCCATCGTCGCCGTCGTCGCCATCGCCCAGCCCGGAGATGCCCCCCAGGCCGGCTCGGCCCGGGGTGAGGTGCTGGGCCACGCCGAAGTCCCCGAGCAGGGGCTCGCCGTCGGTGGTGAAGAGGATGTTGGCCGGCTTCACGTCGCCGTGGAAGACCCCTTGGCGGTGCGCTGAGGCCAGGGCGTCGGCCACCCTCGACAGCACGGCCACCGTCTGGCCCGGGGTGAGTCGGCCCCGCTCGACCAGGAGGTCGTGGAGCGATCCGCCCCGCGCCAGGGACATGACGATGGCCACCCCGGCGCCGTCGTCGAGGACGTCGATGACCCGCACGATGTGGGGGTGGTCGAGCTCCGCGAGGGTGCGGGCCTCGTCGCGCAACCGGACGGCCGCGTCGTCGCCCACGTCCGCCCGCGCCCGCTTGACCGCCACGACCTGGTCGACCGGACCCGAGCGCGTGGCCCGCCAGACCGAACCCGCCGTACCCCGCCCCACCAGGGCATCCAGGCGGTACGGGCCGACGGCATCCATCCCGGTCGCGGTACCCTCCGCCCGGGTGACGGAAACGACGGCAGCCCGGCCGGACCCACCAGGGGGCGAAAGAGGAGACAGCGGGTGACCAACGGGTAAACTCGTCAGGTCCGCCGAGGGACTCCTCGGTCGCTCCACCTCGCAAGGGAACGAACACATGTCGATCGTCGCCTATCTCGATCCGGGGACGGGGGGCCTGATCGCCTCCGCAGCCGCCGCCGGCTTCGCCGGGGCGGCCGTGGTCGCCAAGTCCAAGTGGCGCAGCGCCACCGGGAAGCTCCGCAAGAAGGACGACACCACCTCCACCGGCCCCGACGGGACCGGCGCGGACTCCGCCTGAACCCGTCCGGCATCGGACCCATCGACGCCATGGACCCCGTCCGGGTCGAAGCATCCTCCTTCCGCGACCCCCGGGGCACCGTGATGCACCGGGGCGGCCGGGTCCTGCGCGGCCTCGACCCTGAGGGCGCCGAGGACTGGCGGGCGCTGAAGGCCACCCGCGCCTTCAGCCAGCTGGTGGCGCGAGGTGCGCTGGTCGACACGTGGGAGGCGCCCGCCGACGTGGTGGCCGAGGCGGACCTCGGGCACTGGGCCCTGGTGCTGGAGCACGAGCCCATCCCGGTCGTCTCCTACCCGTACGAGTGGACCTTCGAGATGCTCCGGGCGGCGGCGGTGCTCCACCTCGAGGTGCTGCTGGCGGCCCTCGAGGAGGGCATGACCCTGAAGGACGGCTACGCCTACAACGTCCAGTTCCGGGGAGCACAGCCCGTCTTCATCGACCTGGGCTCGTTCACGCCGGTCGGCGAGGGCGGGCCCTGGGTGGGCTACCGGCAGTTCTGCCAGACGCTCCTCTACCCGTTGTTGCTCCAGGCCCACCTCGACATCCCCTTCCAGCGCTACCTCCTGGGCCAGCTGGAAGGCATCCCCGCCTCGGACATGCGCCGCTTTCTGTCCGGGCGCCACGCCTTCCAGAAGGGCGTCCTGCGCCACGTCGTCCTCCACGACGTCTTGTCCTCACGGCTGACCGAGGGGGCCGAGGCCACCCGCCAGGACCTGGCCGACGCCAGCGACGGGGCCGAGCTCAGCCGCATCGCGGCCGGCAAGCTCCTCGACCTGGTCCGCTCGCTGAAGTCGAAGCGGTCCACGTCGGGCTGGGCGGACTACCGGACCACCTGCTCCTACAGCGACGAAGACACCCGGGCCAAGGAGGAGTTCGTCGACGAGCACCTGGCCCGACTCAGCCCGGGCCTGGTGTGGGACCTCGGGTGCAACGACGGAGCCTTCGCCCGCCGGGCTGCTCGCCACGCCGACCAGGTGGTCGCGGCCGACTCCGACGACGTCGTGGTCGACGCCTTCTTCCGGTCCCTCGGCCAGCCCGGCGCGCCCGACAACATCCTGCCCCTCGTCCTCGACCTCACCGACCCCTCGCCCGATCGGGGGTGGCGGAACCAGGAGCGCAGCGCGTTCCTGAGCCGCAGCCGGCCCGATCTCATCCTGGCCCTGGCCCTGGTCCACCACCTGTCGATCGCGGCCAACATCCCGTTGGCCCAGGTCCTCGACTGGTTCCAGGGCCTCGACGCCCCGCTGCTGGTCGAGTTCGTCGAGCGCCACGACCCGATGGCCGACCGGCTGCTGGCCAACAAGCCCCCAGGCATCCACGACGAGTACCGCACCGACGTGTTCGAGTCCCTCCTGGAGGAGCGCTTCGAGGTCGAGGGGCGCACGGAGCTGCCCAGCGGCAGCCGACGCCTGTACCTGGCTCGCCCGCGCCGCTGACGGTCAGCCCAGGTCGAGGATCCGAGACACGACGGTCACCAGGTCGGCCCGGGCCACCGTCTGCTGGGCCGAGCGATCGGCCCGCCACTCGTCCCGGTCGGTGATCTCCTCGGACCGCTGGGCCCCCGCGACCAGGTCCTTCACCTGCACCTCGCCCCGGCCGAACTCGTCGCCGCCGGCGATGAGGGCCACCGGGGCGTTCCGCTTGTCGGCGTACGACAGCTGCTTCTGGAACTTCTGGGTCCCCAGGTAGACCTCGGCCCGGATTCCCGCAGCCCGGAGCTCGGCCGCCATGGCGTGGTAGTCGGCCAGGCGGTCGCGGTCCATCACGGTGACCACCACCGGCCCGGTGCCCGCCGCTGCCGCGCTCTCGGCCCGACGGGTGCGCAGGGCAGCCAGCAGGCGGTCTACACCCACGCTGGCGCCGCAGGCGGGCACGGCCTGCCCCGTGAAGCGCTGCACCAGGTCGTCGTAGCGGCCCCCGCCGGCCACCGACCCGAACTGTCGGGGGCGGCCCTTCTCGTCGACGGTCTCGAAGGTCAGGGCCGCCTCGAAGACCGGACCGGTGTAGTACGCCAGCCCTCGGACCACGCTGGGGTCGAACACCACCTGGGAACCGACGTCCATGGCCTCGAGGGCGCCGGCGATGGCCGCCAGCTCCTCCACCCCCTCGCGGCCGGTGGGGTCGTCGCCGACCAGGTCGGCCAGCGCGTCCAGGACGACGCCGCGATCCGGATCCCCCGCCGACACGAAGGCCAGGACCGGCTCGGCCTGGGCCTCGGTGAGCCCGGCCCCGGCGGTGACGTCTCCGGACGGGTCGCGCCGACCCTCGCCCAGGAGCTCGCGCACCCCCTCCAGGCCGAGGCGGTCCAGCTTGTCGATGGCCCGCAGCACGTCGAGCTGACGTGCGGGATCCACGATCCCGGCCCGGGCCAGCACGCCGTTGAGCACCTTGCGGTCGTTGACCCGCACCTCGTGGTCGTCGCGACCGACGCCGGCCGCCTCCAGCGACGCGCTGAGCAGCGCGCAGGCCTCGGCGTCGACGGCCATGGACGCGCTGCCCACCGTGTCGAAGTCGCACTGGGTGAACTGCCGGAACCGCCCGGGCCCGGGCTTCTCCCGCCGCCACACCGGTCCGGCCTGGTAGCGACGGAACGGGGTCGGCAGGTGCTGGCGGTGCTGCGCCACGTAGCGGGCCAACGGCGCGGTCAGGTCGTAGCGCAGGGCGATCCACTGCTCGTCGTCGTCGCGGAGGGCGAACACGCCCTGGTCCGGCGCGTCCTCATCGGGCAGGTTCTTGCCCAGGGCGTCGAGGTACTCGACCGCCGGGGTCTCGAGCGGGGCGAAGCCGTGCAGCCGGTAGGTGGCCAGCAGGGCCTCGAGCATCTCCAGCCGCTCGGTCACGTCGTCGGCGATGGCGTCGACGAAGCCGCCAGGCAGACGGGCGCGGGGACGGGCGTCGGCTGCCATCAGGGCCTCCTCATCGATGGGGGTGGGCGTGGTGGCACGATCCGACCCGAGTACTGCCGATGGGAATTGAACCCATGACCTCCTGGTCCACAACCAGGCGCTCTAACCAACTGAGCTACGGCAGCGCGAGGGGCCGATTGTGTCGGTCCCACCGCCTCTCCCGCAACACCGTTGGCCTCTACTACAGCCTCCAGGCGGCCAACATCGCCGACGGCAACGGGTTCGACCAGGTCTTCGCCCCGGACCAGCCCTCGGCGGACCACCCGCCGCTGACAGGCCCGTCCCCGGCGCTCACCGGTGGATCTCCCCAGAATGCGAACGAGCCGCCGGCCCGAAGGCCGACGGCTCGTTCAGTGAAGGGGTTGCGTCAGACGACGCGGACGTTCTGGGCCTCTTCGCCCTTGCGTCCGGGGGCGACGTCGAACTCGACGTTCTGCCCCTCGTCGAGGGACTTGTAGCCCTCGCCCTGGATGTTGGAGAAGTGGACGAACACGTCGTCTCCACCCTCGCGCGAGATGAAGCCGTAGCCCTTCTCGGAGTTGAAGAACTTCACGGTACCTGTAGTCAAGATTTCTATCCTTGCGTCTGCGGCCGGAGTGTGGCCCGGCTCGCGGCCGCACCTGAGTGGTGCAACGAAGGCTCATCGTAGGCGCTCAGCGCGCACCTCGCCCACATTCCCTCTGGTGGCGCCCCCTGGGACCCGGTGTCCGCCGGACCGCCACGATCCGAGGGCAGGGGGGTCCGGACCCTCACCCCTGGGGTTCGGCGAGGGTGAGGATGGACACCGTGGGCGGGCTGAAGAGCCGCACCTGCGGTGCGTCCCCGCGCTGGATCCCGACGCCCGTCGACACGTAGGTGCGGTTGCCGTCCACCTCGTGCAGGCCGCCGCGCGCCACGTCGCGCGGCACGGCAGACAGGGTGACGAGAGGGCCGTAGCCCGGAACCACCACCGGACCGCCGTGGGTGTGCCCGCTGACGGTGAGGTCCACCCGGGAGTCCGGCGGCAGGGCCAGCATGGCGTCGGGCCGGTGGCTCACCAGGATCGTGATGGCGCCATCGTCGGGCTGGTCCTGCAGCTCCGCCCTCACCGCGTCGGCCGAGGCCGTGCCGAAGTCCAGGCGCGTCCCCCCGATGTGGAGGGTGCGATCGCCGACCCTCACCACCTCCACCTCGTCGGACAGCAGCCGGACGTCGGTGCCCTCGAGGATCGCGTCGGCCGAGCCCTGGGCGTCGTCGTCGCCTCCGCCGTCGACATCGCCTCGGACGAAGTACACCCCGTGCGGGGCGCGGAGCCGGCCCACCAGCTGGCGCAGGTCGGCCAGGTCGTCCTCGAGGTCGGCGCGGGACCCCTGGTAGAGATCACCCGGGAGCAGGATGATGTCGGGTTCTGCCGCCAGCACCTCGTCGACCGCTCGGCGCTCGTGGGGGCCGACACCGGTGGTCTGGAGGTCGGAGAGCACCGCGATCCGCACCGGATCGCTCCCCGCCCGCGCCGGGTCCACGGCCACGTCCACCCGATCGACCTGCAACCGGTAGGGCTCGACGTGGGTGGCGTAGGCGCCGACGGGCGCGGGCAGCAGGAGGGCCACGGCGACCAGTCGGACCCCGCGCGTGCTGCCCCGCCGCACACCGAGGGCGAGGACACCGAGCCCCAGCAGCGGGAGGGTGACGGTGAGGCCGAGGTACACCAGGTGGACGAGTCCGAAGATCCGCAGGTCGGCGACCACCCCGACGACCGCGCCCACCACTGCCCCCCCGACGGCCGAGGCCGCCAGGCCCCGGCGGAGCTGGGCCCACCCCACCCGCTCGCTCGGGCGCCACCGGGCCCCGACGGCCACGCCGACGACTGCCGCCAGGACGGCGCCGGTCGTCAACGACAGCGTGACGCCCACAGCGGGCCATGGTGGCAGGCGCCCCCGCCCACGTCACGGCGGCCCGAGGTGGGACCTCGGCCGACTGACCACCACGCCACGCCGACGGCTGGAGCCCGAGCGGGGAATCGAACCCCGGACCTTCTCATTACGAGTGAGACGCTCTGCCGACTGAGCTACTCGGGCGAGAGGGGCGACCCTAGCGGCCGAGGTCGGGGCGACGGCAGCCGGATCAGCTCGCCGTCACGCAGCCAGGAGGCGGCTGCGCAACAGCTCCAGCACCTGGTCCAGGGCCTCGCGGGTGGGCTGGCCCTCCTCGTCGATCAGGTCGGCGGTCAGCACCGAGTGGGCCGCCTTCCGGTGCCCCCAGGGGTTGTCGGGCGAGGAGTCGATCTCCACCCCGACGAAGCGGTCGCCGAGGAGCCGTCGCAGGGTGGCGAAGCGCTCCGGCGGGGCGAGGGGGTCACCGGTGAAGCGCAGGCCGAGCACCTGGAGGTCCTTGGCCGCGCACACGTCGAGGGCGGCCTCGAGGTCTTCGGGCGAGAGGCCCAGGTCGGCCCGGGCCCGCTTGGAGGTCGGAAACGGCACCGACGGCTGGGACAGCACCGGGGCCAAGACGGGCGCGTCGGCGATCATCCCCAGCGCGAAGCCACCGGTGAAGCACATCCCGACCACGCCGATGCCGGGCCCGCCGCACTCCTCGTGGAGGTCACGACCGAGGGCCCGGAGCCAGTCCATCACCGGCGAGGTCTTGCCCGTCGCGAGGACGGTGAACTCCCGGGACACGCAGGCCGGCACCATGCTGCGGGCCGCGTCGAGGCCGATGGTGCGAGGTCCGCCCCGCTCGGGGTCGCGGCCGGGCTCGCCGAACAGGTGGGGCAGGGCCACCGAGCACCCCAGGTCGACCACCCGTCGAGCGAACGACATCACGTCCGGGGTGATCCCGGGGATCTCGGCGATCACCACGACCGCGGGCCCGTCTCCGGCCCGGTACACCGACCGGGGCGTCCCGCCGTGGGTGAAGGTGGTGCGGGTGAACCCGTCGAGCTCGATCGAGGAGGGGGTCATCGGCCGGACTGTACGCCGAGGCTCAGCGACCCGGTGGCAGCCGCAGGAGGAGGGACTGGAGCAGGAGCTCCTCGTTGGGGTTGCGAACCAAGGCGTCGAGGGCCTCGTTGATCGTGGTCAGGGCAGCGGAGGCGAGGACCTCCTGGTGGGATCCGGGGGCGGCCTCGGCCGCCGATGCGAGCAGGGCGTCGCGGTAGGCGTGGGCCAGCTCGGCCAGCCCCATCCGCACCTCGTCGGTGCGCATGCGGCGCAGCTGGCGGCGGTGGGTCTCGTCGAGCTGGCGGGCTCCGGCGCCGCGCTGGCCGTAGCGCTCGATCCGCTCATCCAGCTCGGCCACCTCGGCCTCGTGGCGTTGGCGCAGCGTGGCCGCGGCGTCGTCGATGCCGGCCCGCAGCTCAGTCACCACCTCGGCCACCACGGCACCGGTGCCGTCGAGGCGACCGGGGACGTCGCGCCAGGCGGCCACCCGCAGGGCGAAGCGCTCATCGGCGGCCAGGAGGCGGGCCCGCTCCACGTCGCCGTGGGCGGCCCCCGCCACCTGCGCGGCCCGCTCGGCGGTGAGGCCCTCCTCCTCCAAGACCCGAGCCACGACCGCGGGCGTGATGGCGGGGAACTCGACGGGGACGCAGCGAGAGGCGATGGTCACCAGCTCGTCGGGCACGTCCTCGGCCAGGATCACGAAGACGGTCCCACCCGGCGGCTCCTCCACCGTCTTCAGCAGCTTGCCCGCCGTCCTGTCGGCGACCAGGTGGAACTCTTCGAGGATCAGGACCTTGCGGTCGCCCTCGATGGGCTTCATGGAGGCCAGCGCGACGATGTCGGCCGCCTGCTTGACCAGGATGCTGGCCCCCTCGCGCCGCACCACGCTGATGTCGGGGTGCTGGTCGGACGCGGCGAGGGCACGGTGGCGCTCCGCACCCTCGGCGTCGGCAGCGGTGGCGGCCAGGACCTCGCCGGCGAACACCCGCGCCGCAGACGGGGCTCCGCTGCCGGGAGGACCCAGGAACAGGTAGGCGTGGACCGGCTCGGCCACCGCGGCGCGCAGCTGGGCCACGGCCCGCTCCTGGCCCGGGACGACGGCCCAGGGATCGGCCCCGACCTCGGTGGGCGGCGGCACGGTCATGGCCTCACTCTGGCAGAGCGAGGCGGTCCGCGATGATGGCGCGCACCCGGGCCTCGACCTCGGCCACGGTGCCGCCCCCATCGACGGTCACCCAGTGGTCGGGATCGGCCTGGGCCAGGTCCCGGAAGCCCTGGGCCACGGCCTCGTGGAAGGCATCACCGGCCTTCTCCAACCGGTCGCGCCCGCCGCCGCCGATGCGCGCCCGGGCCTCGGCCTCGGTCACGTCCAACAGCACGACCAGGTCGGGCTCCAGGCCGCTCGTGGCCCACAGCGAGAGGCGGTGCACCTCCTCGACGGGCAGCCCCCGGCCGAAGCCCTGGTAGGCGACGGAGGACCCGAGGAACCGATCGGTCACGACGTGGCGGCCGCCGTCGAGGGCCGGGGCGATCACCTCGGCGACGTGCTGGGCCCGATCGGCCGCCATGAGCAGCGCCTCGGCCCGATCGGTCAGCCCGTTCTCGTCAGCGGCCAGCACGATCTCCCGGACCCGGGCCCCGATCGGGGTCCCTCCCGGCTCCCGGGTCAGCACCGCGCCGATGGCCTCGGCCAGGAGCCGGGCCTGGGTCGACTTGCCGGTCCCCTCCCCGCCCTCGAAGGCGAGGAAGTGCCCGCGGCGAGCCACTGCTGCTCCGCCCTCAGCCGTCGGAGGACGGCGGGGCGGCCTTCTTGGCCGGCGCCTTCTTCTTGGCCGCCTTCTTCTTGGCCGCCTTCTTCTTGGCCGGGGCCTTCTTCTTGGCCGCCTGCTTCGCACCCCGCTTCTTCTTCACGGGGCCCCGCTCGCGTCGGGCCTGCAGCAGTTCGGCCGCTCGCTCGATGGTCATCGACTCCACGGTGTCGCCCTTGCGGAGGCTGGCGTTGGCCTCACCATCGGTGACGTAGGGGCCGAAGCGACCGTCCTTGATCACCACCGGCTGGCCCGACACCGGATCGGTGCCCTCCAGCTCGCGCAGGGGGGCGGCAGGGGCCCGCTGGTTCCGTCCCCGCTTGGGCTGGGCGAAGATGCGCTGGGCCTCGTCCAGCTCCACCGTGAACATCTGCTCCTCGGTCTCGAGGCTGCGGCTGTCGGTGCCCTTCTTGAGGTAGGGCCCGTACCGACCGTTCTGGACCGTGATCTCCTCCCCCGACTCGGGGTCGGTGCCCACGACCCGGGGCAGCGACAGGAGGCGCAGGGCCTGGTCGAGGGTGATGTCGTCAAGCGTCATGGTGCTGAGCAGCGAGGAAGTCCTGGGCTTCTCCTTGGCGCCATCGACCATCTCGCCCAGCTGGACGTAGGGCCCGAACCGACCGGCCTTGGCGAAGACCTCGAGCCCGGTGTCGGGGTCCGTGCCCAGAGGGGTGTCGCCCTTGGGGGCCGACAGCAGCTCAAGGGCCTTGGCCACGTCCATCTCGTCGGGGGCCAGGTCCTCAGGCACCGACGCGGTGTCGTCGCCGCGCTTGACGTAGGGCCCGTAGCGACCGGGCTTGACCACGATGGGCACGCCGTCGGCGTCGACGCCGATCGGGATGGAGTTGATGGCGGCGGCGTCGATGGCCTCAGGGGCCTCGTCGACCAGCCGCTTCAGACCCGGACTGGCGCCGGCGGCGACCTCGGCGTCTCCCGGGCCACCGTCGCCGAACCAGAACCTCTGCAGCCACGGCACCCGCTCCAGCGAGTTGGTCGCGATCTGGTCGAGCTCGTCTTCCATCCGGGCCGTGTACTCGTAGTCGACCAGGTCCTCGAAGTGCTCCTCCAGGAGCTTCACCACCGCGAAGGCGGTCCAGGAGGGGACCAGGGCCGTGCCCTTCTTCCAGACGTAGCCGCGGTCCTGGATCACCTGCATGATCGAGGCGTAGGTGGACGGCCGCCCGATGCCCTTCTCCTCCAGCACCTTGACCAGGGAGGCCTCGGTGTAGCGGGCCGGCGGCGAGGTGGTGTGGCCCTTGGCCTCGATCTCGCTGGCGGTCAGCGTCTGGCCCTCGGTCAGGGGCGGGAGCAGGCTCTCGCGGTCGTCGAGCTGCGCGTCGGGGTCATCTGCGCCCTCGACGTAGGCCCGCATGTAGCCCGGGAAGGTGATGGTGCGGCCCGATGCCGACCACTCGGTGGCGGTCGGACCGCCGGTACCGGCCTCGGTGGCGTCGGCCTCGAGGCGGACAGACAGGCTGCGGCCGCGGGCGTCAGCCATCTGGCAGGCGACCGTGCGCTTCCACACCAGGTCGTACAGCGCCATCGAGTCGCCGCGGAGCTCGCCCCGCAGGGAGTCGGGCGTGCGGAAGGTCTCCCCCGCGGGCCGGATGGCCTCGTGGGCCTCCTGGGCGTTCTTGGACTTGCGGGAGTAGGCCCGAGGCGCGTCGGGCAGGTAGTCCCGCCCGTACAGGGACTCGATCTGGCTGCGGGCGGCCCGCACCGCCGTCTCGGACAGCGAGATGGAGTCGGTCCGCATGTAGGTGATGTAGCCGCCCTGGTAGAGCTCCTGAGCGACCCGCATGACCTGGGCCGAGGACATGCGCAGCTTGCGCCCGCCCTCCTGCTGGAGGGTGGAGGTCATGAACGGGGGCTTGGGGCGGGAGGTGAAGGGCTTCTCCTCCACACTGGCGACGGTGAAGGTGGCGTCGGCCAGCCCGTCCCGCAGCGCTCCGGCCCGCGCCTCGTCCAGCACGACCACCCCGTCACGGGTGACGGCACCCGCAGCGTCGAAGTCCCGGCCCTGGGCGACCTTGGCCCCGGCCACCTTGGTGATCCCGGAGGTGAACGCCGGGGTGGTGGTGAAGGCGGCACTGAGGTCCCAGTAGTCGGCGGACACGAAGGCCATCCGCTCTCGCTCGCGCTGCACCACCAGGCGCACCGCCGGGCTCTGCACCCGACCGGCGGAGAGGCCCTGGTTCACCTTGCGCCACAGCACGCTGGACACCGGGTAGCCGAAGAGCCGGTCGACGATGCGCCGGGACTCCTGGGCGTCGACCATGCCCATGTCGATGGGTCGCCCCTCCTCCACCGCCTGGCGGATGGCCCCAGGGGTGATCTCGTGGAAGACCATCCGCTTGTAGGGGATCGTGGGCTTGAGCTCCTCCAGCAGGTGCCAGCTGATCGCCTCGCCCTCGCGATCCTCATCTGTCGCGAGGTAGAGCTCGTCCGCCTGCTTGAGGGCGGCCTTCAAGCGGCGCAGGATGTCCTTCTTCCCCGCGTACACCTCGTAGGTCGGGGTGAACTCGTCATCGACGTCGACGCCGAGGCCCTTGGCCGGCAGGTCGCGGATGTGTCCCACCGAGGACTCCACGACGAAGTCGTCGCCGAGGATGCCCTCGATGGTGCGCGCCTTTGCCGGCGACTCGACGATCACAAGAGATCTGGCCATCGCGGGGAAGGGTATGGGGGCGTGACCGCGCTCTGTCAAGCACGGGACGCGGTCGGAGGTCGCGGCAGCGCCCCTTGCAGCCCGATCGGCGGATGCGCCGTGAGGCCGGCGTGGACTAGGAAGCAGGGGTGCCGGCGCCCCGCCCCCACCCCGACGAGATCGTCGTGGGCACCGACCCCTCCGTCCGGCGGCGCCACGAGGCCCGCATGCTGGTGCTGTTCGTCGTGGCCGCCCTTCCGCTGGCGCTCATCCTGTGGCTGATCCTCAGCAGTGTCCCCGTCGCCGTGCTGTTCGTCGTGGCCTGGACGCTGTTCTTCTGGTTCGGGATCCGCCGCCGCCAGTCCCCGGTGCTCCGCCTGTCCCCCGACGGCATCTCCTACGAACCCGGCACCTTCCACATCCGCTGCACGTGGGCCGACGTGGACGCCCTCGGCCCGGTCGAGCTCCCCGACGGCGAGGTCGAGGCGCTGGTGCTGGCCGAGGGCCACCTCCACTGGGCCGTGGACCAACCGACCCGCCGCAGCATCGAGGCCCGGGGCTGGGACCGCATCGTGCCCATCGGCTCGTTCGAGCCCGAGTGGGAGTGGGGCGCCATCGGTGAGGCCTTCCGCCAGTGGGCGCCGTGGGTCTTCGAGCTCCCGGAGCCGGATCCCGACCGCTGAGCGGCAGCGCGACCCCAGGTGGGCGGCACCAGCGAGAAATCGGTCCGTCCTGGTTGCCAGCGACGACGGCGGGGAGGGGTTCGGTGCGGGACGAACCGAGAGGCACACCATGAGCATCCTCAACCGCATCATCCGCGGCACCAAGGGCGCGGCCCGAGGTGGCGCCGGCGGCACCACCGGCACGCGGGGCACCTCGCCGGGCGGCACGGGCCGATCGACGGGCGGCACGGGCCGATCGACGGGCGGCACCGGAGGCCTGGCCGGCAAGGCCAAGAAGTTCCTCCGCAAGCGCTGAGCGCACCGCGCTCCTGATCCGCCCGGGGCCCATCCTCGCGAGCGCGCCCGCCCCGCATCGACCCCGACGGGTCGGACGTCGGGCGCTACTCGTCCAGGCGGGGCTTGCGGCGCTGCTGCTTGCGCTCCGCCGTCTCCTTCTTGCTCTGGAGCCGGCGCCGCTTGCTGCCCCGTGAGGGCTTGGTCGGCACCCGACGGCGGGGCGGTACCAACGCCTCCCGCAAGGTCTCGGCCAACCGAGACCGGGCGATGTCGCGGTTGCGGGCCTGGCTGCGCTCGTCGTCGGCCACCACCCGGATCTCGGGACCGAGGCGGTCGCGCACGCGCCGCTTCTGGGCGGGGCTGAGCACCGACGAGCTGGCCACGTCGAAGCGCAGCTCGACCCGGGTGCTGGCCTTGTTGGCGTGTTGACCGCCGGGCCCCCCGGAGGTGGTGAACGTCTCCACCAGCTCCCACCCGGGCACGGTGAGCCGCCCGCGCACGGTCAGGTCGTCGGAGGCCATGGCCCCATGGTCGCGCCGGTCGACCCGGAGCCACGACCACCCGCCGGTACGGTGCGGCCGGTGGACCGGTCCGCGCCCCGGCTCGGGGACACACTGAGAGCCAAGGCCCTCCGCGGACTCACCGGGGTGCTCCTGGCCTTCGCCGTCGCTCTGCTCGTCCGCCCCGTGCTGTTCCTGACCGCCGCCCTCGGCGACGACGACGGCACCGGCGACCTCTGGCCAGCCCTGGCCGCCACCGTGGCCCACCTGGTGGTGCTCGCCCTCGCCGTCAGCCTCTTCCGCCGCGCCCGCTGACGGGGCCAGATGGCGCCGGGCTTCCGCTGTGGGGAAGTCGATCTCACCGAGGCCGCCTATGACATCGAGCCCGACCCGCAGAAATCTTCGACCACCTGATCGCCTAGCTCAGCAGCGGAGGCGGGTCGTGTCGGTGGGGTCTCGGCGGCGGCAGCCGCGGCGGACCTCGGCCTCGCGGATGAGGTCGTTGATGCGGCAGCGGGCCATGTACTGGGCTTGGTGGAACGGGATCTCGTCGGTGTCGAGGTCGATCGGTGGCGGGGGTGGTTGGGCGCGGATCACCGGGACGACCGGTTGCAGGGGTGGCGTGAGGGGTTGTCGGTCGGTGCGGGTGGTGACCACGGTGCCGTCGGGT
>JBBSME010000078.1:0-14364 GCA_038233335.1 Acidimicrobiales bacterium | reverse complement strand
GGCCGGGTCGCGGCGGAGGCTTCTCCTCGGCTGCGCCTCGGAGAGGGCCCGTGCTTCTGGGTCGCCTCGCCTATCGGCTCGGCTCCTCAGTCGGTGCGGAGGCGGGCCAGGCCCTGGCGGGCCAGGCCGATGGCGTCGCCCTGCGGGGTGCCGGCCAGGGCATCGGCGGCATGGGCCAGACGCTGGATGACGACCGGCTGGCGCAGCCAGTGCTCGAGCTCGCCGATCACGCCCCGGCGGGCGAGGGGGAAGCCTCGGGTGAGACGGCGGCGGCCGCCCAGGGCCAGCGGTGAGAGCAGGTCGGCCAGGTGGAGCACGGCCGCGAGCCGGGCGTTGGGGTTCCCCGGCGACTCGAGGCGGTCCTCCCACAGCTCCAGGTAGGGGCCGAGCTCGTCTTCTGCGGCGGTGATGAGCCCCAGCCGGTCGGTCACGGGGGCGCGGCCCTCGGCGGGCGCGGTGGCCAGCGTGCTGAGCCACGCGGCCCGCAGCGTGCGTCGGACCGCCGGGGTCTCGGCCGCGGGCCAGTCGAGCCACCCGGCGCGGCGGAGGCGCGCCCCGACCAGTGCCTCCGGTGGGGCCAGTCGGCCGTCGCACAGCCGGGTCAGGATCTCCGGCAGGAGGCGCTTGAGGTCGGCGGCCTCCCCCCAGGTGGTCAGCGACTTGGTCACGTAGCGGTCGAGGACGGGCCGAGGGATCCGACTGGGCAGCAGCGCGAGGGTGCGGAGCTCGGCATCGGACACGCAGTGGTTGCACGTCGGCATCCCGGGCCGGAAGGGGTAGACGCCGAGAACCTCACCCAGGTCGGTGAGGGCCAGGTCGAGCTGGCGCCGCGAGCCGTCGGGCGGAGGGATGCTCGGACGCCGAGAGGCCCCGACCGACACGTCCGGCGGCGCGCCGGTCTCGGCCGGGATCGGCGCCGCCCGTCGGGAGATGGCGCGACGGGCGGAGCCGGGCCCGTCTCCGGGGCCTCGACGGGGGGAGGAGCGGAGGGCGGCTGCCATGGTCCGAGGCTACCGACGCCTCGCGCGCCGATCGGGGACCTCGCCAGGTCCACGGGCCTACCGGCCGAGAGCACGGCGGACCGCGTCGGCCCGGGGCGGGGGGAGGAGGGCGTCGACCGCGTCGAGCAGCTCCTCCAGCCGGGGCAGGGCGCCGAGCACCCAGCGGGAGAAGCAGCCGTCGTCCATCCAGTCGGCCACGTGCGGGTCGATCAGGGGGTACAGGGCGGCGGCCAGCGCCACGTCGGGGCCGGGGGGTGGCTCGGGCGCGGCCGCCAGACGGCGCAGCTGGTCCCACCCGGCCGGGCCCGCGGGCCCGGCCGCAGCCAGAGCATCAGCCAGCTCCGGTGTCACCGACCCCGGGGCCTCGCCGCCGGCGGCCTCGGCCACCACCGCGTCGAGCCAGATGGCCTCCCACAGGCACCAGGTCGATCCCTCCGGCGGCGGCGTCGGGCGCTGCAGGGCGCGGAGCAGGAGGTCCATGAGGCGCCCGACCGGGGCCTCGTCGAGATCGAGGGCCTCGACGCCGTCGGCCGTGCGGGTGCGGGTTGCGACGCCCCCGTCGCGCCCGACGACCACGGCGACGGTGAGCGGCCGACCGGCCCCCGCCGGCTCGTCGAGGTGGCGGGCGGTGGCCGAGGCCACCACCCCGGCGGCCGCCCAGCGGCCCGGGACCACCTCTCCCAGGAGGGCGTCGGCCGGGTGCAGGCCCGCCGGCAGGGGGCACAGGGCCAGGTCGACGCCGTCGGGGGTGGGGCGGGCCCGGACCAGGGCCGGCCCGATCGGGTGCTCCCCCGGGCGGGCGTGGGTGCCGACGAGGTGGTCGGCCACCAGGTCGAGGTCGACCGCAGTGAGCGGGCCGGTGGGTGGACGGGAGCAGGTGGGCTGGGGCACGAGGTGACCTCCGGACGCAGTGGTTCCGGCGGTCGGTGCCTGGTGCGAGACCAGCGGGGCGACCACGACCCCGTGCGCCCATCATGCCCAGAGGGTGTGACAGCGAGCCCTCAGGCGGTTGCGCTGGCTCCGCCGTCTTCGGCCAGGTGGTCGATGAAGCGGGCGGCGCCGGGCATGCGCCGCTCGGTGAGCACCCGGGCCAGGCGGGCGTCGGACGAGGCGTAGGCGTGCAGCGCCTCGTGGGACAGGTCGTGGATGCGGTTGCGATCGACCTCGACCGGGGTCAGGCCCACGAGGCGGGCGATCGACTTGAGCGAGCACGACACCCGGAGCACAGGACCGACGTCGGACTTGTAGAGGCGGTAGGCGTCGAGGTGGCTGTGGTGGTGCCAGGCGCCCCGGTAGGCCCCCTGGTGGCCGGGCAGCGGCGCCCGGGAGCTGCGCAGCCCCGGGTCGAGCAGCAGGCGCAGGCCGAGGTCGAGGCGGTGGAGGGCGGCCCGGTAGGCGAGGAACGGCAGGTCGAAGGCGGAGCCGTTCCAGGTGGCCAGGACCCCCCGGGGAAGGGAACGGAGGCGCTGGTCGAGGTCGAACAGCAAGGTCGACTCACGGCCGCTGAAGGTCTCGTCGTGTGTGCTGAGCGAGAGGGCGACGGTGACGACGGGGGCGACCCGAGGGTCGAGACCGTCTTGGCTGGTGTCCGTCTCGATGTCGAGGCCGTAGACGGCCGGGCGCCGTGTCATCGAAGCGAAAGGGTACGACCCTCACGCGCCATGGTGGGGGATGCCTCGGGGCGGGCGCTCCGGGCGGCGGCGGTGGGGCTTGGGGTTAGCCGGCCCGGGCGATGCGTCCGCCGATGGGGGCAGCGACCACGTAGCCGGCGTCGGCCCGTTCGCCCTCGTTCTCGCCGCCCCACAGCCCGTACTCGAGGTTGTCGCGGGCGTGGTCTCGGCAGTCCAGGCGCACCGGGCAGCGCATGCACACCTGGCGGGCGGTGGCCTCCCGCCGGAGCCGGGCCGGCGGGCGCTCTGCGTGGGGAGCGAAGAAGAGCTCGGTGTGGCCGGCGCAGATGGCTCTCTCCATCCAACGGGGTCGGGTGAGGTCGAGGACCAGCTCGGTCGTGTCGCTCTCGGTGATCAGGCTCATGCGCTCCGACTTCCTCTGGGTGACAGAGTCATGGTAGGAGCGCCCGCCCGACGGGTGGCCGTCTCTGTGGCAGATTGTAGGGATACTTCGCATCTCTTCCAGAGATGGGTCCGGTCGGCGCCCTCAGTCGCTCACGTCCTCCAGGACGCTGGTGACCAGGGCGGCGACCGGGCTGCGCTCGGCCCGAGAGAGGGTGATGTGGGCGAAGAGCGGATGACCGGTGAGGGCTTCGATCACCGAGGCGATGCCGTCGTGGCGACCGACCCGGAGGTTGTCGCGCTGGCCCACGTCGTGGGTGAGCACCACCCGGCTGCCCTCGCCCAGGCGGGAGAGGGCGGTGAGCAGCACCCCCCGCTCCAGGTTCTGGGCCTCGTCGATCACCACGAACGCGTCGGTGAGGCTGCGGCCACGGATGTGGGTGAGCGGGAGCACCTCCAGCAGGTCGCGGGCCAGCACCTCCTCCACCACCTCGCGGCCGGCCAGGGCCTGCAGCGCGTCGATGACCGCCGCGCCCCAGGGGCCCATCTTCTCGTCCCGGTCTCCGGGCAGGAACCCCAGGTCCTGGCCGCCCACGGCGTAGAGGGGACGGAACACCATGACCCGGGAGTGGGTGCCCTTCTCGAGCACCGACTCCAGGCCCGCGGCCAGGGCCAGCACGCTCTTGCCGGTGCCAGCCCGGCCACCCAGGCTGACGATGCCGATCTCCGGATCGGCCAGCAGGTCGATGGCCACCTTCTGCTCGGCGCTGCGGCCCCGGACGTCGAACAGCGAGCGCTCGCCGGTGATCAGGTGCAGCCGCTTGTCCGGGTGGACCCGGGTCAGGGCCGACTGCGACCCGTGGTACAAGACGACGCCGGTGTGGCACGGGAGGTCGCGAGCGACGGCCAGCTCGAGGGTCCGCTCCTCGAACAGCTCGTCGATGTCGGGCGCCTCGGCCTCCAGCTCGACGAACCCGGTCCAGCCCGCGTCGCGCGCCTGCTCGTTGCGGTACTCGTCGGCGTCGAGGCCGACGATGCTGGCCTTGAGCCGGAGGGGGAGGTCCTTGGTGACGACCACCACGTCGCCTCCCTCGGCGGCCAGGTTGTGGGCCACGGCCAGGATGCGGTGGTCGTTGTTGTCGGTGGTCAGGGCGGGCGGCAGGGCGCGGGTGTCCTGGTGGTTGAGCTCGACCCGCAGCGTGCCGCCGGCATCGTTGATGGGCAGGGCCGCGGTCAGCGAGCCGTGTTCGACCCGCAGCCGCTCCAGCACCCGCAGCGCCTGGCGGGCCGCCCACCCCAGCTCCGGGTGGTCGCGCTTGGCCTCCAGCTCGGTCAGCACCACCACCGGAAGGACGACCTCGTGCTCGTCGAAGCGGCCCAGCGCCGCCGGGTCGGCGAGGAGGACCGAGGTGTCCAGCACGTGGGTGCGGCGGGGCGCGGAGGTGGAGGTGGTGTCGGGCACGGGTGCTCCCGGGAGGCAGTGGTCGGGGATGGGGCGGTGCCCGAGAGCGTGGGGCCGCACCGTCGCGCCGCAGGGGCGGGGGACGGGGCTGTCGGTCGCACGAGCACCGATGACCATGCAACACCCCCCACCCGGCGCGGTCGTGGATGGTGGCGAGGGTTCACCCCCCGTTGGCATGATCGGCGGGTGCCCGAGCCCGACGACGTCCGGAGGCTGTTCTCCCTCCCCGCGGACCTCGCCTACCTGAACACCGCGTACATGGGTCCGTTGCCGCGCCTGACCGTCGAGGCGGGGTGGATGGCCCTCGACCGCAAGGCCCACCCGTGGACGGTGGTCGCCGACGACTTCTTCCTGCCCGGGGAGACCTACCGCGGAATGCTGGCCGACCTGCTCGGGCTCGACGCCGACGGCGTGGCCATCACGCCGTCGGTCAGCTTCGGGCTCTCGACCTTCGCGGCGATGGTCCCGATGGCCGAGGGCCAGGTGGTGGTCGTCCCGGCCGACGAGTTCCCGTCCAACCTCAACCCCTGGTCGGCCGCGGCGGCGCGGGTCGGCGCCACCGTGGTGCGGGTGCCCCGCGGCCCCGAGGGGGACATCACCGCGGCGCTGGTGCGCGAGGTGGCGCGCCTCGGTGACCAGGTGGCCCTCGTCGCCTCCCCACCGTGCCACTGGACCGACGGTGCGCCCATCGACCTGGCGGCGGTCGGTGAGGCGGTTCGAGCGGTGGGTGGCGCCCTGGCGGTGGACGTGTGCCAGTCGCTCGGTGCCGCGCCCTTCGACGGTCGCGCCGTGCGGCCCGACGTGGTGGCCGGGGCCACCTACAAGTGGTTGCTGGGTCCGTACTCGCTCGGGTTCGCCTGGTTCGCGCCCCGGTGGCGGGACGGGCCGCCGCTCGACCACGGCTGGTCGAACCGGGCCGGGGCGGAGGACTTCGCCGCCCTGACCCAGCCCTCGACGGACTTCCGCCCCGGCGCCCGCCGCTACGACGTGGGCGAGCCGGCCCAGCACACCCAGATGCCCGTGGCCCTCGCCTCCCTCGGACTCATCACCGAGTGGGGCCCGGCGACGGTGGCCACCCACGCCCGCCGCCTCACCGACCGGATCGCCGAGGGCGCGGCGTCCCTCGGCTTCGAGGTGGCCCCGGCCGACCGGCGATCCGACCACCTCCTCGGCCTGGGCCTCGCCCCCACCGGTCTGGCGCCGGACGCGCTGGCCGCCACGCTGGCCGACGCCAAGGTGCACGTCAGCGTGCGGGGGTCCTCGGTCCGCGTGTCGGCCCACCGCTTCAACGACGACGACGACGTCGATCGGCTGCTGGCGGCCCTGGCCGCGGCGGTCGGTGCTCCCTCCCCGTCATGACCGCAGCGGGCTGCGTGTTCTGCGCCATCGTGGCCGGCACCGCCGAGGCCGCGATCGTCCTCGACGACGAGGTGGCGATCGGCTTCCTCGACCAGCGGCCGCTGTTCCCCGGCCACACCCTCGTCGTCCCCCGGGACCACCACGAGGCCCTGGTCGACCTGCCACCGGATGCCGTGGGCCCGCTGTTCACCCGGGCCCAGCGGGTGGCGGCGGCGGTGGTCGAGGCCCTCGGGGCGCAAGGTTCGTTCGTGGCCATGAACAACACCGTCAGCCAGAGCGTGCCCCACCTCCACGTCCACGTGGTGCCCCGCACCAAGGGCGACGGGCTCAAGGGGTTCTTCTGGCCCCGGACGAAGTACCGCGACGCCGCGCACATGACCGAGGTCGCCGACCGCCTCCGCACCGCCCTCGAACAGAGCTGATCGACGCGGCGGGGCTGACGGCTGCACACTGGGGGGCATGGCCCTGCGTGATGCCCTGTTCGCCCGCGTCTACGACAAGGCGGTGGCCAAGACCGAGGAGGCCTGCTTCCAGGACTGGCGATCCGAGCTGCTGGCTGGGCTGTCGGGCACCGTGGTCGAGCTCGGGGCCGGCACCGGCGCCAACCTGGCCCACTACCCGGCCGCGGTCGAGCGGCTGGTGGTGACCGAGCCCGAGCCGGCCCTGCTGGCCCAGCTCCGCGATCACCTCGACCGGGTGGTCGACGGAGTGGAGGTGGAGATACGACGGGCTGCGGCCTCGTCGGTGCCCCTCGGCGACGACGAGGCCGACGCGGGGGGGGTGACCCTCGTCCTCTGCTCGGGGCCCGATCCGGCCGCGGTCCTGGCCGAGTGCCGTCGCGTCCTGCGACCCGGCGGTCGGCTCGTCTTCCTCGAGCACGTGGCCGCCGAGGACCGTCCCGACCGGCTGAAGTGGCAGCGCCGACTCGACCACGTCTGGCCCTTCTTCGTGGGCGGTTGCCACCTCACCCGGCGCACCGAGGCCGCCATCGCCCAGGCTGGCTTCACCCTCGGCGAGGTCACCCGCGAGAGCGCCCGGAAGGCCGCGCCCGTGGTCCGGCCCACCATCCGGGGCGTGGCCACCGCGCCGGCCTGACCGGGCCCGGCGCCGGCGGGTGCTCCCGGGTCGCTCAGGCGATGGTGCCGTCGGCGCGGAGGGCGGCCAGGGCGTCGGCATCGAGGCCGAGCTCCTCGGCCAGCACCGCGTCGGTGTGCTCGCCCAGCCAGGGGACCCGGGTCTCGGGGCCCTGGGCCACACCGCTCATCTTCACCGGGTTGCCCGGCACGAGGACGGGTTGGTCGACGCCGTCGGTGCGGGGCACCTCGACCAACATGTCCCGGGCCGCCACGTGGGGGTCGGCCACGACCTGCTCATCGGTGAGGCAGGGCCCGGCGGCCACGCCCACCGCGCCCAGGGCCCGGCTGGCTTCGATCGAGGTCTTGTCGGCGGCCCAGGCGTCGATCGCGGGGCGCAGCACGTCCTCCAGGTGGTCCAGCCAGCCCTGGCGGGTGGCGAAGCGGGGGTCGTCGGCCCACTCGGGGTGGCCGATCTCCTCGACCAGCTTGGCGAACTGGTGCTCGCGCCCGACCTGGATGATGAACCAGCCATCGGAGGCCTGGAACCCGTGCATGAGAAGGGGACCGAGGTCGCCGCCGCGGAGGCCCAGAGACCAGAAGTTGGTGACGATGTCGGTCATGGCGACCATGGCGTCGAGCATGGCCACATCGACGTGGGTGCCCCTCCCGGTCTGGTCGCGGTGGCGGAGCCCGGCCAGTACCCCGATGACGCCGAACAGGGCGGTGCCGATGTCGCCCAGGGCGCCGACGGGGGCGACGGTGGGCGGCTCGTCGCCGGTGCGCTTCATCTCGTAGATGCCCGACATGGCCTCGACCACCGGGGCGAAGGCGGGCATGTCGCCGTAGGGCGAGCCCGAGTGCCCGAAGCCGCTGACCGACAGGTAGACGACCGCGGGGTGCACCTCGGCCACATCGGCGTAGGCCAGTCCCAGCCGACCGAGGGCCCCGGCTCGGAAGTTCTCGGCCACCACGTCGAAGCGGGGGGCCATGTCGAGGACCAGCTGGCGGCCCTGGTCTGACCGCAGGTCGATGCAGGTGCTGCGCTTGCCCAGGTTGGTCCGGAGGAACGTGGCGCCCACGCGGCGGCCCTCGGGATCGGTCATGGCCGGCAGCGAGCCTCGGCCCTGGTCGCCGGTGCCGATGGCCTCGACCTTCACCACGTCGGCGCCGAGGCGGCTCAGCAGCTGGGTGGCCCAGGGGAGGGCCTGCATCTGCTCCAGGGCCAGGATGCGCACCCCGTCCAGGGGCTTGCCGTTGGCCAGGGCTTCGGGGTCGACCACGTCACCGAGGAGCATCCCGGGAGCGTAGGCGGGGACGGGCCTGAGACCTGATGCCCCGTCAGATCAGGGGCGGCTCCTGCGGGGGACGGGGCGACTCTGGGTTTCCGGGCCAGCGCCGGACCCGCACGTTCCACGACCCGGCCAGGCCGACGAGAGCGGGTAGCGGCTGACCCGGGAGTCGCTGAGGGGGACGGTCACGGTGAGCGAGCCCGGCGTCTGGCCCTCGGCCAGCACCCGCACGTTCTCGCCGGCCACGTCGTTGACCACCAAGGCCACCGGTCGGGTCAGCACCGGACCCTCGAACAGGTCGCTGTTGGTCGATTCCGCGGTCCCTGGGACGATCGGTTCGCCCGGGACGAGGCGCAGGGTGGCCTCGCCGTTGGTGGCGTCGACGTTTCGGATGGTGGCGATCACGTCGATCATCGCCGTCTCCTCCGGGACAGCCTCGGCCACCTCGGAGGAGTCCGACGGGATGATCACCAGCGCGAACAGGGTGCCCAGCAGGGGTCCGATGATCACCACCGCGGCGGCGATGATCCGCAGCCGACGGGCTCGGGCCGGGGACCAGGGCGAGACCAGGGCCTCTCGGGCCCGCTCGGCCCGGCGCCGTCGCAGCGCCGCCTCGGCCGGCGTCTCGACGCGGGCACCTTCGCCCACGCCCGGGTCGGAGCGCGCACCCGGGTCGGGATCGGCCGAGGGCGGGGGAGGCGGCCCGGACCGGTCGTGGACGAGGGTCCGGTCGGGGTCCAGCTCCTCGGATCCCTCGAGCGGGTCGTGCGCAGCCTGGTCATCCCGCTGATCGGGCCGGCCCGGGGGCGGGGAAGGACGGTCGGGATCGGGCGGGGTCACGAGGCTCCCACCGTAGGAGTGGCGGGAGGTCGGGGTCAGGCCAGGTGCCTGTGACATGCCCCACGCCGAGATCTGACACTCCGTCAGATTCGGCCGTAGGCTCGGATCATGCGCGGCATCCTGGCTCTCGGCGCCCACCTGCCCCACCGACGTCTCGACCGTGGATCGATCGCCGCGGTCGCCGGCGGGGGAGGCGGCAAGGGCACTCGCACGGTGGCCTCCTACGACGAGGACGCCACCACCCTGGCGGTCGAGGCGACCCGGACGGCGCTGCGCCCTCACGGGGGCACGGGCCCCGACATCCTGTGGTTCTCCACCACCACACCGACCTACGCCGACAAGACCAACGCCACGGCCATCCACGCCGCCCTGCGCCTCCCGGCTGAGGTGGTGGCGGCGGACTTCGCCGGCGCGGCCCGCTCGTCGGTGAGCGCCCTGCGTGCCGCCCTCGGGGGCGGGGGGTCGACCCTGGTGGTGGCGGCCGACGTCCGTCCCGGGCTCCCGGGCAGCCCCGACGAGGCCGCGGGCGGCGACGCCGGCGCTGCGGTCCTGGTGGGCGAGGGCACCGAAGCCGCTCCCGTGCTGGCCGAGCTGATCGGCGCCGGCGCCCGCACCGAGGAGTTCCTCGACCGCTGGCGCACGCCGGGCGACGTCCGCACCCGCCAGTGGGAGGACCGCTTCGGTGAGCAGCGCTACGTCCCCCTCGGTCAGGCTGCGCTGGGCGACGCCATCTCCGCCGCCGGCTGGGAGCTGGGCGACGTCGACCGCCTCCTCATCGCCAGCCCCCACGCCCGGGCGGCCAAGGTCGCAGGGCGCAAGCTCGGCGTCGCCCCGGACGCGGTGGCCGACGACCTGGGCGCCACTGTCGGCAACCCCGGCGCCACCCAGCCCCTCCTGCTGCTGACCTCCGCCCTGGAGGCGGCCACGCCCGGCCAGGTGATCGCCCTGGTCTCGCTGGCCGACGGGGCCGACGCCCTCGTCTTCCGGGCCACCGAGGCGGTCGCCGACCTCACCCCGGCCCGGCCCGTCGCCGCCCAGGTCGCGGCCGGTGCCCCGGTCGACTACCCGACCTACCTGCGGTGGCGGGGCCTGTTGGCCACCGAGCCGCCCCGCCGCCCCGAGCCGGCCCGCCCCTCGGCCTCGGCCGCCGCTCGCGGGGCGGACTGGAAGTTCGGCTTCGTCGCCTCCGAGGACCGCACCTCGGGCGCGGTCCACATGCCGCCGTCGCGGGTCGCCATGCACGGCGGGGCCATCGACGACATGGAGCCCCGGCCCATGGCCGATGCCACCGGCACGGTCGTCACCTCCACCATCGACCGCCTGGCCTACTCGCCCAGCCCTCCGATCGTGTTCGCCATCGTCGACTTCGACGGCGGCGGGCGGGTGCCTCTCGAGCTCACCGACTGCGACGCGGCCGAGGTCGGCATCGGTGTCCGGGTGGAGATGACCTTCCGCTGCCTGTTCACCGCCGATGGCATCGCCAACTACTTCTGGAAGGCCCGACCCCTGCGGACCACCGACGGCACCGTCGTCCGGGCCGACGTGGCCGACGCCGGCTGAGAGAGGAATCCACCCATGGGATCACACGGCATCCGCGACCGGGTCGCCGTCGTCGGCATGGGCTGCACGCCCTTCGCCGAGCACTTCGACCGGGGCGTCGACGACATGCTGGTCGAGGCCACCACCGAGGCCCTCGACGGCGCCGGCATCACCCGGGCCGACGCCGACGCCTGGTGGCTGGGCACGGCCCAGTCCGGCATGAGCGGCATCGTGTTGGCCAAGGCCCTCCAGCTGGAGGGGGCGCCGGTCACCCGGGTCGAGAACATGTGCGCCACCGGCTCCGAGGCGCTTCGCGCTGCGTCCTACGCGGTGGCCTCCGGTGCCTACGACCTGGCCGTCGCGGTCGGCGTCGAGAAGGTGAAGGACTCCGGCTACCAGGGCCTCAACGCCTTCCCCATCCCCACCGACGGCACCAACCGCACCCTCACCGCGGCGGCCATGTTCTCCATGGTCCTGCCCGCCTACGCGGCGCGCTACGGCGTCGATCCCGACCAGCTGCGCCGGGTGGTGGCCCGCATCGCCAGCAAGAACCACGCCAACGGGGCCAAGAACCCCAAGGCCCAGTTCCGCAAGGAGATGTCGGTCGACGCGATCTGCAACATGCCCGCGGTCGCCGGCCAGCTGGGCGTGTTCGACTGCGCAGGGGTGGCCGACGGGGCCGCCGCCGCGGTGGTGTGCCGGGCCGAGGACGCCCACCGCTACACCGACACCCCGCTGTACGTGAAGGCGCTGTCGCTGGTCGCCGGGAACGGCTCAGGCCTCATCGACCCTGACTACGACTACACGACCTTCCCCGAGATCACCGCCGCCGGGGTCGACGCCTACGCCCAGGCTGGGATCACCGACCCCCGCCGAGAGCTGGCCCTGGCCGAGGTCCACGACTGCTTCACGCCCACCGAGCTGGTCGTGATGGAGGACCTGGGGTTCTCCGCCCGGGGCGAGGCGTGGGCCGACTGCGAGAAGGCCACCTTTGACCTGGACGGCGAGCTGCCGGTCAACCCCGACGGAGGGCTCAAGAGCTTCGGCCACCCGGTCGGGGCCAGCGGCCTGCGGATGATGTACGAGGCGTGGCTCCAGCTCCGCAAGGAGGCGCCGCCCGAGCGCCAGGTGGCCACCGTCGACGAGGGTCGCACCCTCGCCCTCACCCACAACCTGGGCGGCTACCCGGGCGAGATGGTCAGCTTCGTCGGCATCGTGGGCACCGACCTGTCCGACTGACCGCGGCGGGTCCGCCGCACTGGCTCCGCTTCGACGCCTCAGAGGCCGTAGCGGGCGCGCTCGGCCTCGGGGACGAGGTCGAGGTCGTCGGGGTGGCGGTGGAGGAAGTGGGCCACGTACGAGCACACCGGAGCCACCGACAGCCCTTCCGCTCGGGCGTCGTCGAGGGCGCGCCGCACCAGCTGGGCGGCCAGACCCTGGCCCTGGAAGCGGGGCTCGACCACGGTGTGGGGCAGCACCATCGTCCCGTCGGTGCGGCTGCGGTCGGCGAAGCCGGCCAGGGCTTCGTCGACGTGGACCTCGTAGCGCGCTGCGGAGTCGTGGTCGGTGATGGTGGTGGCCACGGTGCTCCTCGGGTCGCGTTGACTGACACCCTGCCCGGGCACACCGGAAGAGCCAACGTGGCGCTAGTCCCTCGGCGTGGGGATGATGGCCACCGGGCACGGCGCATGGTGGGCCAGCTGCTGGCTGATCGACCCGAGGAGGAGTTCGGCGAAGCCGCCCCGACCCCGGGAGCCGACCACGACCATGGCCGCTCCCTCCGAGGCATCCATGAGCGCCTGGCCGATCCCGGTGCCCTCGGCCCGCGCCTCGACCTCGACCTCGGGGACCTGCTCCCGCAGGGCGGCCACCTCGGCCTCGACCAGGGCGGTGGCGCCCTCCGCGAACGCGTCGGTGGGGAGGACGACCATCGGGTCGGCGAGGGGCGACGGCGCCGCGGCCGGCGGGAGATCCCAGCCGTGCAGCGCGACCAGGCGCACGCCCCGTCGCACCGCCTCGTGGGCCGCCCAGCGGAGGGCGCGGCGGGACGAGTCGGATCCGTCGACGCCGGCGACCACCGGCCGGCCGTCGGTGGACGGAGCGGCCGCGCCGCTGACGACCAGCACCGGGCACGGGGCGTGGTGCAGGACCTTCTGGCTCACCGAGCCCAGGCGCAGCCCGAGGAACCCGCCGTGGCCCCGGGCCCCGACGACCAGGAGGTCGGCCTCCTGTTCGGCGTCGAGGAGGGCCGAGGCCGGGTGGTCGCACACGGCCCGGGCCACCACCTGCGGACCGTCGTCGGCGGCGCCGGCCAGCAGCTCCTCCAGGAAGGCCTGGGCCTGCTCGGGGGAGTAGTGGGGGTCGAAGGGGTGCTCGTCGGCGGAGCCGGGCTGGTTGAGGTGGTCCCACCCCATCACCGCCTCGACGGTCCCGCCCCAGAGCTGGGCCTCCCGGCGCGCCAGCGCCAGGGCCGCCTGCGACCCCTCCGACCCGTCGACCCCGACCACGATGGGCGCTGTCTCGTCCATGGACGAGAGTCTCCCACCCCGTCACGACCGGCGGCGCCAGGCCTCGGTCTGATCCGACATCGCCAGAGGTGCGGGGCGCGCGGCGACACGCCGCCCTCATCGGGGGTGCGGCGGCCGGCGTGCCGGGGGCCTTGGCCGCCACCCCGTTGTGTGGCACGGTGAAGGCCGTGTACCAGGAGGCCCGGTTCGGGGAGGCGCCGCCCACGCCCAGCCGCCTGATCGAGCGGCTGCCGGAGCCGGTGCGCCGGCTGGTGCGTCGCATCCGGCCCGGCCACCGCGGCGACGAGGGCGGCGAGGTCGGAGGTGGCTGATCCCGTGCTCGACGTCGTGGTCGTCGGGGCCGGCCTGGCTGGCCTGGCCGCGGCCCGCGACCTGCGCCGGGCCGGGCGCTCGGCGGCGGTGGTCGAGGCGCGCGACCGCGTCGGCGGCCGGGTCGTCAACCACCGCTTCGCCGACGGCACCGAGGTCGAGATCGGCGGCCAGTGGGTGGGGCCCACCCAGGACCGCGTGCTGGCCCTGTCCGCTGAGGTCGGGGCCGACACCTTCCCGACGTATGACACCGGGGACCTGCTCACCGTGCGCGACGGCAAGGTGATCCGCCACCGGAGCCCCACCTTCGGCCTTCCTCCTGCCGCGGTGGCCGAGATCGCCGTGTCCCAGCCCCGCCTCGACCGGTTGGCGGCGCGAGTCGACCTCGAGCGGCCGTGGGCCACCCGGGGGGCCGAGGCGCTCGACGGCCCGACCTTCGAGACCTGGATCCGTCGACACCACCGCAGCGCCACCGCCCGCAGGGTCTGGCGGCTGGCCGTCGAAGCCGTCTTCGCCTGCGAGCCCCGCGACCTCTCCCTCCTCCACGTCGCCTTCTACCTCCGCTCCGGAGGGTCGCTCGACCGCCTCCTCGGCACCCATCGCGGGGCCCAGCAGGACCGCATCGTCGGGGGCAGCGTGGTGCTGGCCGAGGGCCTGGCCGAGCAGCTCCGCGACCAAGGCGTCGAGCTCCGCCTGGCGGCGCCGGTGCGGGCCATCGACCAGGGCGACGACGGCGTGGTGGTCCGTCACGATGGGGGTGAGGTGCGGGCCCGAAGGGCGGTGGTGGCGGTGCCCCCGGCCCTGGCGGCACGGGTCGACTGGTCTCCCTCGCTCCCGGCTCGCCGCGACCAGCTCCTCCAGAAGATGCCCATGGGCAGCGTGACCAAGTGCCTCGTCGTCTACGACGAGCCGTTCTGGCGGGCCGACGGCCTCTGCGGGCAGGTCGCCT
>JBBSME010000077.1:0-14515 GCA_038233335.1 Acidimicrobiales bacterium | reverse complement strand
TGGCGATCGAGGTCGACGTCGGATTCGTCCACCCAGCGCGGGCCGGAGAGCCCGCCCATCCCCTCCTCCACCCGGCGGTGCAGGCGAGGGACGGCGACGATGGCGTCGGCCATCCGCTCACGGAAGCGCTCCGGGTCCGGCGCCCGGTCGAACAGGGTGACGTTGGCGAAGGTGGACGACAGGTGCGGATCCGAGTCCAGCACCCACATCAGGGATTCGACGTCGCTCAGGTGAGGGTCATCCACCCGACGAGGGTACGTCCTCCGCCGAGGAGAGCGAGCGGGCCGTCAGCGGCGGGGCCACACCCGACGGGCGACCTGACCGACCACCAGCCCGATGGCCACCCCGCCGAGGACGTCGCTGGCGTGGTGGATCTTCACGTGGACCCGACTCGAGGCCACCAGCGCGGCCAACCCGTACCAGGCGGCTCGGGTCGGCCCCCGTCGACCGTCGGCGAGGAGGGTGGCGGCGCAGAAGGCGGCGCTGGCGTGGCCGCTGGGGAAGCTGGTGGTCAGCGGGATCCGCAGGTGGTGGGGACGGGCGAACTCGGGGATGGGGCGTTCCCGCTTGAACAGCGACTTGAGCACGCCGTTGACCACCGTGGACTCGACGCCGAGCACGGTCGAGACCCGCACCGCCTCCCGGAGGTCGCGGTCCGATCGCAGGCCGCGGGTCGCAGCCAGCAGGTGCCACAGCAGGCTGAAGTCGGCCAGCTCGGTGACCGAGTACATGAGGCGATCGACTGGGGCCGAACCACGGAGGTGCTGGTCGAAGCGGGCGTCGACGGCATCATCGAACCCGTCGAGGTGGCTGGTGAGGCGAGCCGACCACGGGGGTGCGGGGCCTGACGCCAGGTCCTCGGCCACCTCGGCCACAGCCCGGACGGCGTCCGGCCCCTCGTCAGGCGCGGAGGGGTCGACGCTCGGGTCGGTGGCGGTCATGGCCGGATGCTACGGGGCCGTCCCACCGAGGCCCGACCCCACGGTCGGGGGCGGGGCGGGAGCGGCCTCGAGACGGTCCCTGAGGGTGACCGCGCCGGTGTCGGCCGCCGCCTGGTCCGGGTCACCGCCGAACTGCGGGCACCACTGCTGGAATGAGCACCACTGGCACAGCGGGCCGGGCTTGGGCCGGAAGTCCTCCCGCTCGCAGGCCTGGTTCACCGCCTGCCAGATGGCTCCCACGCGCGTGCGCAGGCCCCGGGTGGACTGGTCGGTGGGGGTGGCCGTGATGACCACGGGCTCGGCCAGGTGGAGCAGCTGGATGCGGGCGGGACGTCGACCCAGGAGCTCCTCGCACAGCAGCGAGTAGAAGTGGATGCCGCCCAGGCGGGACTGCTCGTAGCGGTCCGACGGGGCGCGCCCGGTCTTGTAGTCGGTGACCAGCAGCTCGCCGTCCTCGTCCAGCTCCAGGCGATCGATGATGCCGACCAGCTGGAGGTCGCCGACCGCGGCCTGGAGCCGCAGCTCGAGGCCGATGGGACGGATGCGGCGCGGGTCCTCCAGCAGGAAGTAGTTGCGCACCAGCTGCTCAGCCTGGGCCAGGAAGGTGGCCCGCTCCTCCTCGCTCAGGGCCAGCTCGGTGAGCTCGCCCTCGGGCTCGTCCATGGCTGCGGTGGCGTCGGCCAGGCACGACAGGGCGGCCTCGAGCGTGCGGTCGTCGGGCTCCAGCCCGAACAGGCGCTCGAGGGCGGCGTGGACCAGGGTGCCCTTGGCCATGGCCGGCGAGGTGGGCTCCGGGATGCGATCGATGGCCGAGAAGCGGAAGGCCAGGGCGCAGTCCTTGAACGACGAGACCTTGGAGGGGGAGAGGGTGGCGGGGACCGGGAGGGCCATGTCCCGACCGTACTCCCGGGGTGTGTCAGCCAGACCGAAGCTCGGCCCGACCGGCGGTGCCGCTCCGCGCCGCCGCCCGCGCCTCGGTGGTCCCGCTACCGTGGCCTCATCGAGACCCCGCCGCCATCGTCGGACGCCCCGGACGACGCCGCGGTGCGGAGCGTGGTCGAGCGGTTCTACACGGCCTTCGAGGCCCGAGACCTCGACGCCATGTCCGACCTCTGGGCCCACGACGACGGTGTGGCCTGCACCCACCCGGGGTGGGCCCGCCTGCAGGGCTGGGCCGCGGTGTCGGCCTCCTGGTTCGCCATCTTCGACCAGGTGTCGCCGCTCCAGGTGTTCGTCACCGACGAGCGGGTGCGCATCCGGGGGGACGTGGCGTGGGTGACCGTCGACGAGAACCTGCTCGGGGCGGTGAGCGACGGGGTGGGCACGACCGTGTCGGCCCTCAACGTCTTGGAGCGGGGGGACGACGGCTGGCGGATGGTGGCCCACCACGGCTCGGTGGTCGAGGGACGGCCCGACAACGCACCCCCCTCGTGACGACCCGTTCGAGGGGTCGCCGCCCCCACTGCGGCCCACCACCCGCACCGACGTAGGATCGCCGGATGGAGCAGGTGGCTGCCGACGGACAGACTGCCGTGGACGCGGACGACGGGGAGGCACCCGTCGACGGCCGCACGGCCCGGGCGCACCGCACCCGCGCCGCCATCGTCGAGGCCTGCGTCGCCCTGGTCAGGGCGGGCGACACCCGACCCACCGCGCCCCGGATCGCTGAGGAGGCGGGGGTCTCGGTCCGCTCGGTGTTCCAGCACTTCGACGACCTCGAGACCCTCTTCACCATGGTGGCCGAGCGAGCGGTGGCCGAGGTCGTCGACCTGTTGCACCCCATCCCGGCCGACCTGGACTTCGAGGACCGACTGGCCCGCATCGTCAAGCAGCGGGCCGACGTGCTCGAGGCCATCACCCCGATCAGGCGGGCGGCCGCGGTGCACGGTCCGGAGTCACCGGCCATCCGGGCCCAGATCGCCTCGGGCCACGCCTTCTTCCGGGGGGAGCTGGACCAGGTGTTCGACCAGGAGCTGAGCCGCCAGCCCACGGCGCGTCGCCACCACCTGCTGGACATGCTCGATGTGGTCGCCACCTGGGGTTCCTGGGAGGCCATGCGCACCCTCGACGGTCGGAGTCGAGACGAGAGCGCGACGATCATGGCTGACCTGATCCGTCTCGTCCTCGAGATGCCGGCGTGATCCCCACCCTGCGCGGGGCGCGCTCGGCCGCGGCCTGGACGACCGAGGCCCTCTCCACCGCGCCGGCGGGCCTGCGGGCCCTGGTGCCCGGCGCGCCCGTGCCGGCCGCCCTGCGGGAGGACGTGCTGGTGTCGGTGGCCGACGCTCGCGGCGCGCGCTCCATGGCCTGGCTGCACGGCGAGTGGCGGTCGTTCGTGGGCTCGGTGCCCGACGGCGACGTGCACCTGGCCCTCGACCACCACGCTCGGGCCTGCGCCCGCGCCGGGCACCCCGTCGACCCCTCCGCGCTGGGCGACGTGCTGCCCAGCGCCACCGTGCGCGGCGTGCGCGCCGTGGTGGTGCGGGGACGGATCGAGGCCGAGGTCGAGGCGCGGACCCGCCGGGTGCTGGCCGCGCGGCGCGCCGGCCGGCCGTCGCGGGCCACGCTGGTCGACCTGCCCCTGGCCGTCGCCGGGTTGGTGGCCGCCGCTCCCGCCCTGGGCGTGGGCGCGGCGCTCGGCACCCTGGCCCGTCGGGCACCGGCGGTCCCGATCGTCGAGGGGGCCGACGACCCCGATGTCGGACTGCTGGGGGCCCTGGCCGGGGAAGCGGTCACCGTGTTGTTGGCCAACGCCGCGGTCCGGACGCTCGCCCTGTCCAGCCCTGTCGAGGTCGCGGTCGGGCTCCGGTCCGGTCCCAGTGCGGCCACCGTCCGGGTGGGCCGGGGCCGGGTGAAGGTGAGCGACGGGGTCGACCCCGACGCCTTGGTCGTGCTCCAGGGCGACGTCGAGCCCTTGGTGCGCCTGGCCGCCGGGGTCGTCCTGCGGGAGGCGCTCGGGGTCGTCCCCCGCCTCTGACGGCTGCGGGCGGACGACCCCGAGTCAACCTCCGGGCGTCCGGGCGCCGACCGTGCCGGGCGACGCCCGCTGGCTCCCGCCCGGAAGGGGGGCCGACCGCCCTACGGCGGCGCCCGCCGCCCCGGTCGGGAGGTGGGTGCGGTCGGCCACGGCTCCAGCCTCGCCGCGGACCTTGGCCGGGACAATGGGCCAAAGGGGGTAGGTGATCGAGGGAGGCCGACGGCCCGGGAGCCGGATCGGTCCTTCCCTTCGCCGCTACTGTCCTGGTCATGAGTGCGGTGGCGTCGACGGAGGACGTGGCTGCGGTCCTGCGGGCGGTGGAGGACCTCGGCGAGGCCACCGGGCGCGATGACCTCATCGATCGGATCCTGCGCCACACCATGGACCTCATCCCGAACGAGATGTCCTCGTTCAACTGGATGGCCCCCGGCACGGTGTCCGCCGTGATCCGGCCCGAGCTCGACCCGGAGGCCTTCGAGCGGTACAACGCGATCATCGCCGCGCACTGGCACGAGAACCCGTTGGCCGACCACTTCCGCCGGACCGGCGACACCCGGGCCCGCACCTGGCTCGACGTCGAGGCGGGGACGGGGTGGCGGTCGGGCGTCCTCTACCGGGAGATGTACGAACCCCTCGGCGTCAGCCACCAGCTGGTGGTCCGGCTGCCCAGCCCGCCGGGCGTCGTGGCCGGCCTGGCCTGCAACGGGGATCGGCCCTTCGACCAGCGGGACCGGGACGTGCTCACCCTCCTCGGCCGCCACGTCGCGGCCCGCCTCGGAGCGGTGTCGGAGCACTCCGCCCTCCGAGTCGCGCTGGACCTGCAGGGATGGCGGACCCTCCTGGTCGACGACGGAGGGCGCCTCGTGGCGCCCGACGACGACCCGGATCGGCTGCTGAGCGACGGTCGGGAGCTCCACCCGGCCCTGGCCCGGCTCGTCCCGCCGCACCATCCCGGTGCGCGTCGGTCCCGTCTCGTCCCCGGGGACCCCCAGGAGGTCGACCTGCGGGGCGAGGCGGTGGTCGCCTTCCTGGTCCCCAGCTCGGTGCCACCCCACCTGCTGTTTGTGCGGCCGGTGGCGACCGTCGGGCGTCGGCCGGTCGACGCCGCCGTCCTCCGGTCGCACGGCCTCAGCCTCCGCCAGGCCGAGGTGGCGGCCCGGTTGGCGTCGGGGGCCACCAACAAGCAGATCGCACGGGAGCTGGACATCACGGTCGGGACGGTGAAGAAGCACCTCCAAGCCGTCTTCGCCGTCCTGGACGTCGAGACCCGGGCCGCAGCGGCGGCCATGGTCGCCCGCCTGGTGGGCTGAGAGACACCGGGGTCGGTCGGTCCCTCAGGCGTCGACGGCCAGCAGGTCGTCCGGGTCCGGGGCGGACGGCGCGGTGATCTCCCAACGGCCCCGTCGCTTCTCGAAGCGCCACCACCGGCCGTCAGGGTCGAGTCGCAGCTGGAAGGGCCCGGCGGTGATGCGGTTCGAGGTCACGTGGACCCGAGTGCCCGAGGACAGCGACTCGACCACCGCATCGCGCCCCGCGGCCATGGTGGCCACCGGAGGGCGCCACGGGTCGGCGGACAGGACCCTGACTCCCGCCGGTCCCCCGTGCGACCAGGCCGCGGCCAGCCGCACCAGGTCGACCGGCGTGGTGGAGGCGGACTGGGCCAGGGCGGTGAGCGCCGGCGTCCGTCCCTGCAGCCGAGCCGCCCGACGGGCCAGGTCTGCCTCGGCCGGCAGGTCCAGTCCCGAGGTCCCCTCGCCCCGGAGCTGGGCCCACGCTCGTCCGGCGGCGTCGGCGGCCAGCACCTGGAGCCCCTTCGCGGTGAACGGTGCGCCCTCAGGCGGGTCGGTCGGCCAGGGTGCCGGGACCGCGGGACGGGCGGGGAGCGGCGTCGCCGGGGCGCGTCCGCCCGAGGCGTCGGAGGTCGCGGTCCCCTCTCGCCACCCTCGCCAGAGGTGGCGGGCCACCTCCCCCTCGTCCCCGGGCACGGCCGGGGCGCCGGGCTCGGCGTCCGGGGCGTCATCGCCACTCCCGCGTCGCCGGGCGGCGCGCAGCTCGCCCAGCAGCGCGTCCCGCGGTCGGCCCCGCAGGGCGAAGAGGGCGAAGGGGTCCTCGTCGAGGGCGTCGGCCACCAGGTAGCAGACCGCGGCGCTGTGCTTGCAGGGGTCGGCCCAGTCGGGACAGGAGCAGCGGGGCTGGAGGTCGCCGGGTCCGGGCAGCAGGTCGACCCCGGCGGCCTCCGCGTCCTCGGCCACCGACGGGTCCAGCTCCCCCTCCAGCAGGGCCGCGGCGTGGCCGGCCCGGGCCGCGATGGCCTCGACCACCCGCTCCCACTCGGCGTCGCCGTAGGTGCGGACCCGGACCAGCACCCGGTAGCGCCCGGGCCGGTTGCCCCGCACGAAGGCGGTGATCTCCCCCGGTCCGAGGTGCAGGGTCGACACCCGGTCGTGGCGGGCGTAGGTGCGGCCCCGGGGCAGGCGGTTGGGGTCGAGGCGGGCCCGGTTCTCGAGGGCATCGACCCAGGCCCGTCCCCACCAGGTCCGGCCGAACTGGCGGGCCATCAGTCGTCGTCCTCGACGTCGCCCAGTTCGACCAGGGCGCGGAGGTCGCCGTCGTCGAGCTCGGACACCCAGCCCTCGCCGGAGGTGATCACCGCGTCGGCCAGGGCCCGCTTGGACTCCAGCATCTGGGCGATGCGGTCCTCCACCGTGCCCTCGCAGATCATGCGGTGGACCTGCACCGGCCGGTCCTGGCCGATGCGCCAGGCCCGGTCGCTGGCCTGGTCCTCCACCGCCGGGTTCCACCAGCGGTCGTAGTGGACCACGTGGGTGGCCCGGGTGAGGTTGAGCCCGGTCCCGCCGGCCTTGACCGAGATGACGAGGACGTCGAGCTCGCCGGCCTGGAACGCATCGACCATCTCCTGGCGGCGACCGATGGGGACCTGGCCGTGCAAGAAGTCCACCCGCATGCCCCGTCCGACCAGATGGCGTTGCAGCATCCGGCCCATGGCCACGTACTGGGTGAACAGCAGAGCGGCGTCGCCCTCGCCGACCACGGTGTCGAGGATCTCGGTGGTGGCGTCGAGCTTGCCCGATCGGCCCTCCACCGGCCCCTCCTGGTTCAGGTGGTGGGCCGGGTGGTTGCAGATCTGCTTGAGCCCGGTGAGCAGCTTGAGGATGAGACCCCGCCGAGCGATCCCCTCGGCCTCCGCCACCTCGACCATGGTCGCGGTCACCATGGCCCGGTAGAGGGTGGCCTGCTCGGCGGTGAGGTTGACGATGCGGTCGGTCTCGGTCTTGGGGGGCAGGTCGGGCGCGATGTCGGGGTCGGACTTGCGTCGGCGCAGGAGGAAGGGGCGGACCAGGCGGGCCAGGGCATCGGTGGCGTCCGGGTCGCGCTTGCGCTCCACCGGCACCGCCACCTCTCGGCGGAACCGCTCCAGGGGGCCCAGCAGGCCGGGGGTGGTCCAGTCGAGGAGAGCCCACAGGTCGACCAGGCGGTTCTCGACCGGGGTGCCGGTGAGGGCGAAGCGGGCGTCGGAGGGAATGCGGCGCAGGGCCCGGGCCGTGCGCGACAGCGGGTTCTTCACCGCCTGGGCTTCGTCCGCCGCCACCACACCCCACCCGGTCTCGGCCAGGGCCTCGGCCTCTCGGCGGACCACGCCGTAGGTGGTGAGGACGAGGGCATCGGGCTCCAGGTCGTCGAGGCTGCGGCCGCTCCCGTGGTAGCGGCGGACGGGGACGGTGGGGGCGAAGCGGGCCGCCTCCCGGGCCCAGTTGCCCAGCACCGACACCGGGCAGACGACGAGGGTGGGGCGCCCGGCCGGGCGGCAGTGCAGGTGGAGGGCCAGCAGCTGGAGGGTCTTGCCCAGGCCCATGTCGTCGGCCAGCACCCCGCCCAGGCCCAGGTCGCCCATCTCGGCCAGCCAGGCCACCCCGGTCCGCTGGTAGGGGCGGAGCTCGGCCTGGAGGTCGTCGGGGAGGTCGAACTGGCTCCGGTCGTCGACGTCGCGCAGGCGGGTCGCCAGCGCCGCCAGCGGGCCCTCGACCACTGCGTCGATGGCCTCGCCGTCCACCAGCAGGCTGCCTCCGAGGGCCGCCGCCAGCGCCGCACCGGCGGTGACCTCGTGGCGCTGGCGGAGCCGGGCCAGGCGCTCGGGGTCAGCTCGCACCCAGCGGCCCCGCAGCCGGATCACCGCCTGCTTGGCCTCGGCCAGCTGCTCCAGCTCGGCCTCGGTCAGGGCCTCGCCCCCGATGCTGGCCTGCCACTGCAGGCTGCACAGGCTGGCGAAGTCGAGGCCGGAGGAGCTGTCGGCGGTGGGCGCGGGCGTGGCCACGGTGGGGGTCAGCTGCACCGCGTCGAGCACGCCGGCGGGCCACAGGACCTCGATGCCGCTGGCGGCCAGGTCATCCGCGGTGGGCCCCAGCAGGTCGGCCACCTCGTCGCCCGACAGGTCCAGGCGGTCGGGGCGGGCCTGGTCGAGCAGGGCCTTGAGCGGGGGCCAGGCCCGGGCGCCGCGCCGCAGCCCGAGCAGGATGGTGGTCTCGACATCCGCGCCGAAGCGGTGGAGGACGGCGTCGGGTGCGACCCACAGGTCAGCGGCATCGACCACCAGGCTGGGGTCGATCTGGCTGGCCACCTGGAGCACACCGGTGAAGGCCCCCTCGTCCTCGGTGGCGCCCTCGGCTCCCAGCTCGGCCCCGCGCCCGGGCTCGTCACCGGCGTCGAGGCGCAGGGCGATGGAGATGTCGGTGGCCGCGGCGGTGACGGTGGTGCGCAGCCAGGCCTCGGCCTCGGTCACGTGCGTCGGGTCGGCGGCGGCGAAGGCCCGGTGCCCGGCTGCGGCCGGGGCCGCCGCGGTGCGGACGTAGGCATCGGCCACCGCATCGCCGAAGCGGTCCATGAGCCACCGGGCCGAGGTGATCCGCACCGGGGGGCCGGCCGACCGGACGGTGCAGTGCGCGGCCGGGGGCAGCTGGGCCGCGGCCACGAACCGCCGGGCCGCATCGGCCGGGTCCAGGGGGCCGAGGCGCCAGGCGTCGACCCCGTCGTCGTCGGCAGTGGGGAGGATGCGGCCCCGGGCGACCAGCCCCAGGGCGTCGCGGGCGGCCTCGGCCCAGGCGTGCGCCGACGGGCCGCAGGGGGCCTCGGCGGGGAGGTCGACCAGCGCGTCGAGGGCCTCGGTCAGCGGGACCCAGGCCACCGGGACCTCCTTGCGGCGGATGGTCCGACCGGCCGGGACGGCCAGGGTGAGGCGGTCGGTGGTCTCGCCGACCCCTCTCATGGGCGCCTCGGGCCACCACAGGGCGAAGCGGCCCCGCCGGGTCGGCGCGGAGGGCACGAAGACGGCCTCCACGCCGGGCCGGAGCAACAGGTCGGTCACCCCGGCGAGGCTAGGGCCGGGGTGCGACCGCCCCGGACATCGCCCCGTCCCGAAGTGGCTCGCGTGCACGAAACCCGGGTGTCGCACGCACGTGCCAGTACGGGGTGGTGGTGGGCGCGCTCAGGGGGCGAGGGCGGCGCCGTCGCGGCGGAGGTCGCCGGCTGCGCCCACGCCCGGGACGACGAGGTGGGCGCCGCCGAAGAACACGCTGCGCTCGGGCCAGGTGTTGACCGGACCGAGCTGGGCCAGGGCCGCCAGAGCGGCGGCGTCCAGGCCGGGTTCGACCTCGATGCGGTCGACGTCCCAGTGGACCCGGGCGGCCTCGACCGCGCCGGCCGGGTCCAGGCCGTGGACGACCACGTTGACCAGCACCTGGGTGATGGCGGCCCGGATGCGCTTGCTGCCCCCGCTGCCCACGACCAGCTCGGTGTCGCCGTCGGGTCCCACCACCACGGTGGGCGACATCATGGAGGCGACCCGCAGCCCCGGGGGCGAGGCCAGGAACCCGTCGGGGTGGAGGTCGTCCTCGCCCAGGATGTTGTTGGTGAGGATCCCGGTGCCCTCGATGACGTCGCCGGAGCACTCGCCGTTGGACGTGGTCATGGCCGCGGCCCCGCCCTCGCCGTCCCAGACGCTGATGTGGGTCGTGCCCCGGCTGGAGCGGCGGCGGCTCGAAGCCAGCGGGTCGTCGCCGGCCAGGATCTCGGACCGGTGGCGATCGACCTCGGCCGCGGCCGCAGCCAGGACGGCGGGAGCAGCCGGATCGCCGGGGACGGGAGTGCCGTGGTCGAGCCGGCGGAGGGCGGCGGCGATCAGGGTCCCGCCGAAGGAGGGCGCCGGGTTGGTCAGGACCCGGCGAGTGCGCCACGCGACCTCCAGCGGCGTTCGTTCCACGACCGCGTAGGCGGCCAGGTCCGCCGCGGTCAGGAGGCCGTCATCGGCGGTCACCGCGAGGAGGGCCGCGCCCAGCGTCCCGCGGGAGAAGGCCAGGTCGTCGCCTCGGCCCAGGTCGGACAGGAACGAGGCCAGATCGGGGTTGCGGAACGTGTCCCCGGCGCGGAGCAGGCCGTCGTGCGGGGCGAAGAGGGCTCGCCCGGCGGCGGTGCGGGTGAGGATGGGTTCGAGCAGGGCGATGATGCCGGCCTGGCGGGGGAGGAGGGCCACCCCCTTGGCCGCCCTCCGAGCCGCGGGCTGCACCACCTGGGCCAGGTCCAACCGGCCGAGGCGGCGGTGCAGGTGCAGGTAGCCGGGCAGGCAGCCGGGGACGGCGATGGAGCCCGGACCGCAGTGGAAGGCCTGGGTGGCGGCCTCGAAGTCGACTACCACCTCCTCGAAGGACGGCGCCGCGGTCGAGGCTCGGCCCCGACCCGGGGTGTCGACGAAGAAGTCGACGAGGAGCTCCTCGCCCGCCTCGGTCCGGGCCAGGCAGAAGCCACCGCCGGCCAGGCTGGTCAGGCCTGGCTCCGCCACCGCCGAGGTGAACCCGGCCCCCACCACCGCATCGAAGGCGTTGCCGCCGGCGGCCAGCACCTCGCCGGCCGCCGCGGCCGTCGCCGGGTGGCCGGCCGCGACCAGTGCCCCCGAAGGGCCCGGGGTGGTGGTCACGCCCATCGGGGGTTCCTAGCACCCACCCGGCGGGCCGCCGGTGGTCGTCGGGGGGAGACCGACGGGTGGGCCCGGAGGCCCGGTCGGCCTGGAGCCACCTACGCTGCGCCCATGGCCGTTCCCCACATCGCACCCGAGGTCGACCCCGACGAGCTGGTGCTGGAGGACGAGGCCAGCCCGCCGGACCGGCTGGCTCGGTCGATGGCCGTCGGCCTGGTGGCCATCGGCGTCGTGCACTTCGTCTCGCCCGAGTTCTTCGAGAAGATCGTGCCCCGGTTCCTCGGCCACGCCCGTTTCCTCGTCTACCTCAGCGGAGTCTTCGAGATCGCCAGCGGCATCCTCATCGCCGTCCCTCGCACCCGCCGCACCGGTGCTCTGCTGGCCGCGGCCACCATCGTGGCCGTCTATCCCGCCAACTGGCAGATGGCCCTCGACGCCGGCTGGCCCCCCCGGGGCGCGGAGGGGTGGGGCGCCTGGATCCGCCTCCCGTTCCAGGCGCCCATGGTCTGGGTGGCCCTCAAGGTGGCCCAGCGGGCCAAGAGCTGACCGCCCCCAAGCCCGGCCGCGTCAGCGGCATCGGCCACCTCGCGCCCCAGCCCTCCGGCACCCACGATCCAGGTCACGGCCCGAGCATGCCAGCCCGACGCCCGCACCCGTCACTCGCCGCCCGGCACCGGACGGGCGACGGCGTTCCCGGGGTCGGTGAGTGGGGGCGGGGTGAGGAGGGGTCAGCCGCCGAGGGCCTTGAGGGTGGCCATGAGCTCCTCGGTGAGGTTGGCCGGGACCATGTAGCCGTCCTCGTCGCGGATCTCGTCGAAGTGGTCGCGGATGTCCTCGACGGTGAGCGACGCGGTGTCGGTCCAGCCCTGGGTCACGCCGGTGAACACCCGGGCCACGTGGCCGCCGCCGCAGCTGTAGACCTCGCCCGAGACAGGCACGTCCTCGTGGGCCAGCCAGGCCACCACGGGGGTGATGAACTCGGGGTCGAGCTTGTCGGCCATGGCGCCGAGGAGCTCCTCGGTCATGCGGGTCTTGGCCACCGGGGCGATGGCGTTGGCCTTGATGTTGTCCTTGCTGCCTTCGACGGCAAGGACCCGGGTGAGGCCGACCAGGCCGGCCTTGGCCGCCCCGTAGTTGGTCTGGCCGAAGTTGCCGAAGAGGCCGGCGGCCGAAGAGGTGTTGACGATGCGGCCGTACTTCTGCTCCCGCATGGGGGCCCAGGCGGCCTGGGTGACGTAGAAGGCGCCCTTGAGATGCACGTCGAGCACCGGCTCGAGCTTCTCGGCGTCCATGTTCTTGAAGGCGCCGTCGCGGAGGATGCCGGCGTTGTTGATGACGATGTCGACCCGGTCGAAGGTGTCGAGCGCGGTCTTCACGATGGCCTGGCCGCCCTCGGGGGTGGCGACGGTGTCGTAGTTGGCCACGGCCTCGCCGGCGGCGCCCTTGATCTCGTCGACGACCTTCTGGGCCGCGGTGTGGGATCCGCCCTCGCCGTCGACCGAGCCACCGAGGTCGTTGACCACGACGAGCGCCCCCCGCTTGGCCAGCTCCAGGGCGTGGGAGCGGCCGAGGCCGCCACCCGCACCGGTGATGATCGCGACCTTGCCGTCGTACCCGAGGTCAGCCATGGGGGAGTGCTCCTTGCGTGTGCTGGCGATCTGCCGGAGGGGACGCTACCGACGTGCCCGGTGGCGCCGGAAACCGGCGGTCTGCTCAGGGCGCGGGGACATCGACGCCGGTGAGGGCGGCGCTGCGGTGCCACAGGGCGGCGGCCAGGCCCGGGTCCTGGGCGGTGGGGGAGCAGCTGACCATGATCGGCGGGCCGCGTCGCTCTCCCAGGCCACTGGGGCCGAGGTAGGCCCCGCCGGGGAGATCCGGGTCCGTCGCCGCCCGCAGCTGGGGGTGGGCGCCGCGCCGGGCCGACTGGGTCATCGGGGTGGCGAGCCACATGCCGACGGTCTGGAGCCAGGCCAGGGGATCGCCCCCGCCCTTGCCCAGGGCGGTCCGCACCAGGCCGGGGTGGGCGGCCAGGGCCCGGGTCCGAGAGCCGGAGGCGACCAGGCGGCGCTCCAGCTCGAAGGTGAAGAGCAGGTTGGCCAGCTTGGACTGGCCGTAGGCCAGCCAGCGGAGGTAGCGCCGGTGCTCCGCGGACAGGTCGTCGACGTCGAAGGCGGTGTCGCCCCACAGGTGGGCGATGCTGGCCACCGTGACGACCCGCCCGGCCGGCGCGGCCTCGATCGACGGCAGGAGCCGGTTGGTGAGGGCGAAGGGACCCAGGTGGTTGGTGCCGATCTGGAGCTCGAAGCCGTCCTCGGTGCGGGCGAACGGGGTGGCCATGATCCCGGCGTTGTTGACCAGGACGTCGATCCGTGGATGGTGCTCGGCCACCTCGGTCGCGAAGCCCTCCACGCTGGCCAGGGAGGCCAGGTCCAGCGTTCCGACCTCGAGCCGGGCGTCGGGCACCTTGCGCAGGATCTGGTCCCGGGTGGCCTCGCCCTTGGCCGGGTCCCGGGCGGTCAGGACCACGGTGGCGCCGGCTCGGGCCAGCTCGGTTGCGGTCACCGTGCCCAGCCCGCTGGTGGCACCGGTGACCACCGCGACGCGGCCGCTCTGATCGCCGATGTCGGCCGGGCTCCAGGTCATGGGCGTAGGTTCGTCAGCCGCCGCCCCGGGGCTTGGCCGGGGTGGGCTCAGCGACGGATCTTGGACAGCAGGCGCAGCATCTCGAGGTAGAGCCAGACCAGGGTGACGACGAGGCTCAGCGCCGCGAACCACTCCATGTGCTGGGGGGCGCCGGCCTGCTCGGCCCGGTCGATGAAGTCGAAGTCCAGGGTCAACATCAGCGCCGCGATCACCACGACGAACAGGCTGAAGCCAATGCCGATGGGGCCGGAGTCGTGGATGAAGGGCACGCTGCCGCCGAACAGGCTGACCACGAAGCTGACCATGTAGACGAGGAAGATGCCGCCGGTGGCGGCGATGACGCCGAGGCGGAAGCGGGGCGTGACCCGGATGCGGCCGGTGGCGTACAGGACCAGCATCATGGCGAAGACGGCGATGGTGAGGCCGACGGCCTGGAGCACGATGCCCTCGTACTGGGTCTCGTAGGCCTTGGAGATGGCCCCCAGGAAGACGCCCTCGGCCACCGCGTAGAGCGGGGCGGTGACCCGGGCCCAGGTGGGCTTGAAGAAGGTAAGGAGAGCGAGCCCGAGCCCGACGAACACGGCGATGATGATCCATGGCGGGATGCTGATGTCGGTCTGCTCGGCCGCCTGGCCCGAATCGTTGACCACGTTGGCCGTGGTGGTGCTGACCGCGTTCCAGCCGATGACCCCGGTGGCGCAGATGATGGCCAGCAGCACGGCGGTGGCCGAGGCCACCCCGCCCTTCCGGAGCGTGGGTTCAGCGGTGGGCGGCGGCCACGGGCCCCCGGGCACGTTGTCGGCCGCCGGGGGCACCGGCGCACCGGGGCCGGCGCCGCCCGGCCAGGCCGTGGGAGGCCCGGACGTGGGGGCGAACTTGTCCGCGCGCATCAACGGGTTGGTCATGGGCCCATTCTGCCCGATCGGTGGGGCGGGGGCGGGGTCGAGCGGCGGGGGACGGGCGGAGCGG
>JBBSME010000076.1:0-14930 GCA_038233335.1 Acidimicrobiales bacterium | reverse complement strand
GGTCGGGGGGTAGGTCGGTCGGGACGGGCCGGCACCCGTGATCGTCGAGGCCCCGGTCGGGGGGTCAATCGCCGTTGGCGGGGGTGGACGAGGGCCTTTGGGCCGGGCTCGCGGGCCGCGCCTAGCCTCCCCCGGATGACTGCGAACTCGATGGGCGACAAGCTCGCGGACCTGGAGAAGCTGCGCGAACAGGCGCGTCATCCGGGGTCGGAGCGGTCCGTCCAGCGCCAGCACGACCGGGGCAAGATGCTGGCCCGGGAGCGCATCGAGTACTTCCTCGACGAGGGCTCGTTCAACGAGCTCGACATGCTGGCCCGCCACCGCAACCCCGCCATCCCCGAGCGGCCCCTCACCGACGGCGTCATCACCGGGTGGGGCACCGTCGACGGCCGCAAGGTGTTCGTCTTCAGCCAGGACTTCACCCTCTTCGGCGGGGCGCTGGGTGAGGTGTTCGCCGACAAGATCCACAAGGTCATGGACCTGGCCCTCAAGGTCGGTGCGCCCGTCGTCGGGCTCAACGACGGCGCCGGCGCGCGGATCCAGGAGGGCCCGGTCAGCCTGGACTCCTACGGCGGCATCTTCTACCGCAACGTGATGGCGTCGGGGGTGACCCCGCAGATCAGCGTGATCCTCGGCCCGTGCGCCGGGGGTGCCGTCTACAGCCCGGCCATGACCGACTTCGTGTTCATGGTCGAGGACACCTCGTACATGTTCATCACCGGTCCCGACGTGGTGAAGACGGTGACCGGGGAGGACGTGACCCAGCAGGAGCTGGGCGGGGCCCACGCCCACTCGGCCAAGTCCGGGGTGGCCGCGTTCACGGCCCCCGACGACAGGTCGGTGCTGGACGACGTGCGGTACCTGCTCAGCTTCCTCCCCGCCAACAACATGGAGGAGCCTCCCCGAACGGTGGTCGAGGACGATCCCGACCGGCGGTGCGACGAGCTGGTCGACTTCATGCCCGACAGCCCCAACCAGCCCTACGACATGCGCAAGGTCATCGAGATCGTGGTGGACGACGGCGACTACGTCGAGTACTTCCCGCAGTGGGCCCAGGCCATCACCTGCGGGTTCGCCCGCATCGACGGCCACCCGATCGGGATCGTCGGCAACAACCCGATGTTCTTCGCAGGCGTGCTCGACATCGAGACCTCGGAGAAGGCCGCCCGCTTCGTGCGGACCTGCGATGCCTTCAACGTGCCCCTCGTGACCTTCGTCGACGTGCCCGGGTTCCTGCCCGGCCTCGACCAGGAGCACGGCGGCATCATCCGCCACGGCGCCAAGCTGCTGTACGCCTACTGCGAGGCCACCGTGCCCCGCATCCAGGTCATCACCCGCAAGGCCTACGGCGGCGCCTACGTGGTGATGAACTCGAAGTCGATCGGGGCCGACCTGGCCTTCGCCTGGCCCTCGGCCGAGCTGGCGGTCATGGGGGCCACGGGTGCGGTGGAGATCCTGAACCGGACCGAGATCGCCGAGGCCGACGACCCCGAGGCCTGCAAGGCCGAGCTCGTCGATGACTATGCCGAGAAGTGGCTCAACCCGTACGTGGCGGCTGAGCGGGGCTACGTCGACGATGTCATCGACCCGGTCATGACCCGCCACAAGCTCTCTGAGGGTCTGGCCATGCTGCGCTCCAAGCGCGAGGAGCTCCCGCCCCGCAAGCACGGGAACACCCCTCTGTGAACCTGTCGATCACGCCGGCCCCGACCGACGAGGAGGCGGCCGCCATCGTGGCCGCGGTGGAGGTGGCCTGGCCCCGCGCCGTCGCCGCCGCCGAGGCGGCTCCCGAGCGGTGGCGGTGGAGCGGCCGCTGGTGGTCCAAGCCGGTCCCCCTGCGCCGCCAGCGGCCCTGGTAGGTCGCCGGTCTGGCCCGGCGGTCCGGTCGATCGGCTCGTCCGGGTGCCGCCGGCGGATCGATCGCGCTGGCGGGTGGCGGCCATCATGGGGACATGGCGCCTGTCCACCTCGTTCTCGCGTCGGCGTCGCCGGCCCGGCTCGCGCTGCTGCGCGCTGCGGGGATCGAGCCCGAGGTGATCGTCAGCGACCTCGACGAGGATGGCGTCGTGGCCGAGCTCGACCGCGACGACCCTGAGGCCCTGGTGGCGGCTCTGGCTCGAGCCAAGGCCATTGCGGTGGCGGCGCGGGTCGCCCCTGGCGAGGGGCCGACGCTGGTGCTCGGCTGCGACTCACTCTTCACCTTCGGGGGCCACACCTGGGGGAAGCCCGCGTCCCCTGAGGAAGCGACAGCGCGGATCCGGTCGATGCGGGAGGGAAAGGGGGTGCTGCGCACCGGGCACCACCTGATGGACGTGGCGGCCCACCGAGAGACGACCGGGGTCGAGGCCACCACCGTCCGCTTCGGGCCCATGACCGACGCCGAGGTCGACGCCTACGTCGCCACCGGCGAGCCCCTGCGCGTGGCCGGCTCGTTCACCCTCGATGGCCGCTCGGCCCCCTTCGTGGAGGGCGTCGAGGGTGATCACACCAACGTCGTCGGACTCTCGCTCCCCACGCTCCGCCGGCTTCTCGACGAGCTCGGCCATTCCGTCACCGACCTGTGGGACCCGCCGTGAGCGCGTCGCCTGTCCTCAACGCCGTACGGGTGTTGCCCTCACTGGCACACTTCCGTACGAAGTTCGAGATCCGTCGCGAACCCTGGACGGATGTTGTCCTCACCGGCACGGTTCCGTACGAAGTTCGGGCGCCCACGTGATGGCGGCGTCGATCGCCCCGGCGCCGCTGCGCATCGGGCCCCTCACCGTCGACTCGCCGGTGGTGCTGGCACCCATGGCCGGAGTGACCAACCGGGCCTTCCGGCGGCTGTGCCGGGAGATGGGCGCCGGTCTCTACGTGAGCGAGATGATCACGGCCCGCGCCCTGGTCGAAGGCAACGCCCGCACCGTCGACATGGTGGCCTTCGACCCTGACGAGCAGCCGCGGAGCGTGCAGGTCTACGGCGTCGACCCTGCGGTCGTGGGCGAGGCGGTGCGGATCCTCGTCGGCGAGCACGGCGCCGAGCACGTCGACCTGAACGTGGGGTGCCCCGCGGGGAAGGTCACGCGCAAGGGCGGCGGTTCGGCCCTGCCCGTGCGTCGGGCCCTCTTCGCCGCCATCGTGCGGGCCGCGGTCGCCGCCGCCGGGCCGGTGCCGTTCACGGTCAAGATGCGCCTCGGCCTGGACCCGGACCACCTCCCGTACCTGGCGGCGGCGCAGGTCGCCGCGGCCGCGGGGGCCGCCGCGGGGGCCCTCCACGCCCGCACGGCCGAGCAGCTCTACTCCGGCCTGGACGACTGGTCGGCCATCGCCCGGCTCAAGGCGACGGTGACCTCCATCCCCGTGCTCGGGAACGGGGACATCCTCGAAGCGGCCGACGCGGTGCGGATGATGGACGAGACGGGCTGCGACGGCGTGGTCGTGGGGCGCGGCTGCCTCGGGCGCCCCTGGCTGTTCCGCGACCTGGCCGACGCGTTCGCCGGCCGCCCCGTCCGGCCCCACCCGACGCTCGGCGAGGTGGTGCCGGTGCTGGTGCGCCACGCCGAGCTGCTGGTCGAGGTCTTGGGTCCGGAGCGGGGCGTCCGCGACGTGCGCAAGCACACCGGGTGGTACCTGGCCGGGTACCCGATCGGCGGCGAGGTCCGCCGTCGCCTGTCCCAGGTCTCGACCCTCGACGAGCTGCGGGGCCTCCTCGACGCCCTCGATCCCTCCCTGGCGCTCCACCCCGGCTCGGAGCGGACCGTGCGGGGTCACACCAACGGCCCCCGTCGGGTGCCCGTCCCGGAGGGGTGGTTCGACCGCGTCGACGATCCGCGCCCCCCGGCCGGTGCCGACGCCCTCGTCTCCGGCGGCTGACCGCGGTCTCTCAGCGGGGCCGGATCACCGGGATCATCGACTGCTGGCGGCGGTCGGCCCAGACGGTCGGGTTGTCGAGGTCGACGTGGCCACCGGGCTGCAGGTGCCCCGCGTACCAGCCCATCGGTGGGCGTCACCCGGTACTCGTCGTCGCCCTGAGGGGTGACCACGGACACTACCGCCCTCGCTCGTCGTCAGCCTCGTCGCCATGGCTGCTCCTTCGGCGGTCGAGGCCGGGTCCCGCTGTCTCGTGCGTCGGCTGTGCGACGGGTCACGTCGGTACGCTCAAGGCGTGACCGACGCCGACGTCGCCCCCGAATCGCAGCCCGAGCTCTCCACCGTGGGGAGCCGGAGCGCAGTGATCCACCACGGCCCGAGGGTCCACCGCCGCGACGACCTGGCTCCCGACTCGCCCTACGAGCTCGACGGGATCGCCTTCCGCACCCTCTCCGAGCCGGGCGAGCACCTGGCCACCTTCGCCACGGTGAACGACGTCCACTTCGGCGAGGAGGTCGCCGGTCTCGTCAGCGGCACCGACGTCGGCCCCGTGTTCCGGGCCGAGCCCGGCGATCCCCCCTACCCCGAGGTGATGAACCGCGGGGCGGTGGACGAGATCGCCGCCCTCGCCCCCGACGCCCTCATCGTGAAGGGGGACCTCACCAGCAATGGCACCGACGCCGAGGTCGACGCGTTCCTCGCCGCCTATGCGCCGCTGGCCGACCGGATGACCTGGGTGCGGGGCAACCACGAGTCGTTCCACCACCAGGAGCGGGGGGCGGTGCCGACCCAGGAGGTCGTGCTCGACGGCGTGCGCCTGGCCGTGCTGGACACCTCGGTCGACGGGGCCGAGCTCGGCTTCGTGTCCGATGAGCAGCTGGAGTGGCTCGACGACGTGGCCGCCTCGTCAGACCGACCGGTGGTCGTCCTCGGTCACCACCACGTCTGGGACCCGGGCTCCGACGTCCGACCCGAGCGCTACTTCGGAGTGGACCCCGATGCGTCGGAACGCCTGGTGGACCTGGTGGTCCGGCGCCCTCGGATCGTCGCCTACCTGGCCGGCCACACCCACCGGAACCGCGTCCGCCGCTTCGGGCCCACGGGTGACCTCCCCTGGGTCGAGGTGGCCTGCGTCAAGGACTATCCGGGGTCGTGGGCCGAGTACCGGGTGCACGAGGGCGGCATCCTCCAGGTCGTGCACCGCATCTCGTCGCCCGAGGCCCTAGCCTGGACGGAGAAGACGCGGCACATGTACCACGGCCTCTACGCCGACTACGCCCTGGGGTCCCTCGCCGACCGCTGCTTCGTGATCCCCACCGACCGGGCGGCCTGACGTGGCCCTCGACGACCTGGCGGCCGACGATGAGCACCGCCGGCCCGACGGGGTCGACGACGCCACCGTCGAGGCGGTCGGCGGTCTCACCGAGGCCCTCGAGTGGGTGGAGCGGGCACGCGGCGACCTCTACGAGTTCCACCAGAAGATGGGCCATGCCGACCTGCTCATCAGCGACGCGGCCGACGCCCTGGGCCGGGCCGGCCACGACCAGGCCGCCGACCGCATCCGCACCGAGCTGGTGGGCCGCAACACCCTCCCCGGCCGCTGGACCTTCCAGATCGTGGAGGAGTTCGACGACGGCTACTGGACCGATGTCCGTGCCCACGAGCGCGGAGTGCGCGACGAGCTGCTCGACGGCCGTCGCCACGTCTCCGAGTCGGAGATGAAGGAGGACCGTCGCACCCACGGCCGCCCCGGCCACGAGGTCCGCCCCTCACCGTCACCAGGCTGAGGGTGGGGTCCCCGGTCGGGTCCGGACTGGTGCGGGGCAACCGGCGCGGCGATGATCGCCGGGTGAGCGATGCCCCGACGCCGGAGCCCGACGACGCCCCTGGTCCCCTCGCCGGGATGCGGGTGATCGACTGCTCGACCGTGGTCGCCGGTCCGGGCTGCGCCCGCTACCTGGCCGACTTCGGGGCCGACGTCATCAAGGTGGAGCGGCCCGACGGCGGCGACACCACCCGGGCCATGGGGTGGCGCGACCCGCGCGACGACGTGGCCCTGTGGTGGAAGCTCGAGGGGCGAGGCAAGCGGGCGGTGGTGCTCGACCTGAAGGACCCGACCGACCTGGGCCACATGCGGGCCCTGGTCGCAGGAGCCGACGTGCTGGTGGAGAACTTCCGGCCCGGCACCCTGGAGCGCCTCGGCCTGGACCCCGACGAGCTCATCGCGACCAACCCCCGGCTGGTGGTCACCCGCATCACCGGGTTCGGCCAGGAGGGCCCCTACGCCAGCCGCCCCGGGTTCGCGACCCTGGCCGAGGCCATGAGCGGGTTCGCGGGGATCAACGGCGAGCCGGACGGCGCTCCGCTCCTGCCGCCCATCGCCCTCACCGACGAGATCACCGCCATCGTCGCCGCCTTCGCCACCATGGTCGCGGTGCACAGCGGGGTCGGGCAGGTGGTCGACGCCAGCCTCTACGAGGCCCTGCTGCAGATGATGGGCCCGCTCCCCTCGGCCAAGGCCCTCCTCGACTACGACCAGCCGCGGCTGGGAGCCGGCATCCCGTACTCGGTGCCCCGCGGCACCTACCGGTGCGCCGACGGTCGGTGGGTCGCCATCAGCACCTCGGCCGAGTCGGTGGCCCAGCGGGTGATGAGCCTCATCGGGCTGGGCGGGGACCCGCGGGTGGCCTCGTTCGCTGATCGGGTGGCCCACCGCGAGCTGGTCGACGACAGGCTGGCCGGCTGGGTCGCCCGGCGCGACCTGGACGACGTGCTGGCCACATTCGAGGCGGCCCATGCCGCCGCCGCCCCGGTCCACACCATGGGCGACATCCTGTCCGACCCGCACCTGGAGGCCCGAGGGGCCCTTCCGGTCGTGGATGGCGTGCTCATGCAGGGTGTGGTGGCCCGGCTGTCCGAGACGCCGGGGCGCATCCGGTGGGCCGGTCGACCGTTGGGGGCCGACACCGCCGAGGTCCTCTCGGAGATCGGATCGGCACCGGGCGAGATCGATCCCCCGCCCCTGCCCGGCAGCGCCGTCTGACGGGCGGAGCGGACGACACGGCCAGGACCACGGCGAGCGCGCCCACCTCCAACGGGGCGCTCACGACCCGAGGCGCCGGGTGGGACGTCGAGCCCGGAGCTCAGAGGTGGTGCGGACAGGTGGAGGCGGGCACGGCGTCCGTGGACGCCGCAGGAGGGGTGGTGGTCAGGCATGGGGATCTCCATCGCGAGGCGGTCGCACCGCGCCGCCGGAGCGGCCGGTTGCGGCAGCGTCGTCGGGCCCCGTCCCTCGGCTGCTCTGGATGGTCCCCGGATGATGACAGGGGGGTGCGACAGCGAGACCTCGCCCGGTCGCTCCACGACGACGAGAGATCACCCGCTGTGCGGCCGGCGGTGGTCCAACCGCTGCGACGGCGCATGAACCCGCGCTGCGGTCCCGGGCACCGATGAGATCGCCGGGTCAGGATCGTCCACCCGACCACACCACCGTGCCCTGAGGAGCCCGCCACCATGGACGAGTGCCCGCGATGACCGACGCCGAGAAGCCGAAGGGCCCCCCGTCGTACTTCCCGTCGATCGAGCGCACCTACGGGCGTCCGATCGACGCGTTGCTCGACATGGTCCGCAGCCACCCCTCCGACGAGCACAAGGTGCTCGTCGACTGGCTCAAGGCCGAGCACGGCCTCGGGCACGGACACGCCAACGCCATCGTCGCCCACGTGCGCGCCGAGTCGACCTGACACGTGCGGCGGACGCAGGGGCGTCGAACACCGACATCGTCCTGCTCGGGAGGCGCCGTTCGCGGGGGCGCGACCGTCAGCCGCTCAGCGTCGTCGATCCGGGCTCAGCTCCAGGCGGCGACGGCGGCGACGGCGCGGTCGCTCGGTCGCTCAGGGCGGCGCCGCTGGTCTTGGCGGCTGCCTCCCACGCGGGATCGTCCATGGCGTGCGCGCTCACCGGAAGGACCAGCTCCCTCCCGAGGTCAGGAAGCCGGCAGCGGTCGGACCGTGGAGCAGATCGGCGGTGATGCCCACGACCTCGGACTGGTCTCACCCAGGCTGGGGAACGCCATGGTGTTGAGGGCGTTGTCGTGGAGGAACGCCTGGCCGACGGCGGCCAGCACCTCGTGGGCCTCCGGGCCGGCGTCGTACACCATCCCGAAGGTCCGGCCTTCCTACCAGCGCATGTCTCGGCCCCGCTTGGCCGCCAGCGCAGCCAGCACCTCATCCTTGTCCATCCCGACCGGCGGCAACCCCATCAGCGCGCAGGTTAGGCCGACGTGCACCCCACCGGGCGGAGGTCAGCGTCCGGAGCGGATGCGACCGCGGAAGGCGGCCATGCACAGGCGACGATCTTGGGCTCGGCCATGAGAGCGAGGCTAGGCCGACGCATCCGGTGCGCAACGCGCTCAGGACGGACCACCGCACCACGGTCGAGGGCTGCGCCGTGGGCGTCATGCGACCCCTGCATCCTCCCTCGGCCGGCACCCTCGGTCTGTGACACGATCCTGAGATGGAACACAGGGGAATGCGAGGCGTGGCGGCGGTGGCTGCCGTCGTGGTGCTGCTCGTCGGCGGATGCTCGGACGGCGACGGCAGAGCCACCGACGAGGGCGGGGCGGGCCAGGGCGACCTGACGAACGGTGAGGGCGCGACGTCAGGGACGGGCTCGGTCGACACAGAGCCCGGGGTCGACGGCTGCGACGACCTCGACGAGAGAGCGTGCCTGCTGCCGTTCCCCAACGACGCGTTCACCGAGTCGGCTGACACGGACACGGGACGCCGGCTGTCGCTCCCTGAGGACGGGATGCCCACCAACGACGAGGGGACCCCGATCGACCCGGCCGACATGAACCAGGCCGACGGGTTCAGCCCCGGCTCGGCGCCGATGGTGCGAGTGCCCGGGCTCGACGTCGAGCTCAGCGACATCGCTCCCTCGACCGACATCGGGTCGTCGCTGGACGATGACGCTCCGATCGTCGTCGTCGACGTCGGGACCGGGGAGCGGGTGCCGTACTGGGCCGAGCTGGACGCCCAGGCCGAGGCCCCGGACGAGCAGCTGCTCATGATCCACCCGGCCATCGCCCTCACCGAGGGGCACCGGGTCCTCGTCGGGCTCCGCGACCTGCAGGGCCAAGACGGGCAGGCGATCGAGCCCTCACCGGGCTGGGAGCAGGTGTCGACGGGCCAGCTGCGCCCGTCGTCGCGCGTGGAGCACCTGCAGTCGGTCGAGACCGCGCTCGAAGGCCACGTCGGCGGGGACGAGGACTGGTGGATGGCGTGGGACTTCACCGTTGCGAGCGAGGAGAGCCTCTCCGGGCGGCTCCGGCACATCCGCGATGCGGCATACGACGAGCTGGGCGACGGCGCTCCGGAGTTCGAGGTCGAGTCGGCTGAGGGCGCGGGCGTGCGCACGGTCCGCGGTACCTACGAGGTGCCGTCTGCGCTCACATCTCCGGACCCGGGCGGCCGCTTCGAGCTCGACGACCGGGGCCGACCCCGCACGGGGCAGGGGATGTTCACCGCCCGGTTCGTGTGCGTGGTGCCCGATGCCCCCGACGAGCCGGCGCTGCCGGTCGTGTACGGGCACGGGTTGCTGGGATCGGCCGAGGAGGTCGAGAGCCTGGCCGTCGCCGTGCCGCTCGGGAACCTGGCCGCCTGCGCCACCGACTGGGTCGGGATGTCGAGTGCCGATCTCCCCAACGTCGCGGAGATCCTCGGGGATCTCTCGAGCTTTCCGGAGCTGGCCGACCGCCTCCAGCAGGGTCACGTCAACATGTCGTTCCTCGGCCGCCTGCTGAACCACCCCGACGGCCTGGCGTCTGACCCCGCCTTCCAGGACGCCGACGGCAGCCCGGTCCTCGATGTGGGCGCGACCCAGTTCGTGGGCAACAGCCAGGGGGGGATCCTCGGAGGGGCCGCCAGCGCGGTCTCGACCGAGTGGGACCGCGCCGTCTTGGGCGTCCCCGGGATGAACTACTCGCTCCTTCTCCCCCGCTCCATCGACTGGGATCCCTTCGCGGCGGTCTTCACCGAGGCCTACACCGACCACGTCGAGCAGGTGGTCGCGCTCGCCGTCGTGCAGCTGCTCTGGGACCGAGGCGAGAACCAAGGCTACGCGCAGCACCTGACGAGCGACCCCTACCCGGGCATGGAGGCGAAGGACGTCCTCCTCATCGAGGCCTTCGGCGACCACCAGGTCGCCAACGTGTCCACCGAGGTCCTCGCCCGCACGATCGGCGCCCGGGCACACCTCCCCGCCCTGGAGGAGGGACGCAGCCCGGCGGAGGAGCCACTTTGGGGGTTGGAGCCGCTCGAGGGTGACCGCACCGGCCCCGCCCTCGTCCTCTGGGACTTCGGGACGCCGGCGCCGCCCACGGTGAACGAGGCTCCTCGGTCACCGGAGTACGGGGACGACCCGCACGGCGCCGGGATCGAGGAGCCGCTGGTGTTGGCGCAGGCGTTCGGCTTCCTCCGGGAGGGGCAGATCGAGGACGTCTGCGACGGCGGCCCGTGCACCAGCGGCACCGGCTGACCCCGAGCGCGGGGCCAGCCCTCACCTCATGTCACGTCGTCACGGACGGCCGCACCACGGAGCCAGAGCGAACCAATCGGTGGTGAGGAGGTCGACGCTCGTGTCGTCGATCGTTCGCGCCAGCGCGCCGCGCCTCATGGCGTCGGCGAGGCGGGTCGCCGTCGTCGGCGACCACGTGGACCCAGTCGTGTTGGGCGAGCAGCGGAGTGCGGAACCGGTCGCCCCCGGGAACTCGAACCCGCGTGCCCGGTAGAACCAGAAGACGTGTTCGCCGAGCGAGTGGTCGGGCAGGTCGCCGAGGGCGGTCCAGCGGCGGTGGAGATCGGGACCGTCGACGGCCAGCCGCCAGGCGTCGGCTCGGGCGGGGGTCGCGGTGATCGTGGGCATCGGGGCCTTCCGGGGCTCGGTCGCCGGCGGCGACCTCGTGGTGATCACCTCAGAACCTCACCTCACCGGTGGATCCAAGCTCAGTCCTCGGGGACGAGGGCGACCTCGATGCGGTCCTGGCTCCAGTCGCGGGCGGCGCCGCACCCGTTCGACCGTCCACACCGCTCCGTTCTCGGGCGTGTCCTCGAGGATCAGCGCCACCAGGTCGTCCCCCAGGCGACAGGCGATGTCGGAGTCCCGCAGAGTGGCCAGCACCACCTCGGCCACATCCTCGTCGACCTGCGAGGTCGGCTCTTCCCCGCCCAGCCCAACGACCGGCTCGAGCAGTGCGACCGTGAGGGGGCGAAGGCCTCGCCGGGCCGACGACACCCGCTTGTCGAGGGTGACCGCGAAGAAGGCGGCGTTGAACAGGCCGGTCTCGCCGTCGGTGATCGGCGAGTGGTCCGCCGGCGGGGAGGCCTCCGTCGGGGGCTCCCGGGTGCGGGCCTCGGTCTCGAACCGGGCCGCTCGGGCGGCCATCTCGTCGCTCTCGGCCCGCGCCTCGGCAGCGGTGGTGGTGGTGGCCTCGGCCACCTGGGCCGTCGAGCGCCGGAGCCGATCGGCCAGGCCCAGGGCGAACAGCCCGGCGACCAGTGCAGCCACGCCGGCCAAGGCCACCAGCCAGGCCTGGTCGGTGAGCATCGCGGCCACGGCCAGCACGAGTCCGGCGCAGCCTGCGATCACCCCGGGCGCGGCGCGATGGGTCACACCACCGAGGATCGGCCCCTCGGGCCGAGTGTTGAGGTTGCGCCCTGCGATCACTCCGCCACGGGTGCGGTGGCGACCGAGCCGGGACCGGCGCTCTGCGCCGCGGACCCGGCGGCGGCGATGAGCTCGTCGGCGGTCAGGGCGTGGGCCGGGTAGCAGGCGATCCCCGCGGTCACGTGGGCGCCGGGGTTGGCGTCGAGCACCTTGGTCTGGAGCCGTCCGGCCACCACCTCGCACCCGTCGCCGGGGGTGAACTCGAGGACGAGGACCAGGCGGCCATCGCCCAGTCGCGCGGCCATGTCCGAGTCCCGGATGGTCTCGCGCACGAGTCCGGCCAGCGCCGTGGGGTCGGGCTGGTCGTCCACCGTGACCACGACGAGGCCCAGCTGGCGGAGGGTGCGGCGGGCGGTGGCCACCCGAGAGGGCAGGACGGCCCGCAGCATGGCCTCGCTGAACAGCCCGGAGTCGGGGTCGGTGACGAGGTCGTGGCTCATGGTGCTCGAAGTGCTCCCAGGTCGGCGGTCCCGTCCCGTGATGATGCCACCACCGGGGGTCGTCGCCACGCGAGGGGTCCGAGGCGACATTTGCGTACTCACCGCTCATGCGACCGGGCCCAGGGCTGCCTACGGTCGCAGGGTCAGAGATGAGGACGGTCGGACGGCCGCTGCCTGGCGCCTCGTGCGGGGGGCGTCGTGCGCGGTCCGTCCCCGTCCCCATCGGTCACGGACCGGACTCCGGCGGGCCGCCGAAGACCGGGGGCAGCGGGGTGGCCACCGCGGCGGCCAGCCGCTCGAGGTACTCCGCCCGGGGGATGTCCCGGGCGCCCAGCGAGGCCAGGTGCGGGGTGGTCCACTGCACGTCGAGCAGCTCCGCGCCGCCGTCTCGCAGCCGATCGACCAGGCCGACCAGGGCCACCTTTGATCCGTCGGTCTGACGGTGGAACATCGACTCCCCCGCGAACAGGCCCCCGATGGCCACCCCGTAGAGGCCACCGGCCAGGACGCCGTCGGACGACCAGGCCTCCACGCTGTGGGCCCAGCCCAGCCGGTGGAGCTCGGTGTAGGCCCGTCGGATGTCTCGATCGATCCACCCCCCGTGTCGGCGCGGGTCCGCGCAGGCGTCGATCACCGTCTCGAAGGCCGCGTCGACGGGGGTGGTGTGGCGACGGGTGGCCTTCCGCAGCGAGGTCGACACCCGCAGGCCATCCAGGGGCAGGACGCCGCGCGGGTCGGGGGACCACCAGGCCAGCACCCGGCCTCGCCGCACCGGCATCGGGAAGACGCCGGTCCGGTAGGCCGCCAGGAGGGTGGCGGGAGCCAGGTCGGCACCCAGGGCGACCGGTCCCTCGGGGTCAGCATCCGCGGGGGAGGGGATGACCCAAGGGGTCGGCCCGGGATCGACGGGGGGCGTCACCGCCCGGGCGGAGAGATGGCGAGGGAGCGGGCCATCGTCCTCCCGAGGCGGCGCGTCGCCCGACGGTTGAGCTCCTCCCCGGCGACCGCGCCCACCATCATCGGGATCAGGGTGGCGGCGTTGCGGCCCACCCGGCCGACCAGACGACGGCGGATCTGCTCGGTCAGGCTGTCGCGCGTCGAACGGCCGAGGAGGCTGGACGCGGTGGAGGTGGCGGCCGCCGCTCCACCCGGCCGCGCCAGGGTGGCGAGGTCCGAGGTCGCGATCCCGCGACTCTCGGACCAGGCCTTGGCGATCAGCGGCCCGCTCCGGCGCAGGTCGCCGGCGACCGAGTACCCCGCGGCCTCGTGCAGCTCGCCCACCATCTTCATCTCCACCGCCACCACGATCATGGTCTCGACCGCCAGCTGGACCGGCAGGGTGGCCCAGGTGACCGGCGTGGTGATCGCTGCGCTGGCCAGGGCTCCCGTGGTCGCACCCACGGCTCCGCTGGTGAGGCTGGCGTTGCGGATGAGCGGGCGGGCCAACAGCGATCCGGCCAGGCCGTCGTGGTGGGCCCGCAGGGCCTCCAGGTCCCGGACCGGCAGGTGGCGGGCGGCGTCGAGGGTGACCCCTGCGAGCCACCGCCCCGACGTCACCGCCTTGGTGCCGGCCCGCGCGCCCGAGCTGCCCGCCAGCCGCAGCACCTCTCGCACCTGGGCGGCGCTGGGTCGGCCACCGCGGCCCTCCTCCCCGGCGGCGGCCGACCCGACGGCGCGGGCCAACGCCTCGTCGAGGTCGGGGTCGACGGACCCGGGGCCGTCGTCGTCGGTGGTCATCGGCGCATCACCACCTCGGCATCATGCCAAGACGAGCGGCGCTCGGCGCGGGCGCGCCGACCGAGGACGGGTGACGCTGGACGGACTACTTGCGGTAGTCGTAGAAGCCCTGGCCGGACTTCCGACCCAGGTGGCCGGCGGCCAGCATCCGGCGGAGGGCCGGGGCCGGGCTGTAGTTGGGGTCGGCGAACTCGGCGTAGAGGGCGTCGAGGATGGCGACCGAGGTGTCCAGGCCGACCAGGTCGAGCAGGGCCAGCGGGCCCATGGGGAAGTTGCAGCCGCCCTTCATGGCCGCGTCGATGTCGTCGCGGTTGGCCACGCCGTTCTCGAGCATGCGGACCGCGTTGTTCAGGTACGGGAAGAGCAGGGCGTTCACGATGAAGCCGGCCCGGTCCTCGACCCGCACCGGGCCCTTCCCGCAGGCGGTGGCGAAGGCGGTGACGGCCTCGACGGTCTCGTCGGAGGCGGTGAGCGGAGCGATCACCTCGACCAGCGACATCATCGGGGCCGGGTTGAAGAAGTGGACGCCGACGACCTGCTCGGGGCGCTCGGTGGCCACGGCCATCTCGACCACCGGCAGGGTGGAGGTGTTGGTGGCGAGGATGGCGCCGGGCTTGACCACCTGGTCGAGCTCCGCGAACAGGGCCTTCTTCACCTCGAGGTCCTCGACCACGGACTCGATGACGAGGTCGCAGTCGGCCAGGTCGCCGATCTGGTGGGAGGCGGTGACCCGCCCGAGGATGGCGTCGCGGTCCTCCTCGCTGAGCCGACCCTTCTCGACCTGGCGGCCAAGGCCCTTCTCCATGCCGGCCTTCATGGCCTTGGCGGTCTCCTGCTTCCGGGACCGGAGGACCACGTCCATCCCGGCCCGGGCCGCGACCTCGGCGATGCCCGCTCCCATGATCCCTGATCCGACGATTCCGACACGTGCGATGGTCATGGGCCGAGAGGCTACCGACGACCCGCGCAGCAGGACCAAAGGGGGGCCCCTCGGTCCTCGGGGTGCGCCCACCGGGTCGGGGCGAGGGCAGACCTCAGGGCTCGCCGGGAGCCCTCGCCGCGGCCTCGGAGCGGGCCGAGAGGGCCAGGCGGAGGGCCACGACGCCGAGCAGGCCTGCGAACAGCAACGTCGACAGGCGGGGGTCGAGCCCCAGGGCCAGCTTGGACGCCAGGAACGCG
>JBBSME010000075.1:0-15210 GCA_038233335.1 Acidimicrobiales bacterium | reverse complement strand
GGGGCAGGTGCTCCGCCGCCAGGTGCTGGAGCGACTTGCAGGCCCAGACGCCGCCCAGCGACTGGGGTTCCACGGGCAGCGCCCCGGCGGCGGCCCGCACCAGGGCGCGACCGGGAGCGGTGGCCCGAGCCTGGCCCAGCATGGCTGCGGCCGGGTCGGCGCCGATCGCCCGGTCGCCGAGGAGCGGCAGGTGCCAACCCGGGCCGCAGCCCAGGTCGAGGATCGGACCGTCGGCAGAGGCGGCGACCAGGGCGGTCGGGGGGCCGGGCTCGGGCCGGGTGTCACGGGCCGCGTAGGTCGCCGCGCCGGCCTCGTAGACGGCGTTGGTCTCCCGATCCAGGCTCATCGACGCTCAGCCACCCTGATCAGCTCCGCGGGACGGCGTCATCGGCGGGGGCGTCGACGACTGGGGGCAGGCGGGGGAGGGGCGGCGTCGGCGAACAGGTCGAGCTGGTCGGGGCGGTCGGCCCGTTCGACCAACGGCTCCCATGTGCGCGCTCCTCGGGGGCCGGCGGCGCGGACCTCCAGCCGCTCCACCGGCAGGGCACGGGCCGCGCCCTTGCCGTCGCGGACGCCGATCGACCCGTCCCGCTCCCGGCGCTCGACGGTGGCTTCGCTCCAGCGGGCGTTGGGCCGGGGCCGGAAGCGGACCACGTCGCCGACGCGGAGGCCCACATCGATGAGGGCGGGCTCGGTCATCCCCCGGCAGCGCCGCCCAGGACCAGGGCTTGGAGCTTGCGCATGCCCTTCAGCCAGCGGTCCGGGTCGCCCGCTCGGCGCTGGGCGTAGGTGGTCACCTCGGGGTGGGGGAGCACGAGGAAGTGGCCCTCAGCGAGAGCCTCGACCACCGAGGCGGCCACCGCCTCGGGCTCGATCACCCCCTGCATGGTGACCGTCTCCACCGCGGTGCTGGCCTCGGCGCCGCCCCGCAGCAGATCGGTGTTGACGCCCTGCGGGCACAGGCAGTGGACCCGGAGGCCCTGGTCTCCGTAGGTGATGGCCAGCCACTCGGCGAAGGCGACCGCCGCGTGCTTGGTCACCGAGTAGGGGGCGTCGCCGATCTGGCTGAGGATGCCGGCCGCCGATGCGGTGGCGAGGAAGGTGCCGCCGCCCCGCTCGAGCATCCCGGGGACCACGACCCGGGCCGCCACCACGTGGGCCAGGGTGTTGACCCTCCAGGTGCGGTCCCACACCTCGTCGGGAGCGTCGAGGCCCATGCCGGTGCCGATCCCGGCGTTGGCGGCGAAGAGGTCGACCGGGCCGAAGCGCTCCTCGGTCCTGGCGACCACGGCCTCCACCTCGGGCTGGTCGCTCACGTCGGCGGCGTGGTCGAGGACCCGGTCGCCGTGGGTCTGGCGGAGCTGATCCGCTGCGGTCGCGCAGTCGGCGGGGTCGAGGTCGACGATGGTCACGCCCGCGGCCCCCTCGGCGAGGAAGCGGTCGGCCAGGGCGTAGCCGATGCCCCGTGCGGCTCCGGTGATGATGCAGGTGCTGCCGTCGAGGGTCATGGCCCGAGCGTACCGACGCACGGCGACCGGGTTTCCGACGGATCAGGGGGCGGCGAAGGCCTCGAGGGTGTCGGCCACCACCTGCTGGCGGTCGTCGCCCCAGGGCAGGGGCATGAGCACGGCCTCGTCCACGCCGGCCGCTTCGTAGGAACGGCGAGTGTCGCGGACCAGCTCGGCGTCGCCCACCACGTCGATGGCGTCGACCATGGCATCGCTCACCGCGGCCAGCGCCCCCTCCCGGTCGCCCTCCGCGTGACGGGCCCGGACCTCGGTCACCTCGTCGCCGAACCCGGCCCGGGTGAAGCTGTCGGCGTAGGAGTCCACCACCGAGTAGCCGAACAGGTCCTTGCGGCCCTTGGCCCGGGCCGGCTCGGTCGGGGCCACCCCGGCGTGGACGTAGGCGTGCACCCGGCAGGCCCCGGGCTCCCGGCCGCCCTCGGCCTCGCCCGCTCGCACCTGCTCGACCGACCACCCCACGTGGGAGGCGGGCAGGTAGTTGAGCAGCACCCCGTCGGCCGCCTCGCCGGCCAGGTGCAGCATCCGCGGACCCAGGGCGCCGAGCACGATCCGCGGCGTCCGCTCGCCCTGGCGCAGGCCGAGCCGGAACCCCTTCACCGCGTAGTGGTCCCCCTCGAAGGTGACCTTCTCGCCGCTCAGGCACTCGCGCACGAGGGCGACGTACTCCCGCACCTGGCCCAGCGGGCTCTCTCCGTAGGAGGTGCCGTGCCACCGGCCGGTGACCACCGGCGAGGAGATCCCGACCCCGAGCAGCACGTCGCGGTCCGGGTCGAGGGCTGCGAGGGTGGCGGCAGCCATGGCGGCCAGGGGTGGGGTCCGCAGTTGGAGGGCCAGCACACCCGTGCCCAGGTCCAGCCCCGGTGCGGCGGCGCCCGCTGCCGCCAGGAGAGAGAAGGCCTCCGGCCCGGTGGTCTCCGCCGTCCAGAACGATCCGTAGCCGGACTCGGCGGCGCGCCGCGCCGTCTCCACCGCGTAGCCCGGGCCCAGGGCCATGAGGCTGGCGTAGGTGAAGCCGGGACGCGAGGGGGCCATGGCGGCGACCGTAGTGCGGTCCGGTCACACCCTCTGGCGGAGCCTCCGCAGCGTCGGACGGCCGTGCCGGGAGCGACGCCCTAGTCGGCCGTCGGCTCAGATCGTGCCCAGCGAGGCGGCCACCACGCCGCCCAGGTTGGTGCAGGCGTCGGTGGCGGCTCCGTCGACGGCGCCCGCCACCTCCACCACCTCGGCGACCTGGTCCCAGCCCAGGCCGGTCGTGATGCTGGCCAGCTGGCGCGCCGCTCCGGTGGTGTCGTTGCCGCCGTGGAGGTAGGCGCCGAAGGGCCGGCCGCGAGTCTCCTCCAGGCAGGGGTAGTAGATGGTGTCGAAGAAGTGCTTCACCGCGCCGGCCAGCGCCCCGAGGTTGGCTGGCCCGCCGACGATGCACCCGTCGGCGTCGAGCACGTCGGAGGCGGTGGCCGACAGCGCCGCTCGCACCCGCACCTCCACGCCGCTGATCTGAGGATCACCCGCGCCCGACCGCACCGCGTCGAGGAGGCTGTGCAGGTTGGGCGAGGGCGTGTGGTGCACGATCAGCAGGCGGGCCATGGCCCCATCCTCCCGCGCCCCGGGGATGGGCCACGCCACCCGGGCCCCGGCGCGAGAGATCCCGGGTCAGACGCGGTCTGGCCCGGGATCCTTCGCGGTTGCGGGGAGGTGTGCCGCGGGTCGCGCCTGCTCAGGCCGCCCCGCGATCTCGACTGCTACGCCCGACGGACGAAGTAGATGATCAGGATGACGAGCAGGATGACGACCAAGAGTCCGACGATGCCGATTTCCACGGGGGATGTCCTTTGGTTGGCGTGGTGTGACGCCCAACGCTCCCCCCGATGCGGAGGGGCAAACCGGCTGGACCCAGCTCCGAGGAGGGCGGCCTGACCAGGGCCCGGACGCGACGACGACCGCCTCGCCGGCTCGGGGCCGGGACGGCGGTCGTCAGGTCGAAGGCTGGAGAGGTGCTACTTGCCCGCCGCGCGGCGCTGGAAGCGCGTGCGCTTCAACATCTTCTTGTGCTTCTTCTTGCGCATGCGCTTGCGGCGCTTCTTGACGAGAGATCCCATGAGGTTGGCCACCCTATCGGCGGCCCCCCGCCGCGCTCCAACCTGGTGGGACGATCAGTCCATCGTGGTGATGTCAACCGAACGGCGACCGCAGGCGTTGGAGGAGGTGTGAACCGCCGGTCCCGCGCCGCCCGCGTCGAGGACGGTTCCGGTGGCGGGCAGCAGGTGCGGGAGGTGGCCCCGCGCTGCTGACTACCGACGTGAGCGGCCGCTGGCCCCCGCATCTCCACGCTGGCCAGCCCGGCCGCCCGTCATAGGGTGGGGGCACCTTCGGGGGTAGTTCAGCTGGCAGAACACCGGACTTTGAATCCGGATGTCGTGGGTTCGAATCCCGCCCCCCGAGCGACGGCAACGCGAACCCCGGGCGTCAGCAGCGGAGGATGGTGGTGTCCGAGGGGCGGGCTCGGCAGCGGCGGCGGTTCTCGGCGTCGCGGATCAGGTCCGTGATGCGGCACCGCGTCATGTACTCGGTTTCGCGGGCGGTCATGTCCCACTCGTCCCGGTCCGGACCGGGCGGCGGTGCAGGGCGGAGCAGGGGTGGCCGCGCTCGAAGGTGGGGCGTGAGCGGGTCGCCCCGTGGTCGGGTGGAGACGATCTTCCCGTCGGGGCCTCGCGCCATGGTGAAGGCCCGCTTGTGGATCAGCCGGTGGTGCTGTCGGCACAAGAGCACCAGGTTGACGAGATCCGTCCTTCCGCCGAGCTCCCACCAGGGGGCCCGTGGCGAAGCCACGGGAGGGCGGAGGGTGGGGTCGGGGGGGGGGTGGTGGGCGATGCAGTACTCGGGGGCGACGTGGCAGCCCGGGAACTGACAGCCGCCGTCGCGGACGCGCAGGGCCTGGCGCTGGGCCTTGGCGATGCGGATCGGCCGCGGTCTCGTCGTCGGCCCGACGTGAGGGAGCGGCCACGGTGGCGGGGCCTCGTGGGGCTCCCGTGCCTCGGGTGAAGCCTGAGCCGGGGCGGACTCGCCGGGCGGGCGGGCCAGGTTGACGGCGCTGGTGAGGGTCAGGATCAGGGGAGTCGCGGTGCCGTCGTCGGGGCCGCTGCGGGTGCCTCGGCGGATCAGCTCGACGAGGGCATCGGCCCGGCGTTCACTCGGGGTGAGCCCGTCGTCGGTGGTGAAGACGTTGGCCCGCCACATGGCATCCAGCTGCGCGGCCACCGCGTTGGCGACGGTCTCGCCGTCCTCGGCCGAGAGGTCCATGTCGCCGGCCCAACGGTCGCCGACCGGCGACAGGCGGACGGTGGAGCGGCCCTCGCCGCCCTCGGGCTCGGTGCCGTCGGGCTCGTTGATGCCGAGCCGCTCGCGGGTGGACTGCGCCCAGCGGGCCAGGAATCGGTGGCCGGCGGCCAGGGTGAAGCTGGTCATTCCGTCGACCAACAGCTCCTCGCACAGGTCGAACGCCTCCTCCAACCCGGGACGCCGGGCCCCGAGCAGGGCCTTCACCTGCGCCGTGGTCAGCCGCCCGGCCCGGGCCGCAGCGGTGATGTGGTCGTGGCGCCGCAGGTCGCGGGCGATGCGAGCCTCGGACTTGGCCTGTCCGAAGGCGATCCCGGCCCGGGCCGAGATCCAGCCCGCCGCGCTGCGGTCGCCGTCGGCGGCCCACACCGTGCGGGCATCGAAGCGGTCGACCAGGGCGATGGCGGCGGCATCCAACCGGGCCCGCATCCGCTGCGCCACCAGCAGCGACTCGACCAGCTCGCCGTCAGTCAGCGACCCCACATCGGCGGCGACGAAGGCCTCGAAGTCCACCGGTTCGGTCGTCTCGGGGGAGGCCACGTCGGCCACATCGACCATGCCCCAATAGTACGGAGGGGGTGTGACAGCGAAGATCGACGAAACGGACCCGCGGCACCCCCGGACCAGCTGCGATCCGGCGTCGATCGCGCCGGGCTCCGGGGCCGTGGTCAGGCGTGGATCGCGCCGGGCGTCGGGGCCGCGACCCGAAGTCGGTCGCCCCCTGGGTCCGGGGCCGCAACAGGCACGCGATGACCCGGTTCACATGGGGCAGCCCTGCGCGCTAGACCTGCGGGCATGGCCCAGCGACCGTTGTCTGCTGTCGTCCTGGCCGCCGGGGAGGGCACCCGCATGCGGTCCGAGCGGCCCAAGCCGCTGCACCTCCTGTGCGGTCGGCCCATGGTCCGCTACGTGCTCGACGCCCTGGGCGACTGCCACGTCGATCGCGTGGTCGTGGTGGTGGGCCACGCCGCCGAGCGGGTGACCAAGAAGCTCCAGGCCGACGACTCTGGCTACCTCCTCGACTTCGTCGAGCAGCACTCGCTGCTGGGCACCGGCGACGCGACGTCGGTCGGGCTCACCGCCTTCCCCGACGCCGACGACAGCGACGACGCCGACGTCCTCGTCCTGCCCGGCGACACCCCGCTGCTGCGCCCGGCGACCCTCAGCCGCCTGGTGGAGCACCACCGCGCCCGCGATGCCGCCTGCACCGTGCTCACCTCAGACTTTGCGGACCCGACCGGCTACGGCCGAGTGGTGCGGGGCAAGGACGACCGCGTGGCGCGCATCGTCGAGCATCGGGACGCCTCCGCCGAGGAGCTGGCGCTCACGGAGATCAACACCGCGATCTACTGCTTCCGCCGCAGCGTCCTGGCCCCGGCGCTGCGACGGCTCCAGCCCGTGAACGACCAGGGTGAGTACTACCTGACCGACGTGGTCGAGGTCCTGCACGACGCCGGCTACGGCGTCAGCGCGGTGGTGGCCGACGACGTCGAGGAGACCCACGGGGTCAACGACCGGGCCCAGCTGGCCGCGGCCGAGGCCGAGCTGCGACGCCGGACCAACGACGGCTGGCTCCGTCAGGGCGTCACCATGGTCGACCCGGCCCGCACCTACGTCGACACCACCGTCGACCTGGCCACCGACGTCACCCTCTTCCCGGGCACGATCCTCCAGGGCCGCACCGTCATCGGGCAGGGAGCCGAGATCGGCCCCGACACCCGCCTGGTGGACTGCATCGTGGGCGCCCGCTCCACCGTCGAGCAGACCACCGCCCGCGACGCCGAGATCGGCGCCGACGCCCACGTCGGCCCCTACGCCCACCTGGCCCCCGGCACATCGGTCCCCGACGCCACCCGCACCGGTCCCGTCCACGCCGCCACCGAAGGCAGCTGAGGACCGGGCCGAGACGTGATCACCGACCCATCCGACCCTTCCGCCGACCCCTCGACCGGAGAGACCGCCATGGAGACCGTCACCCGCAAGCGGCTGCAGCTCTACTCCGGGTCCTCGCACCCCGCCCTGGCGACCGAGATCGCCCGCAACCTGGGCATCGAGCTGGGCGATCCCAACCTGCGGCACTTCGCCAACGGGGAGATGCACTGTCGCTTCGGCGAGTCGATCCGGGGGGCCGACGTCTTCATCGTCCAGACCCACTCCGGCGAGGGCGGCCAGTCGGTCAACGACTCCCTCATGGAGCAGCTGATCATGCTCGACGCAGCCAAGCGGGCGTCGGCCAAGCGGATCACCGCCGTCTGCCCCTCCTACGGCTACGCCCGCCAGGACCGCAAGGCCGAGGGGCGCGAACCCATCACGGCCAAGCTGGTGGCCGACATGCTCACCGCGGCCGGGGCCGATCGGGTCGTCGCCGTCGACCTCCACTCGGGCCAGATCCAGGGCTTCTTCGACATGCCCTTCGACCACCTGACGGCCATGCCCATCCAGGTCGAGTACCTGCGGGCCAACGCCGACCCCGAGGACCTCGTCGTGGTCTCGCCCGACTCGGGCGGCGTGAAGGCGGCCAAGCGCTTCGCCAACGAGGTCGGCGCCGACCTGGCCTTCGTCAACAAGTTCCGCCCCCGGGGCACCGCCAACGAGGTGGTGGCGGCCAACGTGATCGGCGAGGTGGCGGGGCGCAGCTGCGTCCTGCTCGACGACATGATCGACTCGGCCGGCACCATCTGCGCCTCGGCCGACCTCCTGCACGACGAGGGCGCCACCGACGTGTGGGCCATGACCACCCACGGGGTGCTGTCGGGCCCGGCCATCGACCGGCTCAAGAACTCGGCCCTGACCAAGGTCGTGATCACCGACACCCTTCCGCTCCCGCCCGAGAAGCAGCTGGACAAGATCGAGGTCCTGTCGGTCGCTCCGCTCATCGGTCAGGCCATCCGGTCCGTGTTCGACGATGCGTCCGTGAGTGAGATCTTTGGCGGGCGCAACCAGAGCTGATCCAGGGGTGGGCCGCGGCCTGCCGCCCCTCCCGCTCTTGGGTCCGACGCCCTGTCGGCCCTAACCTCTCCCGGTCCACAACCCATGCGCTCCGGCGCGATCTCAGACGTAGGAGTCACCGATGGCCGAGATCACCCTCACCGCCAAGACCGGTCGCGCGACCGGCACCCGCAACAGCCGCCGCCTGCGGGCCGAGGCCAAGGTCCCCGCCGTCGTCTACGGCCTCGGCCGCGACGCCGTCGCCGTCTCCGTCGACTGGCGCGAGCTGCGGTCTGCGCTCATCACCGACGCCGGCATCAACGCCCTGATCGACCTCACCATCGAGGGCGAGGGCGAGTCGCAGCTGTCGATCATCAAGGACATGCAGCGGGACCCGATCACCCACACCGTCGACCACATCGACTTCCTGCTCATCCGCCGTGACCAGGAGCTCCACGTCGACGTCCCGGTCCACCTGCGGGGCACGGCCGAAGAGGTCGACAACAACCAGGGCCTCGTCGAGCAGTCCATCACCCTCCTCACGATCAAGGCCAAGCCGGCCGACATCCCCGACGAGCTGACCTTCGACATCTCCGAGATGGTCATCGGCGACACCGTCACCGTGGCCGACCTGTCGCTGCCGTCGGGCGTCACCACCGACGTGGAGCTCGACGAGGTCGTGGCCAGCGCCCAGGTGTCCCGGGCCGCCATCGAGGCCGAGGCCGAGGAGGCTGCGCTCGAGGAGCTGGCCGAGCTCGAGGAGCTGGCCGAGGCCGGCGTGGGCGAGGGCGACCTGGCCGAGGGCGAGGGTGGCGACGCCGACGAAGGTGGAGACGAGGGCTGAGGGCCCCGTCGTCGAGCGCCGCTCCGACCCCGCACGAGACCATGGCCGTCGACCTGCTCGTCGTCGGTCTGGGCAACCACGGGGCTGACTACGCCCACACCCGGCACAACGTCGGGGCCGACACCGTGGCCCTCCTGGCCGACCGCCACGGCGGCCGGCTGCGCTCCGGGCTCAGGAACGACCGGGCCCTCACCGACGACGTGAGGGTGGGCTCGGTGCGCCTGGGTCTGGCCTTCCCCCAGACCTTCTACAACGAAGCGGGCATGGCCGTGGCCGCCCTCGTCCGCCGCCACGACCTCGACGACCTCCACCGGCTGGTGGTGGTCCACGATGAGCTGGACCTCCCGCCCGGGCGCCTGAAGGTCAAGCTGGGCGGCGGGCTGGCCGGCAACAACGGGCTCAAGTCGATCAAGGCCCACCTCCACACCGAGGACTTCGCCCGCATCCGGATCGGGGTGGGCAAGCCGCCCGGGCGCCAGCAGGGCGCCGACCACGTGCTGCGCCGGCCGGGCCAGGCCGAGCGGGGCGAGCTGGACGTGGTGATCGCCGAGGCTGCCGACGCGGTCGAGGCCATCGCCGCCGACGGCATCGAGGCGGCCATGGGCCGCTACAACACCCGCCCCGACCCGGCCTGACGGTCTGGCGCGACGCGTCGACGGCGTCCTCATCGTCCGTCCACCATGGCAGGCCCCGGCAGACGTCCCATGCCCCACTGCCCGCCAGGGCGGCCGGCCAACGCTGCGCCTGTCGCGCATTGCGGTTCGCTATGCTGATTGCATGGCGCAACTGGTGACACGGGTCGATGACGAGCTGGCCGCGGCGGTCGACCAACTGGTGGCCGAGGGGGTGGTCGCGACCCGGTCCGAGGCCGTCCGAGTGGCCCTCGAGCGGCTCATCGACCGCCACCGACGCGACCAGGTCGGCGAGCGGATCGCGGCGAGCTACCGGGCCCGGCCCCAGGAGGCGTCGGAGGTGGGCTGGAACGACGAGGCCTCGGTGCGCATGATCGCCGAGGAGTCGTGGTGATCCCGCGCCAGGGCGAGGTCTGGTGGGCTGAGGCGGAGGACAAGCGTCGCCCCGTGCTCGTCGTGACTCGCAGCGAAGCCGTCCCGGTGTTGACCTGGGTCGTGGTCGCACCGGTCACCCGCACCGTCCGCTCCATCCCCACGGAGGTCCCGCTGGGCGAGGCCCACGGCCTGGCCGTGGTCTGCGCGGCGACGTTCGACAACCTCCAGCCCATCCGCCGCTCGTTCCTCACCGAGCGCGTGGGCCGTCTGGCCGTCGGCGATCCCGGCGTCTGTCGGGCACTGGCTGCTCTGGCCGACTGCTGAGTTCCGGTCGCGTGCGGTGGCCAGGCCCGGCCCGCGGCCTGAGGGCGGTCAGGTGGCGATGGCATCCGTCCGGGCCCGCACACCTCCCACGACGGCGCTCAGCGCCTCGTCGGAGATGCCGCCCGGGGCGTAGACGGCGAGGCGGTCGACCTTGCCCCCGACCCGCTCGTGCAGCCGGGCCGCCACCTGGTCGGGGTCGCCTCGGACGACCACCGCGTCGAGCAGGTCGTCATCGACCAGGGCGGCCATCTCGTCCCAGCGGCCCTCTCGGGACAGGCGGCGCAGCTCGGGGTGGAGGTCGGCCCGCCCCTCGGTGGCCAGGACGGGCTCGTAGGCGGGCGTCGAGCCGTAGAAGCCGACCAGCCATCGGGCCCCGGCATCGTCGGCCTCCTGCTCCTTGGCGTCGCGGCCGCAGGAGAGGATGGCCTGGCCGACCAGGGTGATGTCGGCGCGGTCGCGGCCGGCGTCGGCCAGTCCCGACTCGATGCGGGGGAAGGTCGCCTCGGCCGCGTGGCGGTCGGAGGTGAAGGGGTGGGTCAGCAGCCCGTCGGCCTTGTTCAGGGCCAGCTCGGTCATCCGAGGGCCCAGGGCGCCCATCCAGATGGGCGGACGGCCTCCGGCGACCGGCCCGGGGTCGATGGCGCCGATCCACTCGCGCATGCAGGCCGCCGGGTGCGACCAGGTCGACCCGTAGCGGCGCTCGATGTGGGCCCGGACCTGGGTGCCGAGCCCCAGGGCGGCCCGACCCCCGCTCAGCGCCTGCAGGTCCCACGCGGTGTGGGCCAGGTGGACGGGGGAGCGGGGGAAGGCCACCGCGATGTTGGAGTAGACGAAGGCGCCCGTCTCAGCCGCCAGCGCGAGGGGCAGGAACACGTCGTGGGGGCCCTCGAAGGTGAACAGCCCGTCCACCCCGGTGGCGGCCAGGGCGTCGGCCCGCTCCCGGACCTGGGCGGGCGGGGCGAGGAGCAATGTGTCGATCTGCACCCCCCGATCCTCGCCCACGGACGGCCCCGCGGCGTGCCAGCTACTTCAGGCCGATCTCGGCCAGGCGCTCGTCCAGGAACTCGTCCGCGGTGATGGGCGGGGAGTGCTTCTCGTCGTCGCCGACCAGGGCCGGCGGCGCGTCGAGGACGACCTCGGGCCGGGGGTGGCAGAAGAACGGCATGGAGTAGCGAGCCACGTCGTCGGTCTCGGGGTTGACCACGCGATGGGTGGTCGAGGGGATCTTGAGGTTCACGTGGCGGCTGAGCATGTCGCCGGCGTCGACCACCAGCTCCCCCTCCAGCCCGTCGACCGGGTACCACTCGCCGTTGCGGTCCAGCAGCTCCAGGCCCGACTCGGTGGCGGCGGGCAGGAGCGTGATCAGGTTGATGTCCTCGTGGGCCGCGGCCCGCACCGCGCCGGGCACGTTGGCCTGGCGCAGGGGCGGGTAGTGGATGATGCGCAGCACCGAGCGGCCGTCGATGACCATGTCGGCCAGGTCCCGCTCGGGCAGGCCCAGGTAGACGGCGATGGCCTCCAGCAGCGTCTGGGCTGCCGCCTCCAGGTCGCGGTAGAGGCGCAGCATGGCCGGTTGGAAGTGGGGGACCTCGGCGGGGAAGACGTTGGCGTCGTAGTCGGCGAACAAGCGGTGGTCCGGCGGGACGTCCTGGTGGACGTGCCAGAACTCCTTGAGGTCGATGGCCTCGCTGTCCTTGGCGTGCTCGGTGCCGAAGGGCGTGTAGCCGCCGGCGCCCTTGGGGAGCACGTAGGCACCCTTGGCCTCGGCCGGGAGGGTGAAGAAGTCCCGGGCTGCGGCGTAGGCGGCCTCGATGTCCTGGGGCGTGACCCTGTGGCCATCGACCTTGACGAACCCGGTGTCCACCAGGCTCTGGCCCAGGGTGGAGACGAACTCGTCCCGGGTCGCGGCGGCCCCGCGACTGAAGTCGTCGAGGTGGACGGTGGCGACGTCGATGGCCATGGGTCCCAGGATGCCACCGGCACCCCCCGGTCGCGCCCGGCCCGGCGGAGGACGTGTCCCACCGTTCTTGGTACAGGATGCGGCGGGTTCCTCGGTCACTGGTACCAAGAACGGAGCCCCGCCGGGTCGCACGCCCTTCTTGGTACAGGATCCCGTGGGTTTCCCGCTCACCGGTACCGAGAACGGAGCCGCCGAGCCCGACGGTCATGCACGCCACGAAACTGCGACCAGGGGGGCGAGGGCGATCGGCCGGTAGGTTGGGCGGCCTCGCTCGGGGCCCGGTACAGCCGGATCCCGGCGTCTTCTCGCGTCCCCCTGCCCCTGAGCCACCCGTTGAGCACCGCCACCGCGACTCCGACCACGACCACCGGCGCCCCGCTGGGCGACATCCCCGCGCTGCTGGCCGACGAGCCCGGCCTGGCCCAGGTCCGGGGCCGGCGCCAGGCGGTGCTGGCCGCGGCCGAGTCGGCCCGCTCGCTGACGGTGGCCCACCTGGCCAGTGGGACCCGCACCCCTGTCCTGGTGTCGGTGCCGACCACCGGTGACGCCGAGCGTCTGGTCCACGACCTGGGTGCCTACCTGGGCCCCGATGCGGTCGAGCTGTTCCCCGCCTGGGAGACGCTCCCGTTCGAGCGGGTCAGCCCCAACGTCGAGACCATGGGCCGTCGCCTCCGGGTGGTGTGGCGGCTGCGCCACGCCCAGCACGCCCCCAAGGTCGTGGTCGCTCCCGTCCGGGCCCTGGTCCAGCGGCTGGGGCCGCACGTCGATGAGGTGGAGCCGGTCATCGTCCGGCCGGGGCAGAGCGTCGACCGGGAGGATCTGGTGGCCACCCTGGTCGCGGCCGGGTACCGGCGCGAGCCCCAGGTCGAGGCCCGGGGCGAGATCGCGGTGCGCGGCTCCATCGTCGACGTCTTCCCCTCCACCGAGGACCGCCCTGTCCGCATCGACCTCTGGGGCGACGAGGTCGATCGCCTCACCGAGTTCTCCATCACCGACCAGCGGGCCACCGACCCGCTGAAGGCGGCGGCCATCTTCCCCTGCCGCGAGCTGCTGCCCACCGACGACGTGCGGGCCCGGGCCGCCCAGCTGGTGGCGTCGCAGCCCTGGGGCCGTGAGCAGTGGGAGCGCCTGGCCGAGGGCCTGGTCTTCGACGGCATGGAGAGCTGGCTGCCGTGGCTGACCAAGAGCGAGCACCTGCTGTTCGACCTGCTGTCTGACGATGCGCTGGTGCTGCTGGTCGAGCCCCGGCGGATGCGGGACCGGGCCGCGGACCTCCTGGCCGAGGAGTCCGACCTGGCCCACCACCTGGCCCGCAGCACCTGGGACGTGCCCGAGGGGACCGAGATCCCCAGCCTCCACCTGGCGTTCGACCGGCTGCTCCAGCACACGGAGGCCCCGGTCTGGACCATCGCCAACGTGGCCGACTCGCCCGACGTGCCCGTGGTGACCAGCATCGGCTGGAACCCCACGGTGGGCGACGGCGCCGGGCTCCTGGGCCAGGCCCGCGACCTGGTCCGCGACGGCTACCGGCTGGTGGTGGCGGCCGACACCGATGCCTCGGCCACCCGGTTCGCCGATCTGCTGCGCGAGCACGACCTCGAAGTCGACGTGCGGGTGGCGTCGCTCGACCGGGGCTGCGTCCTGCCGGGGGCCAAGGTGGCGGTGCTGGCCGAGGCCGACCTCACCGGCCGGCGGCGTCCGCACCGCACGCCCAAGTCCCGCAAGCGCGACAGCGCTGGGTTCTTCGACGATCTCCGCCCTGGCGCCTTCGTCGTCCACCACCAGCACGGCGTGGCCCGCTACGGCGGCATGGTGACCCGCGCGATCGGCGGGGCCGAGCGCGACTACCTGCTGCTGGAGTACCGCGGCGCCGACAAGCTCTACGTCCCGTCGGACCAGATCGACGCCGTCCGCCACTACAGCGGAGGCGAGGACCCGAAGCCGAGCCGATTGGGTGGGGGCGACTGGCAGAAGGCCAAGGCCAAGGTGAAGGCCGAGGTCAGCCACGTGGCCCAGGAGCTGGTGGTGCTGTACCAGAAGCGCCTCAACACCGAGGGCTTTGCCTTCCCGCCCGACACGCCGTGGCAGCAGGAGATGGAGGACGCCTTCCCCCACCGGCCCACGCCCGACCAGGCCACCGCCATCCTCGACGTCAAGGCCGACATGGAGGGCTCCACCCCCATGGACCGCCTGGTCTGCGGCGACGTGGGCTTCGGCAAGACCGAGGTGGCGCTGCGGGCCGCGTTCAAGGCGGTGCAGGAGGGCAAGCAGGTCGCCGTCCTCGTCCCGACCACGCTGCTGGCCCAGCAGCACTTCCAGACCTTCAGCGACCGCCTGGCCGGCTACCCGGTGCGGGTCGAGGTGCTGAGCCGGTTCCTCACCTCGGCCCAGGCCCGGACGGTGATCGAGGGGCTCCGCACCGGTGAGGTCGACCTGGTCATCGGCACCCACCGCCTGCTGTCCCAGGACATCGTGTTCAAGGACCTGGGCCTGCTGGTGGTGGACGAGGAGCAGCGCTTCGGCGTGGCCCACAAGGAGAAGATCAAGGCCCTCAAGACCAACCTCGACATCCTCACCCTGTCGGCCACGCCCATCCCCAGGACCCTGGAGATGAGCCTCACCGGCATCCGCGACCTCACCCTGCTCCACACGCCGCCGGCCGAGCGCCAGCCCATCCTCACCTACGTCGGCGAGCAGGACGCCCGGGCCGTGTCCGAGGCCCTCCGCCGCGAGCTGCTGCGGGAGGGCCAGGTCTTCTACGTGCACAACCGGGTGCGCGACATCGAGAAGAAGGCGTCCGAGCTGCGGGACCTGGTGCCCGAGGCCCGCATCGCGGTGGCCCATGGCCAGATGGACGAGGGCACCCTCGAGCAGGTGGTGTTCGACTTCTGGGAGGGGCGCTTCGACGTGCTCGTCTGCACGACCATCATCGAGTCCGGCATCGACATGCCCACGGTGAACACCCTGGTGGTCGACCGGGCCGACCGTCTGGGCCTGGGTCAGCTCCACCAGCTCCGCGGTCGGGTGGGCCGGGCCGGCCAGCGGGCGTATGCCTACCTGCTCCACCCGGTGGACGTCTCGCTGTCGGAGGAGGCCTACGAGCGGCTCAAGACCATCGGCGAGGCCACCGAGCTGGGTTCGGGGTTCCGCATCGCCATGCGCGACCTGGAGATCCGGGGCGCCGGTTCATTGCTGGGCACCGGCCAGTCCGGCCATATCGCGGCGGTGGGCTACGACCTCTACGTCCAGATGGTCAGCGAGGCGGTGGCCGAGCTGAAGGGCGAGGAG
>JBBSME010000074.1:0-15246 GCA_038233335.1 Acidimicrobiales bacterium | reverse complement strand
GGCGCGCTGGCCGTCCCCGCCCTGGGCGCCTACGGCCCGGAGCTGTTCCCGACCGCGGCGCGGGGCAAGGCCAACGGCCTCCTCCAGCTGCTGTCGGTGGCCGGCAGCGCTCTGGGCCTGGTCGTGGCCGGGATCGCCAAGGACCGGTGGGGCCAGCTGTCCGACGGGATCTTCCTCCTCCTGCCGCTGGGCCTGCTGGTCGCGGTGCTGGCCCTCACCGTGTTCCCGGAGACGGCGCGTCGGGAGCTGGAGGACATCAACCCCGAGGACGACGTCGGCCCGCTGACCGGCCCAGACGGGATAGCCGCGGACATCCCGCCGGCCGCGGGGTCGGGGCCCGCCGAGCTATCGTAGCATCTCGAGCCGTGCGACGGCCCGAACCCACCAGGAAGAACCTGCTCATCGGCGGTGGCGTCCTGGCCGGGGTGCTGCTGCTGGTGGCCACCCTCCTCTCGATCACCCGGACCGAGCCCACGCTGGCCGACGCGTCGTCGCGACCGACGACGACCACGACCACGACGACGGCGACCATCGGCACCACCACGACGACCACCGCCAGCACTGCCACGGCGCCCGCCACCTCGAACACCGAGGCCCCGACGACCGCCGCCGCACCGACGACGACCACCGCGGCGCCGACGACCGCCGCCCCCGGGCCGGCCGGGCTCTCCCCGTTGCCCGCTCGTACCAGCGAGGTGGCGACCGTCCGGGATGGGGTGGACGAGCTGACCCTCTACGAGGGGCCCACCGGGTCCTCGAGCGGCGACCTCAGCGCTCGCGGTGACTACGGCCAGCGCCAGGTGTTCCTCGTCGTCGGCCGGGAGGGGGGCCGCCTCCACGTGCTGCTGCCGATCCGACCCAACGGCTCGAAGGCGTGGATCGACGCGGCCGACGTCGATGTGGCGACCCACGACTACCAGATCCAGGTGTCGATCTCCGGGTTCCAGATGATGGTCCAGAAGGGCACCGAGGTGGTCGTGGACACCGCCATCGGGGTCGGGACCCAGGACACCCCGACCGTGGGCGGCGAGTTCTACACCTGGGTGCTCATCGACCCCACCAACAACGGCTACGGCTCCTACGCCTACGGGTTGTCGGGGTTCTCGACCCTGGAGCAGTTCGCCGGGGGCGACGGCCGGATGGGCGTGCACGGGACGGCCGACCGGTCCTCCATCGGCCGCAACGTCAGCCGCGGCTGCGTGCGAGTGCCCGACGACGTGGTGGTGGACATGGTCGAAGACATCGGCCTCCCCCTCGGCGTGCCCGTCATCGTCACCGCCTGAGCGTCGCCCGATCCCTGGTCACCCCCGAGGGGGCTAGCGGGTGACGGCGGCGATGTGCTCGGCCGAGCCCAGAAGCGACGCGAATCCGCTGCTCGCCCCCGGTGGCCCGGACCACGCCGATCCAGTAGGCCCGGCCCCCGGCATCGGGCGAGCGGCCCAGGATCTGGCGGTACCGGTCATCGACCACGCGGCCGACCCGCTCCGGGCTGGCCAGCAGGGCGCGGGCCAGTCGGTAGGTGCGCCCGGTGCCGACCTGCAGACCACGAGATCCCGTCCGCTCAGGTCAGGGTGGCGACCCAGTCGGAGACAGCGGTGGCGATGACGTCGTCGCGGCCCTTGGGGTCGTGGCCGGTGCCGTCCAACCAGACGTGGGTGACGGGCCGGGGGATGAGGGCGCTGGCCTCCTCCATCTCCTCCGGCGTGCCGAACGGGTCGCGGGTGCCACCCACGAAGAGGCAGGGCACCTCCAGGGAGGGGAGGTGCTCGGTGCGCAGCTTCTCGGGCTTCCCCGGCGGGTGCAGTGGATAGCTCAGCAGCACCAGACCGGACGCGGGCAGGCCCTCGGCCACCGCCATCGAGCACATGCGGCCGCCCATGGACCTTCCGCCCAGCAGCACCTTCTCGGGAGCCACGCCCGAGGACTCGGCCAGCAACCCCGCCTCCTCGACCACGTAGGCGATGAGCTTGGGGGCTCGGTCGGGCGCCTTGCGCCCCTCCCGGCGGTAGGGGAAGTCGACCCGCGCCACCGGTAGCGGGGCGAGGGCGTCCTCCACCGCCACCAGGGTGGCGTGGTCCTTGCCTCCCCCGGCGCCGGGCGTGAGCAGCAGGGCGCCAGGTCCGCCCGGTGCCGAGGTCACAGGACCAGCAGGATGCGACGGGCCTCGGTGAGCTCGGCGATGCGCTCGGCCGCCGACGACTCACCCCCGCCGTGGTCGGGGTGGGCGACCCGGAGGAGGTCCCGGAAACGACGCTGGATGTCCTTGCGCTCCGGCGACGGCCCGGCGAGGCCGAGCACGCCGAGGGCCCACGCCTCGGGATCCGTGAAGCGGCCGGCGGCGGTGAGGGCGGTGCCGGTACCGCCGATGGCCCGCAGGAGCCCGTCATCGACGGCTCCCCGCCAGAGGAGGCCTCGGCGGATCACCCGCATGACCGGGCCCCGGCTCTCGATCGGCAGGCGGCCGGCGGCGTACACCGCGGCCAGCACCTGGGGGCCGGGGGAGGTGCCAGCGGTGGTGTCGACGTCGATGCGCATCTGCTCGCCGTCGCCGAGGAGACGGTGGTGGCGACGGTTGAGGCCCACGTGGTCGGTCTGGAACCGGTGGCGGAGGCGGGGTTGGGGGATGCTCAGCCCCTGCTCCACCTGGTGGGTGAGGCGCTCGAGGTCGGCCTGGAGGTCGTCGTCGACCTGGGTGATGAAGGCGGCCACGACGGCGCCGAGGAGGAGTCCGCCGAAGCCGGGAGCGGGCGACACCGGGAGCACGCAGGACCCGAGGGCCAGGCGCCGGGTGGGCGCGATGGGGCGGGACTGGAACACCTCCAGCTCGGCCAGGACCATCAGGTCAACCTACCGGCCTCAGTCCCGTGACCAGCCCTCGGGGACCCATGGCCCGGGCCCCCGGTCGGGCGGGCGCTCTGCGTCAGACCAGCGGGCGCAGGAGGGTGCGGAGAGACGCCGCGGCTTCCTCGATGTCGGTGTCGGTGGCCTCGGCGTCACCGAGGCGATCGCGGAGGTCCTGCACGGCGTCCTTGATGGCCGCCCAGTCCCCCTCGGCGAAGCCGAACGGGAGCGACAGGTCGCCCACGGCCGAGGCCGCGTCGTCGAAGCGGATCGTTGCCGTCTTGTCCGAGGCGTCGTGCTGCAGGCGGTCCGAGGTGACGAACAGGTCGGACAGCACCTCAGAGGCATCGGGCCCGTCGAGCTCGTCCTCGGTGGGCTGCTCGTCCTCCCAGGCGGTGGTGACCTCCTCGACCAGCTCGTCCACCCGCTCCTCGTCGTCCACGCCGACAGTGATCTCCTGGTACCCGCGCCGGTGGGCGATCCGGTTCTCGATGAGGACCTCGATGAAGCGGTCCTCGAGGCCGTCGGGCCAGTCGCGCACGTCGTAGACGACGGGGTCCACGCCGGGGGGCAGGTCGAGGGCCATGCGGTCCTCGATCTCGTCGATGAGGTCGTCGACGATCTCGGCGTCGTTGGCCGCCACCACGAGCGTGCCGGCCTGCCACACCCGCCGCACCCGCACCCCGGTGAGGATCTCGTCGAGCAGCTTGCGCTCGCGGGCTCCCCAGTCCGACAGCTCGAACTCGATCTCCCGGAACCCGTCGTCCCCGTCATCGTCGTGGGCGTCGTCGCGTTCGGCGGCGTCGGCCTCGCTGTCGCTGTCATCGTCGCTGTCGGCCGCATCACTGTGGGCCTCGTCCTCGCCGACCTCGGCCTGTCGGGCGTCCTCCGACCCGTCCGCGTTGGCGGCGTCGCCGCCCTCGGGCACCGCAGCCTTGGCCCGGCGCTCGGACGCGGCCTCGGGGCCATCGTCGGTGGACGCGTCGGCCGCGGCCTCGTCGAGGTCGTCGTCGGAGGCGTCATCCCGACCGAACAGGCGGCGGAGCTTCACCGGAGCGGTCGCCGGCGGTGGAGGGACGCGAGGTGCAGACGCATCAGACCAGTATCGCAGGCACGCTCCTGTCGACCGGCCCCCGCGGTGCCCTCAGCCCTCAGCCCTCGGCCTCGGCGGCATCGGCAGGGTCGGCGACCAGGGCCAGGATGTCGGGGCCGTAGCGCTCGAGCTTGGCCGGACCGATGCCGGGCACCGCCGACAGCTCCTTGGTCGAGGTCGGGGCGCGTTCGGCGAGGGTGTGGAGGGTGGCGTCGGAGAACACCACGTAGGCGGGCACGCCGTCGGAGCGGCTCCGCTCCCGGCGCCACGTCCGCAGGGCCTCGGCCCGTCCGACCGCCGCACCGGTCAGCTCGCTCGGTGCCGCCCGTCCCCCGTCCCTGCGCTCCCGTCCGGCCGTGGCCGGGGCCGGGGCCGCGGTCCCCGGCGTCCGCCGCACCCGCTCGGGACGTTGGGCGGCCTCGCCGGTGAGCTCGCCGAGGAAGGGCGACGGGCGGCTGCCGTCGCCCAGCACGACCACGCGGTCACGGGCCCGGGTGATGGCCACGTGCAGGACCCGGCGCTCCTCCTCTTCGTCGGCGGCCAGGCGGTGGGGCAACAGCCCGGCGGTGGTCCCGACGACGACGACCCGGGGCCACTCCCGCCCCTTGACCCGGTGCACGGTGGACAGGGTGACCGCCCCGCCGACCGGGCGTCCGCTGCCCAGCGCGCCCCGCAGCCACGAGTCGAAGCCCTCCAGCACGGGGTGGAGGTCGGCCACCTGGATCAGCGCCTCGAGGTCGTCGAGCTGGCTGGACCCCTCGCCACCCTTGGACCGGTCGAGGCCCTCCATGGCCTCGCCCAGGCCGATGTCGTCCCGGATGACCTCCAACGCGGCCCGGGTGGTGCCGCCACCGGCGGCCGCCACCCGCTCGAGGTCGGCGGCGAAGGTGGCGATCTTCTCCGCCACCTTGGGGTCGTCGAGGCGCTCACTGATGGCGGCCACGTCGGCCACGCTCATGCGGCGCCGGAACCACTTGGTGATCCACTGGGGCATGCCCCGCGAGGGGCGCCGGTAGACCTCGGCCAGGTCGGCCGGGTCGATGGCCCCGGGGTCATCCGCGATGCGCAGGTACGCGAGCGCGGCCCGGGCGCCAGTGCGGTCGATGAGCTCGGGCCCGACGGTGGAGCGCACCGGGATGCCCGCTTCGACCAGGGCCACGTGCGGGGCCAGGAGCAGGGCGTGGACCCGGGTCAGCACGGCGATGTCGGCCGCCGGGCACCCCTCGTCCCGCCAGCCCTGCACCGTCGCGACCAGCGTCTCGGCCCCGGCCGAGGGGTCGTGCGCGCTGATCGTCACCGCCGCGTCGGAGTCGTCGGCGTCCGGCCGGGGCCGGATCACCTTGTCGACCCGGCGGCGGTTGTAGCCGAGCAACGTGGCCGCGGCGGTGACGATGGGGCCGGCGCAGCGGTGGTTGACCTCGAGGGCGTGGGTGTCGCCGCCCGGGAACCAGGAGGCGAAGTCGATCAGGAAGCGGGGGTCGGCCCCGGCGTGGCCGTAGATGGTCTGGTCGTCATCGCCCACCCCGAACACGTCGAGAGGAGGTCCCGCGACCAGGCGGAGGAGCAGGACGTGGGCCGGGGTCAGGTCCTGGAGCTCGTCGACGAGGAGGTGGCGGTGGCGGGCCTGGACCCGACGGCGGAGCTCGCCGTCGCGGAGGAGGGCCTCGATGGCCGCCGTCACCTGCTCGTCGAAGTCGACGACGCCCCCGCGGGCCAGCTCGGCCCGGTAGGGCTCGACCACCTCGGCGAAGCCGGGGACGTCGCCCCGGTCGGACTCCACCCGGTCAGGGGGGCGCAGGCCCAGGCGGACCTCGGTCAGGGCCTCCAGGTAGGGGGCGACCGGGTCGGTGTTGGCTCGGCGCTGACGGCGGGGCAGCAGGCCGTCGAGCAGACGGCGCACCTCGCGCTCGTCGATCACCGGCGGGGCCCCGCCCTGGGCCTGGCCCAGGATGCCGTAGGCCAGCCCGTTGAGGGTCTGGACCCGGGCGCCGAGGCCTTCGGTCCGCTCAGCCATCTCGTCGCGGGCCTTGACGTTGTAGGCCACGGCCAGCACCGTGCCCGTCTCCCAGCCCCGGTCGACCAGCAGGTGACGGAACCGTTCGGTCAGCACGCGGGTCTTGCCCGACCCAGCCGGGGCCACGATCCGGGCCGGGCCCCGCTGGTGGGCCACCGCGGCCCGCTGGTCGTCGGCCAGGTCGGCGGTGACGGGGACCGGCTCGGGGGCGACGGTCAGGCGGCCGCCCTCGACCGTCTCGCGGTGCACCAGGCCGACACCGCTCAGGTCGGCACGGGCCCACGGCTCCCGAGGTCCGCCGTCGATCCAGACCGCGGCGCCATCGGGCAGGACCACGTCACCCGGGCCCGGGGTGGTCGTCTCCGCGCCGTCGGCCAGGCGGGCCGCCTTGACCCCCCACCACCACACCGGCTCGTCGCCGCGGGCGTCCCAGGTGTTGGCCCACACCAGGAAGTGGAGGCGATCGAGGGGCAGGTCGAGGTCGACGCCGAGGTCCCACGGGGTGCCCGAGATCGGCTCGGGGGTCCGGAACCGGGCCGGGTCGACGCCCAGCTCGATCACCGTGGGTCGGCGCTCCGCCCAGGCCTCGTGGAGCGTGGCCACCGTCGCCGACGGGGCGGCCAGCGCCTCGTCGTCGATCAGCACCCGGGGGGCATCGGCCCACGCCGGCGGCGGGGTCTGGCCCGCCTCGATGACGACCGAACGCCCCAGCGGCCCGGGCCGGGCACCTCCGACCGCGGCCGTGCTCACGAGCCGGCGGCCGGGGCGTCGGGATCTCCGACGTCGGCGGTGGACGCGCCCTCCACCGCGACCACCTCGACCGGGGTGTCCAGCACGTCGGCCAGCAGGCCGGAGCGCTCATTGGCCGTGAACAGCTCCAGCTCGGGGTTCTGGCCCGGGACGGAGCTGACCTCGATCCGCAGCGTGCCCTTGCCGGGCCGGGCCCGCGCCGCGGTGATCCGCTTGCCCCGCGTGCGGTCGAGGCCGATGGCCACCCGGAGGATGGCGGCCAGGGAGCGCACGACGTCCTGCTCGGCCGGGTCGAGGCGGGCGAACTCCGGGTGGCGGGACTTGGGCGCGCTCTTGCGGTGGTAGCGGGCGACCAGGGCGATGCGCTCGATCTCGGCGTCGGTGAAGCCGACCAGCCGGTCGCTGTGGCGGATCAGGTAGTAGGAGTGCTTGTGGTGGCCGTCGTGGCTGACGGCCAGGCCCACGTTGGCGAGCAGGGCCGCTGCCTCCAGGTGGTCGCGACTGTCGCGATCGAGCCCCAGGCCAGGAGCCAGGTCGTCGAACAGCTGGACGGCCAGCGCGGCGACCCAGGCCGAGTGCTCGATGTCGGTGTCGTTGGCCTCGGCCAGGTGGCGCACGCTGCGCCGGCCGACGTCGGTGATGTGGTGCACCGAGCCGCCCCGGATGCGGGCCAGGGTGTCGAAGAGCACCCCCTCGCGCAAGGCGGCCTCGCTGACGGTGACCTCGTCGATGCCGAACCGGTCGACCACCCCCTCGAGGATCAGGGCGCCGGCGGTGATGATGTCGACCCGCTTGGGATCGAGCCCCTCGACCTCGTCCAGGGTGCCCTTCCGTGCCCCGCGAGCCAGGTCCGCGGCCACGGCCCGGACCTCGTCCGCGCTGGCGGTCACGCCCGTCCAGGTGCGGACCGGCTCGTCGTCGCCCGCGGCCCGACGAGCCAGGCGCACCACCTGCTCGATGGTGCCGGACGAGCCGACGGCCACGTCGAAGCCGTGGCGACGCACCGCCCGCTCGAACGGGACGAGCGCGCCTCGGACGTGGCGACGACACGCCTCGATGTCGGACTTCCCGGGAGCCCCGTCGGCGAAGAACCGGTTGGTGAGACGCACCGCCCCCAGCTTGAGCGAGCGGGCGGCCAGGGTCTCCCCCCGATGGCCGAGCACCAGCTCGGTGCTGCCGCCGCCGATGTCGCAGACCAGGATCCGCTCCTCGAAGAGGGGGAGGGCGGAGAGCACGCCCAGGTGGATGAGCCGGGCCTCCTCCACCCCGGAGATGACCTCCACCTCGACGCCCGCCTCCTCGCGGGCCCGCTCCAGGAAGTGGTCGTGGTCCTCGGCCTCCCGCACGGCGGAGGTGGCCACCGCCCGCAGCTCGGCATCGTGGGCGTCGGCCAGGCCCCGGAACCGCCGCAGCGCGGCCACGCCCCGCTCGACGGCTTCGGGGGCCAGGTGCTTCATGTCCCCCGCGCCCTGGCCCAGGCGGACCTGGTCCTTCTCCCGGGCGATGACGTCGAAGTGATCGTCGTCGGCCACCCGGGCGACGACCATGTGGATCGAGTTGGTGCCGACATCGATGGCGGCGAGCACGTCACCCATGGCCTGCGAACCTACCGGCCCCCTGCGACATCGAGCCCCGGCGGGTCGGCCTGCCCGCGTCGCCGCACGAGCGCGCCCGCCGTTCTTGGGACGGATCTGCCCCAAAACCGGCCAACGTGTACCTAGACCCTCGGGGAGCCGATCGCCCGACCACTGCGGCGCCGGGGACACCAGAGCACCCAGTGCGGACATGCGGCAGATCTGGACGGTCTTGCGCTGCTCGTGCCGCAAGTTGCAGACGCGGACCGTGTGCCCCCGTCTGATGGCTCGACCGACCCCGAGGTCTGCGGACGGGGCCGACGGCTCCGTCAGTCCGTGGTGACCTGGTACTCCTCGACCGGCAGGTCGAGGGCCGCCTCGGTGGGGACCGGCAGCTCGGGCAGGGTGCCGCCCGCGCTCCCCGCGCTCCACGTCCCACTCCAGTAGGCCCGGACGGTGACGGTGACCCCTCCCGCGTCGGTGAACACGTGGGTAATCTCACCGGGGCCGCCGGGCCAGGCCACGCCCTGGGAATCGGTCCCCACCGAGGCGCCGTCGCCCCAGCTGACCACGTAGCGAGGCGTTGCCGTGAGCTGGATGTTGGCTCCGACCGGGTTCGCGATGGTCAGTTCGTAGGGCACGTCCCCTCCGATCTCGAGGTAGGCCCGCAAGCCGGTCACCGCTCGGCCAGGGGCCACGCGCAGCGGCGACGGCGGCGGCGGAGCGACAGAGGTCTGCCACACCTGGGCGACGTAGGCGTCGATGTCAAAGATGGTCGGCGGGGGCAGCGGTGCTCACGGCCATGCCAAGAAGAGCGATGACGGTGACCAGCAGGGCTCGTCTCAGGCCGCGCACGTAGCCTCCTCGGTGTAGGCGCTCTCGCTGGAGAACGACAGGTAGCTCAGCCTCCACGCCGGGTCCGGAGCGCCGTCCGGCGCCGGTTCGAGGCGGAAGGAGTGGGGCTGGCGCGCGCCCAGCGACCTCGTGAACATCGGATCCAGAAGCACGCGCACCGTCCCGCTCACACATGACGCATCGCCGCCCACGACGTCGACAGCCCCAACCTCTGGACGCTGCGGGTCTGGTCGGACGCTGCCCAGACCGCCGAAGGAGATGAGGCCTGTGACCTGATCGCGAGCGGTTCCGCCCAAGTAGACGTTGCTCAGCCCGACCAAGAGGCCCTCTTCGTCCGCCTCCCCCGCCTTGGCCTGGGCCAGCGCGGATTGGTAGTTGCCCATGAGCTGGGTGATCACCCGCTGCGCTTCGGGGGAGGTCAGTGCGGGCGATCCCGGGGCAGTCGACCCCCCGTCGGGTTCAACCGAGCCGCCGGACCCATCCGGAGCGGTCGTGGTGGATCCGCCGGCCTCGGTGGTGGTGGAGGCACCGTCGCTGGTCGACGGGGAGGTGGAGGCACCGTCGCTGGTCGACGGGGAGGTGGTCGTGGGGGTGGTGTCGTCCCCACCGTCGTCGGTGCAGGCCACGCCGGCCAGGGCCAGGGCGGCGACGAGGCCGACGGCGAGTGCTCGACGCGGGAAACCGCGCCGCACATGCAGGGGGGAAGTGCGCATGCGTTGATCGTGATACCCGGCATCCCCCGCGCCGACACCTCTGACCAGGGACCTCAGGGTGGTGGCGAGCGTCACTCGGCGGCGGGACCAGGGTGAACTCCGATCCGAGGAGCTCCGACCACCGCGGGGGCTCCCGGGACCAGCGGGGCGCCCGCTACTGTCGGCCGACATGACACCGGTGCAGCAGGTCCCTGACCGCAACCTGGCCATGGAGCTGGTGCGGGTGACGGAGGCCGCGGCCATGGCTGCGGCCCGGTGGATGGGACGGGGAGACAAGATCGGCGCCGACGGGGCCGCGGTCGATGCCATGCGGGTGGTGCTGGACAGCGTCGCCATGGACGGCATCGTGGTCATCGGCGAGGGGGAGAAGGACGAGGCGCCGATGCTCTACAACGGTGAGCGCATCGGCGACGGCAGCCCCCCCGAGACCGACATCGCCGTCGACCCGGTCGAGGGAACGACCCTCACCGCCCTCGGTCGGGGCAACGCCATCTCGGTCATCGCCGTCTCCGAGCGGGGCACCATGTTCAACCCCGGGCCGTGCGTCTACATGGAGAAGATCGCGGTCGGCCCCGAGGCCGCCGACGTGGTCGACGTCACCGCTCCGGCGGTCGACAACCTGAAGGCCGTGGCCAAGGCCAAGGGCGAGAACATCCGCGACGTCACCGCCGTCGTGCTCGACCGCCCGCGCCACGAGGGCCTCATCGCCGAGATCCGCGCCGCCGGCGCCCGGATCCGCCTCATCCAGGACGGCGACGTCATCGGGGCCGTGTCGACCGCGGTCCCCGGCGCCGGCGCCGACATCCTCTTCGGCATCGGCGGCACCCCGGAGGGTGTGCTGGCCGCGGCGGCCATGAAGTGCATGGGGGGCGCCATCCAGGGTCGGCTGTGGCCCCGTGACGACAACGAGCGGTCCGCCGCGCTCGACGCCGGCTACGACCTGGCCCAGATCCTCGGCACCGACGACCTGGTCTCGGGCAACAACTGCTTCTTCGCCGCCACCGGCATCACCGACGGCGAGGTGCTCAAGGGCGTCCACTACGACGCCAGGGGCGCCACCACCCAGTCCATGGTCATGCGCTCGAAGTCCGGCACCGTCCGCCACATCGACGCTCGCCACCACGTCCAGAAGCTCCAGGAGTTCAGCTCGGTCGACTACGGCTGAGCGGGCTCACCGCCTCCCCACCCCCTCGTTCGCTGACGCCGGCGTGCTCGCCGTGCCCTTCCCGAAGGATCTGATGTCCGACACCGTGCTCTGGCACAACGCCCGCTGCTCCAAGTCCCGCGAGGCCAAGGCCCTCCTCGAAGAGGCCGAGGTCGACACAGAGATCAGGGAGTACCTCAAGGAACCCCCCACCCGGGACGAGCTCGAAGCCCTCCTCCGAGCCCTGGCGATCGATGACCCCCGTGAGGTCATGCGCACCAGCGAGGACGCCTACGACCAGCTCGGCCTGTCCGACGCCGGCCACGACGAGCTGCTCGACGCGGTGGTGGCCAACCCGATCCTGCTCGAGCGTCCCATCCTGGTGCGGGGCGACCAGGCCGTGGTCGGCCGGCCCCCTGAGGACATCAAGACCCTGCTGTAGGCCGGTCTCGAACAGGACAGGCACGTCCCGAACCGGCGGCGGACCCCGATCGGCGCCCCACGCACGTCCGAGAGACGTGGTACCCGCGTCGAACCCGCCGGCGGGGGGGATTGGACCGGCGGGCTCGATGCGGGTGGGTGCCTCGATCAGGTGTGTGGGTCGATCGACGGGGGGGAGGGTCGATGCCCACTGATCGGGACCGCGGTTGTCTGCCCATGCGCCGAGACCGCCAAACCCGGCTTCTCAGAGATTCTTCGCGGCGCTCGGAGCGAGGGGACAGGTCAGTCGCTGTCGGTGGCTCCGGCGGCCCGGAGGCGGATCTCGGCCTTGGCCAGGGCCAGGCGGACCTCCTCGTGGGTCTCCTCGTCGAGGAGGGATTGGGCCTTCTCCTTGTCGGCCTGGGCCCGGGCCACGTCGATGGCAGTCGCCAGCTCGGCGGTGTCCGACAGGAGCGACACCCGGTCCTCGCTGACCTCGACGAAGCCGCCGTGGATGGCCACGCGGGTGACGTCGCCACCCTCTTCGAGGATCTCGGTGACCCCGACGCCCAGCTGGCCCATGAAGGGAGCGTGGCCGGCGAGGAAGGCGATGTCGCCGTCGCCCTCGACACGGGTGATGACGCGCTCGGCGTCACCGGTCCACAGCACCTTCTCGGGCGACACGACCTGCACCTTCATGGAGCCCTACTCCTCCCCTGCGGACTTGCGGAGCTTCTCGGCCTTGGCCTTGGCGTCGTCGGCGCCGCCGACGTTCAGGAACGCCTGCTCGGGCAGGTCGTCCAGCTCGCCGGTGATGAGGGCCTCGAAGGAGTCGACCGTCTCCTCCACCGGGGTGGTGAGGCCGGGGAGGCCGGTGAAGGTCTCCGCCACGTACATGGGCTGGGAGAGGAAGCGCTGAACCTTGCGGGCCCGGTCGACGGTGACCCGGTCCTTCTCGGTCAGCTCGTCCATGCCCAGGATGGCGATGATGTCCTGCAGCTCCTTGTAGCGCTGGAGGACCTGCTGCACCTGGCGGGCCACGTCGTAGTGGCGCTGGCCGACCACCTCGGGGGCGAGGATGTTGGAGGTCGAGGCCAGCGGGTCGACCGCCGGGTAGATGCCCAGGGCGGCGATGTCGCGAGACAGCTCGGTGGTGCCGTCGAAGTGGGTGAAGCTGGAGAACGGCGCCGGGTCGGTGTAGTCGTCGGCGGGCACGTACACGGCCTGGAGGGAGGTGATGGACCGGCCCCGGGTCGAGGTGATGCGCTCCTGGAGGACGCCCATCTCGTCGGCCAGGGTGGGCTGGTAGCCCACGGCCGAGGGCATGCGGCCCAGCAGGGTGGACACCTCCGAACCGGCCTGGGTGAACCGGAAGATGTTGTCCACGAACAGGAGCACGTCCTGCTGCTGCACGTCTCGGAAGTACTCGGCCATGGTGAGGGCCGAGAGGGCGACGCGGAGGCGCACGCCCGGCGGCTCGTCCATCTGGCCGAAGCAGAGGGCGGCCTTCTCGAGGACGCCGGCCTCCTCCATCTCGATCATGAGGTCGGTGCCCTCACGGGTGCGCTCGCCCACGCCAGCGAACACAGACACGCCGCCGTGGTCCTGGGCGACCCGGCGGATCATCTCCTGGATGAGCACCGTCTTACCCACGCCGGCGCCACCGAACAGGCCGATCTTGCCGCCCTGCTTGTACGGGGTCAGGAGGTCGATGACCTTGATGCCGGTCTCGAACACCGTGGCCGAGGGCTCCTGGGCGTCGAAGGTGGGGGGGTCGCGGTGGATCTCCCAGCGGGTCTCGACCTCGCCCAGCTCCTCGCTGGTCACGTCGAGGGGCTCGCCGATCACGTTGAACACGTGGCCCAGGACCACGTTGCCCACGGGCACGGTGATGCCGGCGCCGGTGTTGACCGCGGCCGTGCCCCGCTGGAGGCCGTCGGTGGGCTTCAGGCAGATGGCCCGGACCCGGCCGTTGCCGATCTGCTGGGCCACCTCGGCCCGGATCTCCACCGGCTCGCCGTCGACCTCGACGGTCATGGCCAGGCAGGTGTTGATCTCGGGGAGGGCATCGGGCGGGAACTCGACGTCGACCACCGGGCCGGCGACGGTCACCACGCGGCCGTCCTTGAGCTTGGTGGCGGGGTCGGTGGACGTGGTCACGACTGGTCTCCTGCGCTGAAGTGAGAGGTGCGGTGGGGGCGGTGCACCGAGTGGTCGAAGGGGTCCTCGGGGAACACGTTGTCGATGAGGAGGTCCGAGGGGTCGTTGCCGCTGGAACCTCGGAGGGCCTCGGCACCGCCGACGACCTCCATGATCTCGTTGGTGATGCTGTCCTGGCGAGCCCGGTTCATGACCCGAGAGAGCTTGGTGATGAGCTCCTCGGCGTTGTCGGTGGCGGCCTTCATGGCCCGCTGCCGGCTGGCGTGCTCCGAGGCCGCGGCGTCGAGCAGGGCGGCGAAGAGCCGGGCCGTCACGTAGCGGGGCAGCAGCGACTCGAGGATCGGCCCCGCGCCGGGCTCGAACTCGTAGGCGGCCGAGGCCCGGTCGTCGTCACTGGCCTCGGCACCGACCCCGGTGAGGGGCATGAAGCGCCGGACGGTGACCTCCTGCTGGCCCATGGAGATGAAGCGGGTGTACACCAGCACCACCTCCTGGACCTCGCCCGAGGTGAAGAGGTCCGAGACGACCTCGCCGATGGCCACCGCGTCGGCGTAGGACGGTGCGTCGCTGAAGCCGTCGAACGACTCGTGGATGCGGTAGTTGCGGTAGCTGAAGTAGGACTCGGCCTTGCGACCGGCGGTGAGCAGCACGTAGTCGACGCCATCGAGCTGCTGGGCCTGGATCTCGCGCTCGCAGGCCCGGATGACGGACGTGTTGTACCCGCCGGCCAGGCCGCGATCAGAGGCCATCACCACGTAGCCGACCCGTGTGACGTCCTCGGCCGGCTCGAGGAGGGGGTGGTCGGTGATGCCCCCGTTCTCGGCCAGGTGCTGGATCACCGCGGTGAGCTCTTCGCTGTAGGGTCGCGCCTCGTTGGCCCGCTGCTGGGCCTTGGCCACGCGGGTGGCGGCAATGAGCTCCATGGCCCGGGTGATCTTCTTGGTCGACTGGACGCTCTTGATGCGGCGTCGCAGGACGCGTTCCTGGCCTCCGGCCACGGCTTAGCCCTCTTTCGTCTCGTCGGGTCGGCTGACCTCTTCCTCGGGCAGGAGGCCCTCGGACCGCCCGCCGGCCTGGCCGACGGTGGCCTCGCCCTGGTCCTCGGGGGTGGGCTCGGGCCCGCCGCTGCCGTCGGACGGGGAGAAGACGCTCACGAAGTCCTTGAGGGCCGCCTCCAATGCCTCCTCGTCGAGCTTGCCCGACGTGCGGATGTCGTCGAGCAGTCCCTTGTTGCGGCTGCGGAACACATCGAGCAACTCGCCCTCGAACCGGCTCACGTCCTCGACGGGCACGCCGTCGAGGTGGCCGCGGGTGCCAGCGTAGAGCACCACCACCTGCTCCTCGACGGGAAGCGGGGAGTTGAGGCCCTGCTTGAGCAGCTCGGTGAGGCGGTAGCCCCGGTCCAGGGTGGCCTGGGACACGGCGTCGAGGTCCGAGCCGATGGAGGCGAAGGACTCCAGCTCGCGGAACTGGGCCAGGTCGCCCTTGAGGGTGCCGACCGCGGTCTTCATGGCCTTGATCTGGGCCGCACCGCCGACGCGGGACACGGACTGGCCCACGTTGATGGCGGGGCGCACGCCCGACTTGAACAGGTCGTCCTCGAGGAACACCTGGCCGTCGGTGATGGAGATCACGTTGGTCGGGATGAACGCCGAGATGTCGCCGGCCTTGGTCTCGATGAT
>JBBSME010000073.1:0-15250 GCA_038233335.1 Acidimicrobiales bacterium | reverse complement strand
GGGGCGGGATGGGCCCGGACGGCCCCGACGCCCATGCCGGCGATGACGAGGGGCCCACCGGCGGCGGTTGACCCCCCCGACCGCCACCCCGCGACGGTCCCCGACCGGCGTGGCAGGGTGGGCGCAGTGGCCACCCACGTCCTGACGCTCACCTGCCCCGACCGGCCGGGGATCGTCGCGTCGCTCTCCCAGGGCCTGGTGGACCTGGGCGCCAACATCCTGGAGAGCGCCCAGTTCGGCGACGAGGCCACGGCGACGTTCTGCATGCGCACCCGGTTCGACGCCCCCGACGACGACCCCGATCGGGTGGGGGAGGCCCTGCTGGCCCGGGCCGCGGCGCTGGACGCAGAGATTTCGGTGTGGCGACCCGATCGGCCCCGTCGCGCCCTCGTCATGGTCTCGACCTACGACCACTGTCTCGTGGACCTGCTCTACCGATGCCACGCGGGAGAGCTGCCGATCGAGGTGCCGCTGGTGGTCTCGAACCACACCACCCTGGCGCCGATCGCCGAGCACCAAGGCGTGGCCTTCGCCCACGTCCCGGTGACGCCCGAGACCCGGGACGAGGCCGAATCCCGCCTGCTCCAGCTGATCGACGAGCACCGGATCGACCTGGTCGTGCTGGCCCGCTACATGCGGGTGCTGTCCCCCGCGACCTGTGCGCAGCTGGCCGGGCGGGCCATCAACATCCACCACTCCTTCCTGCCCGCGTTCCTGGGCGCCCGGCCCTACCACCAGGCCTGGGCCCGGGGCGTGAAGGTGATCGGAGCCACCGCCCACTACGTGACCGCGGCGCTCGACGAGGGGCCGATCATCGATCAGGACGTGGCCCGGGTGTCCCACGCCCAGGACCCCGACCAGATGCGCATCGTCGGCCGGGACCTGGAGCGGGTGGTGCTGGCCCGGGCGGTGAAGGCCCACGCCGAGGGCCGGGTGTTTCTCCTCGGGGCCCGCACCGTCGTCCTCCCCTGATGCAGGGGCCGTCGGCGGTCTCCCGGCGCAGGCGCGCCGACGCCGCGGTACCGTCGGCGGTGTGACCCCCACCACATCTCGCACGCGAGGGTTCCGGGTCCACCCGGAGCCCTGGATCACCTTTCAGGACGCACTGGACGCCATGCTCGAACCCCTCGGGCGGGTCGTCATCGCTCGCTCCCGGCCGGCGGCCGGCGAGCGCGTCCTCGACGTCGGTTGCGGCTGTGGAGCCACCACCCTGGCCCTGGCCGAGGCCGTCGGCCCCGAGGGCCGGGTCACCGGCATCGACCGATCGGCCGACATGATCGAGGTGGCCCGCGCCGCCGCAGCCGCGGCCGGGCTCGACAACGTCGACTTCATCGAGGCCGACGCGGGCACCTTCCCCTACGAGCCCCACGCCTTCGACCTGATCTACTCCCGGCTCGGCACCATGTTCTTCGAGGAGCCTGAGGCGGCCTTCGCCGACCTCCGGCGAGCACTCCGCCAGGGCGGGCGGCTGGCCTTCGTCTGCTGGCGGACCCTCGAGGAGAACGGCTGGACCACCGAGCCCCGCGATGCGGCCAACGCCATCGTCCCGTTGCCGCCGCCGCCCGGCCCCGACACCCCGGGGCCCTTCTCCCTGGGGCGCGAGGAGCGCATCTCCAACCTGCTGGCCCACGCCAGCTTCGTCGACGTCCACATCGAGGCCCTCGACCTCGACCTGCTCGTCGGCCAGGGCGAGGTCGACGAGGCCATCGACTTCTACCTCCGCCTCCTGCCCACCGGGTACCTCATGTTCGAGCCCGACCACCACCTGCTCGACCGCCTCCGGGTCACGCTCCGCACCGTGCTGGAGCGCCACCGTCGCGACGGCGGCATCTGGTTGAGCTCGGCCTCCTGGGTGGTCCTGGCCCACTGACCAGGGCCGGAGCGGGCCCCGGTGCGACATCCCCCTCCCGCCCGTAGGGTGGTTCGCGGTGTGACGTACGTCTCACTACGCCTGCTCCGCAGGCGGAACCTCCCCTGAGAGGGGACCCCATGAGCATTCCGACCGAACAGGTGGGCTCACTCCCGAGACCACAGAAGCTTCAGGCGACCATCGCCGCCTACGACGCCGGCGACGCGACCCACGACCAGCTCAAGGCCGAGCAGGACGCGGCGTGCAAGGACTCCATCGAGCGGATGCAGGCCACCGGATCGCCGGTGATCACCGACGGCGAGCAGCGAGCCTCGAGCTTCGCCACCTACCCGCTGGCCGACACGCTGGCCGGCACCGGGCTGGCCGACAACCTGGCCGGCGACGGACAGTTCTTCGCCATCTTCGACGACGGCCACGACCGTCAGCTGCCCCGCCTCACCGGCGGTCCCTTCCGCTACAAGACCTTCGCCTCGGACTACCTGGAGCAGTCGCTGCCGATGGCCACCACCCCGATGAAGCAGGCCGTCATCGCCCCCTCGATGCTCTCGCTCCTCTACCCGCTCGATGGCGAGATCGACGGCTACTCCCGAGATCAGTTCCTCGACGACCTCTGCGACGAGGCCGAGAAGGACATCCGCCAGGCCTTCGCCGCCGGTGCGGTGCGCGTCTCCATCGACTTCACCGAAGGTCGCCTGGCCAACAAGAACGACTCTCGCAACCCGTGGACCGGGCGCAACATGCTCCAGGGGTTCATCGACCTGAACAACCGGGTCATCGACCGCTTCAGCCCGGAGGAGCGGGCCAACATCGGGATCCACACCTGCCCCGGCGGCGACTGCGACTCCGTCCACAGCGCCGAGGTCGACTACGCCGAGCTGCTCGGCAGCATGTTCGAGATGAACGCGGGCTACTTCCTGATCCAGCTGGCCAGCGAGAAGGACAAGGAGCGCGTCTACAAGCTGGTCGGCGACAACAGTCGGGACGATGCCAACGGCGTGCCCCAGGTCTGCATGGTCGGGGTCATCGACCCGCTCAACCCCAAGGTGGAGACGCCCGAGGAGGTCCGCGACGCCCTCGTCACCGCGGCGGAGTACATCCCCAAGGAGCGCCTGGGCGCCACCGACGACTGCGGCTTCTCACCGTTCAGCATCGACGTGAAGCCCAAGCACGGCTCACCCGACGCGGCCCGCGACATCGCCTTCGAGAAGATCACCAACCGGATCAAGGGCGTGGAGATGGCCTCCGAGGCGCTCGGGGTCTGACCCCGGCCGTGGCGGCGACCGGGCGCCGACGCGATCAGATTTCGATCGGGTAGGTGCCGATGATGATCGCGGAGCCCACGAACACCACCACCGCCAGACCCAGCAGCAGCGTGGCGGTGCGCGGCGTGCGCACCTTGGACGACAGCGCGGCCAGCAGGATCACGGTGGCGAAGAGCACCGAGGTGATCGTGTAGTTGTCGCCGTTCTGGTTGGCGGTGCGCGCGTCGACAGACTTCTGGTCCGCCTCCCGCTGGAGCCGGTCGGCCTCGTCGCTGGCCTCGACCACGTACTCCTTCATCTCGAACGGGGTCCCCGGTGCCTCCTCGTTGGCCGCCGGTTCGGTCTCCAACCAGGCATCGACGGCGACCGTGAGCCGGTCGGGGAAGCGCTGCCGGTAGAACATCATCTCCGCCTCGTCCTCCTCGAAGAAGGCGTTGGCGAAGTTGGAGAACAGCTCCACGTCGATGGCCACCTGGCGGTTGGCCAGATCTGAGCTGCGCACCGACTCGGTCCGGGTCGCGCTGGCCTGGCTGAAGTCGATCGACATCACCCCGCCCCACTTGGAGGCCTCGAAGGCCGACCACGCGGTCATGACGGCGGTCAGCGCCATGAGGAGGACGGCGAAGAGCTCGATCCGCGACAGGTGCTCGGCGGTCATCTCCGCCTTGGTCTCGACCTTGGTCTCGACCTTGGTCTCGACCTTGGTCTCGACCGTGGTGCCCTCCTCGGGCTCACCCGGCTCGGTGCTCATGTCGCCTCACTGCCTCTCTCGACCCGTCGGCCGACCGTCCGGAGCGGGCTCCTCCGGCGGCTCAGTCCTCCTCGGTGAAGACCTCGCGCAGCGCGGCCTCCTGCTCGTTGGAGAGGTTGGTGTGGATGAGCTCGGCCTCGGTGTCGTCGAAGGCCTCCTTGACCTTGTCCAGCACGGCGTCGCTCGACATCACGAACAGCGCTGAGGTGCCCGGCACGACCTGGGCCTTGACCGAGTCGATGAAGTCGTCGTCGATGCCGACGTCGGCCATCGACCCGCTCATGGCGCCGGCCGCCGCGCCCAGGGCCAGGCCAGGAGCGGGATGAAGAAGATCAGGCCGAACAGCGCACCCCAGAACGCACCGCCCAGGGCGCCGGCGGCGACCAGGTTGTGGGCCTGGCGGGTCTTGGGCCGCTTCTTGCCCGGGTACCACTCGACCACCGCCGCGTCGTAGAGGTGGATCAGCTCCTGCTTGGACAGCCCGACGAGACGCTCCTCGGCCTTCTGTGCGCCGTAGGGGTCGTGGAACTTCCAGACGGTCATGGTTGCCATGGAAGGTGTCTCCTTGGGTGGACGCGCGGGCCCGATCGCCCGATCGGGCGATCACCCTAGGCGCACCGCGCATCGCGGTCGGACCAGCACGCTCGGAACCCACCCGGCCGCCGGGTCCGCGTCCGGCACGGGCCCGCGGGTCAAGATCACCGACGGATGATCCTGGCCGACTCGACCACCTTCGCCGCGGAGCAGTCGCTCCTCGCCATCGCCGTCGTGATCCTCCTCGGTCCGTTCCTGGCCCAGAAGCTCCGACTGCCCGGCATCGTCGGCCTGGTGCTGGGCGGCACGCTGATCGGTCCGGAGGGGATCGGGTGGATGGCGCCGGGCCAGCTCGACGGGTTGGGCGACATCGGCCTGCTCTACCTGATGTTCATGGCGGGCCTGGAGCTCGACCTGGCCCTGCTGAAGCGCTACCGCAGCGCCGCCCTCCGCTTCGGCCTGCTCACCTTCATCTTCCCCTTCGCCATCGGCGTCACCGGAGCGGCGGTGGGTGGCCTGCCCCGCACCGCGGCCATCCTCTTCGGCTCCATCTGGGCCTCCCACACCCTCGTCAGCCTGCCCGAGGTCAAGCGGGCCGGGCTGAGCAGCAACCGGGCCGTCGCCATCAGCGTGTCGGCCACCGCGCTCACCGACATCCTGGCCCTCAGCGTGCTGGCCGTGGTCACCTCCGGCGCCTCCGACGAGCCGGGCGGGCACCCGATGCTCATGCTGGCGATCGGGCTGCTCGCGCTCGGGGTCTACTGCCTCTGGCTGGTGCCCCTTCTCGGAGCCCGCATCTTCCGTGTCGTCGCCCAGGACCGTGCGGTCCGCTTCGTCTTCCTGCTGGGCGTTTTCGCCTCGGCCGCCCAGCTGGCCGGAGCCTTCGGGATCGAGGGCCTGGTCGGCGCCTTCCTCGCCGGGCTCGGGGCCAACCGGCTGGTGCCCGCGGGCGGGCCGCTCATGGAGCGCACCGAGTTCGTCGGCTCGTCGCTGTTCATCCCCATGTTCCTCATCTACGTCGGCACCCAGCTCGACCCGGCCGCCCTCGGCTCGCCCCAGACCCTCAAGCTGGCCGCCGGCTACCTGGCCATCGTGGTGGTGGGCAAGACGCTGGCCGCGGTGGTGAGCGGACGCATCGAGAAGCTCCGGTTGGCCGAGGTGGGACTGATGACCGGGCTCACCATGGGGCAGGCCGCCGCGACCCTGGCCGCCACCCTCGTCGGCCAGAGCATCGGCCTGTTCGACGACCAGATCGTCAACGCAGTCCTGGTGACCGTGCTAATGGTCATCCTCCTCAGCTCGGTGACCACCGCGCTGTTCGCCCGACAGATCCACCCGGAGGTCCCGACGGACCGGGCGCTGGGGACGACCGTCATGCTGTCGGTCCCCGAGGGCGGCGTCCCCGATGCCCTCGTCAGCATCGCCACGCGACTCTCCCTCGCCCACGCCGGCCGTCTCGTCCCCCTGTGCGTCATCTCCCAGGGAGCGACCGAGGAGGAGCGGACCGGCGCCGACGAGGACCTCGCTCGCGCCGTGGAGGTGGCCACCGGACTCGGAGCCGACGTCGAGGGAGTGGTCCGGATCGACGCCACCACGGCCGAGGGGTTGCTCAACGCCTCGGCCGAGCACGGCGGCAGCGTGATCGTCGTGCCGTGGGACCCGGTGGTGACGAGGACCGAGCGGCTCTTCGGGCGCTCGCTGGAGGAGATCGGCCGGCGATCGCCGGTGCCCGTCGTCGCCGGCCACGTGCCCACCGAGCCCGCGGCCCGGGCCGTGCTGGCCGTCGAAGGGCCGCTGCGGACCGGCGGCGCCCGACTCGACGCCGAGCTGGCCACCACCGTCCTCTCTGCGCTGTCCCACGACGAGCGGGCCATCGTCCTCTGCAACGACGAGGACCTGGGCCAGGAGCTCTTCGCCCACCGGGGGCCGATCCTCGCCCCGCAGATCGTGGACGACCTGGGCTCGGCCCTGACCGAGCTGGCCCCCGATGACCTCGTCCTGATCCCGGCCGAGCAGCTCGGACGGGGGGTGCACCGGGCCATCCCGGCCGACCCGCACCGCCTGACCCTCATCGTGGCCGGGCCCTACCGCCTCCAGACCGCCGGCCGGGCGGCCGCCACCGGGCTGTCGCCCCTCCTGGGGTTCCAGCGCACGGCTCCCACCTGAGCCCGGAGGCCCGATGCCGGGCTCAGGTGGGCTCGCCGGCCTCCCCGGCCGGTACCGTCGGAGGTCCACCGACCCTGGAGGTCCACCATGGCCCACTCCCTCAGCTGCGGCGACGTCGTCCCCGGATGCGCGACCGTGCTCGAAGGCGACACCGAGGACGAGCTGCTCGGCAAGGTCGCGGCCCACGCCAAGGACGACCACGGCATGACCGAGATCGACGACGCCACCCTGGCCCAGGTCAAGGGAGCCGTCCGCACGACCTGATGGCCCCCGGGGTGACCGAGCGCCAGATCTCGACGACCAACGGCGAGGCCACCATCGTGGCCAAGGTCCGCGCGCCCGAGGCACCGCCCGAGCAGCCCGAGCAGCCCGAGCAAGTGGCCGAGGCCGTCCTCGACCACCTGAGAGGCCGAGTCACGTGACGCGGCTGACGGCGGCGCTGGCCATGTGGCCGGGGATCGAGACCCAGCTCCTGCCCCCTTCGGTCCGCGAGGACCTGGCCCGGGTGGCCGACCTCGTGTCACCGGACCCGGTGGACCTCGCCTCCGCACCGGCCGAGGTGCTGGCCGGGGTCGAGGTGCTGGTCGGCGGCTGGGGGTGTGCCCGACTGGACGCCGCCGTCCTGGACCGGCTCCCCGCGCTGCGTCTGCTGGCCTACGGGGCGGGCACGATCCGCTTCACCGTCACCGACGAGGTCTGGGCCCGGGGCATCGCCGTGTCCAGCGCGGCAGGGGCCAACGCCGTCCCCGTGGCCGAGCTGACCTTCGCCGCCATCATCATGATCGCCAAGGACGTGTTCCGGGTCCGCGACCGGTACCGCACCGTCCGGGGTGAGTCCCCCGTCTTCGGCGTGGGCCCCACCGGCGCCGTCGGGACCCGGGACCTGCGGGTCGGCGTGGTCGGCGCCTCGCGCATCGGGCGGCTGGTGATCGAGCGCCTCCACACCCTCGACGGCGAGGTCGGCCTCCACGACCCCTACGTCGACGAGGCCGGGGCCGCGGCCCTGGGCGCCACCGCCATGGACCTGGACGACCTCTGCGCCTGGGCCGACGTGGTCACCGTGCACGCCCCCGAGCTGCCCGCCACCCGGCACCTGTTCGACGCCGACCGTCTGGCCCGCCTGCGGGACGGCGCCTGGCTGGTCAACACGGCCCGGGGCTCGCTGGTCGACACCGAAGCGTTGGAGGCCGAGTGCAGCCAGGGCCGGCTGTGCGCCTTCATCGACACACCGGACCCGGAGCCCCTCCCCCCCACCTCGCCGCTGTGGGACCTCCCCAACGTGGTGCTGACCCCTCACATCGCCGGGTCCCAGGGCACCGAGGTGGCCCGCATGGGCGACCTGGCCGTGGCCGAGGTGGCCCGGTTCGCCGCCGGCCAGCCCCTCGCCCACCCGGTCGTCCCGGCTGACCTGGACCGCATCGCCTGATGGCCCGGCTGGTCGCCGGGCTGTGCTCGATCACCCTGCGGTCGCTGACCGCCGAGGAGGTGATCGGCGCGGCGCAGGCGGCAGGGGTGGGCGGCATCGAATGGGGCGCCGACGTCCACGTCCGCCCCGGCGACCTGGCCACCGCCGCAGCCGTCGCCCGTCGCGGCCGCGACCTGGGGATCGAGGTGTGCTCCTACGGGTCGTACCTCGGCGTCGCCGGGCCGGATGCCCCCGATGAGGTGGAGCGGGTCCTCGACACCGCCGAGGCCCTCGGCACCACGGCCGTGAGGGCCTGGACCACCCTGGGCGTCACCCCCGATGTTCCGGCCGTCGAACGGGATCGGGTCCGCGACCACACCGCGGCCCTCGCTGATGCCGCCGCCCGACGGGGCCTGGCCGTCGCCCTCGAGTTCCACCCCGGCACCCTCACCCACACCGCGGTCGACACCGTCGCTCTCCTCGAGGACATCGGGCGGCCGAACCTCGCCACCCACTGGCAGCCGGACCCGACCCTGCCCCCGGATCGCGCCCTCGACGAGCTCCGGCGCGTCCTCCCCCACCTGGCCGAGCTGCACGTGTTCACCTGGGGCCCCGCCGGGATCGACGACCGCCGCCCGCTGGCGGATGGCGCGGCGCTCTGGCCGGCCGCGCTGGCCCTGGCCGCGTCGACCGACAGGGCCGGGCCCCGCTACGCGCTGTGCGAGTACGTGCGCGACGACAGCCCCGAGCAGCTCGCCCGCGACGTGACCACGCTGCAGCGCTGGATCGACGACCTTGACCGCCGACCCGGACCCGGGTCGTCCTAGTCGGCCACGGCGGCGAGCACGGCCAGTACCAGACCCAGGCCGCTGCCGACCATGGCGGCCACTCCCACCAGTCGGGCGGCGAGGGGGTGCACCACGTCGTCGCCCCGGCGCAGCGGACCGTGGAGGTCGTCGTAGTGGGCGCCGGCCCACACCAGCACCGCGCCGCCGGCGACCGTCTGGACCAGTCCCCCGCCCGCGAACACCCAACGATCCCGGAGGGCCCCGGCGCGGGCCAGGATGAGCCCGGCGACCATCATGGCGATGGCCGTCCGCTCCCACGCCAGCGCGGTCCGCTCGTGCTGGAGCCCGTCGTCGAAGGTGGCCTCGGGGCGGGGCCGGCCCGGGGCGCCCGCGTCCGGGCTCATGTGCGATCGACGATGAGCATCACCGCCGCGACCACCGCCACCACCGCGGTGCCGACGGCCATCATCATGGGGAGTCGGGAGCTGGGCAGGGGCATGCCCAGGCGCATCGACCGCTCGCTGTGGGCCCACCGCCGGTAGGCGCTGGCCGCGGTCAGGAAGCTGAGGGCGAGCAGGCCGATCCCCAGCACCTGCGAGCCGCCATAGTCCTCCAGAAGGCTGATGGAGCCGAGTCCGCCGGCGGCCAGGGCCAGCGCGGTGCGGATCCAGGCCAGGAAGGTCCGCTCGTTGGCCAGCGTGAACCGGTAGTCGGGCTCGTCGCCCACCCGGCGGGGGTCCTCGGGGAACAGTCGCTCGCGCACGCCGGAGGGCCGGTCCGTGGACCGCCGGGCGGGTGGCCCGTCGGGAGCCCTCGCGCCGTCGGGCCCGGCCGCGGCGCGGTCTGGGTCCGGCGGGGCCTCCATGGAGCGAGGCTACCCGTGGCCGTCGTGGCCCGGCCCAGGGTCAGCTCTCCTCGGGGTCGAGGTAGGTAGAGGCAGTTGTCGCACTTCTCGTCACCCAACGGGTGACCCTTGAGCACGGCGTCCGACGCCGCCAAGGATGCCCCACCGGCCGCGACGACCCACGCCGAGGCGTCGGACAGGCGCGCGGCATCTGGCAGGACGGTCGCCGCGGGCACCACACTCCCCCGATGCGGACACGGCCAGGTGCGGGGGCGCTGATCCAGCTGCTGGTCGGACTGGTGCTGTTCGGCATCAGCCTGGCCCTGCTGGTGCGGGCCGACCTGGGCCTGGCCCCGTGGGACGTCTTCCACCAGGGCCTGGCCGAGCGCACCGGGTTCAGCCTGGGCACCCTGGTCATCGCGGTCAGCGTGGCCGTGCTGGCCCTGTGGATCCCGCTGCGCCAACGACCCGGGATCGGCACCCTGGCCAACGCCCTGCTGGTGGGCCTGGTCGTCGACTCCGCGCTGGTCGTTCTCCCCGTCGTCGACGGCACCGCGGCGCGCATCGCGCTCCTGGTCGGCGGCGTCCTCCTGAACGCGTTGGCCACCGGCCTCTACATCGGCGCCGGCCTCGGCCCCGGGCCGCGCGACGGCCTGATGACCGGGCTGGCCTCGGACCGCCGCTCGATCCGACTCGTGCGCACCGGCATCGAGGTGGTCGTGCTGGTGGCCGGGTGGCTGTTGGGCGGGAGCGTCGGCATCGGCACCGCCCTGTTCGCCCTGGGCATCGGACCGCTGACCCAGCCCGCCCTCCACCGCTTCGACCGCCGGCCGGCGCCGGCAGCCCCGCCGCCAGGCTGTCCCGCGCCCGGGGCGGGGCCGATCTAGGTGGCCTCGGTGACGAGCGACGTGCCGGCGACCGCCTCGTAGGTGGGGCCCTGCACCTCGGTGCCCTGTCCCTCGCCCACGCCGTCGACGTAGAACCAGGTGCCCTGGACGCGCTCGGGGGTGAAGTCCACGACGAGGTAGCCGTTCTGGACGGCGTCGGCGTACTTGATGTGGGCGTTGCCGTCCTGCAGGGGACCGGTGACGGCGGTGAGGGCACCCCCGGGGGAGGTGATCCCCGGTGTGACCAGCTCGACGGCGACGGCGCCCGCTCCCGTCTCGGGGTCGTAGTCGGCCTCGGGGTCGGTGACGTCCATGGCCCACGACGAGTGCACGTCGCCGGTGAGGACGACCACGTCGTCGATCTCGTTGTCGGCGATGAACGAGACCAGCCGCTGCCGCGCCTCCGGGTAGCCGTTCCACTGGTCGTCGTTGGCGAAGGTGTCCTCGCCCAGCTGCCACAGGCTCATCACCACCTGCTGGCCCAGCACCTTCCAGCGGGCCTCGCTGGAGCCGAGGCGGTTGGTCAGCCACGCCTCCTGCGCGGAGCCGAGGAGCTCGGTGGGCAGGTCCGGGTCCGAGCCCTCGAACACGAGGCCCCCGCCCTGCTCTTGGCGGCCCACGAGGCGGGTGTCGAGCATGAGCAGGTCGACCAGGTCGCCGTAGGTGAGCTGGCGGTAGATGACCTCGTCGTCGGCATCCCTGATCGGCAGCCACTCGAAGTAGGCCTGGGTGGCGGCGGCCCGACGGTCGGCGAAGGATCCTTCGGTCGCGGGGTCGTGGCTCGAGGCCCCGCCGCTCCAGGCGTTGTTGGTGATCTCGTGGTCGTCCCAGACGGTGACGAACGGGAACCGGGCGTGGAGCGCCTGGAGGTCCGGGTCGGTGCGGTACTGGGCGTAGCGGGTCCGGTAGTCGCCGAGGCTCACGATCTCGTGGGTCGGGTCGTGGGCACGGACCTGCTGCGCGGGGAGGGGGAAGGTCGAGGTCGCGCCTCCGCCCTCGTAGATGTAGTCACCGAGGTGGAGGACCACGTCGACGTCCTGGTCGGCCAGGTTGCGGTAGGCGTGGAAGGCGCCGAAGGCGTAGTTCGAGCACGACACCACGCCGAAGCGGACACCCTCGACGCTCCCCTCCGGGGCGGTCCGGGTGCGGCCGGTGGGGCTGGCCGCTTCGCCACCCAGGACGAAGCGGTAGTGGTGGTCGGTGCCCGGCGCCAGGCCGATGGCATCGACCTTCACGGTGTGGTCGCGCTCCGCCGAGGTCTCGGCCGTGCCCGCCGCGACCACCTCGGTGAAGTCCTCGTCGGTGGCCACCTCCCACTCGACCTCGACGGCGCCCTCGGCGTCCGTAGTCACCCGCGTCCAGAGGATCACCGCACCGGGCGTGGGGTCGCCGCTGGCCACGCCGTGGGCGAAGACGTCGGTGTCGACGGCCACCTCCCCCAGGGCCGACTCGGTCGGAGGCGTCGGCCCGCCGTCGGTGGCGGTGGAGGTGGTCGCGGCCCCGGCGTCCCCGGCGTCATCGTCGGAGCAGCCCACCAGCCACGACCCGACCAGGGCGGTCGCGCCCACTCCGGCTGCGCCCCGCAGCACCTGGCGCCGGCTGAGCGACGCCGGGGGCCTCGGGACCCGTCCGTCTCGTCCTGCCACGTCGTCGCCCCCTCATCCGGTGCGGCGCACAGTACGGGACCGGTAGCTGGTCCGGGCGCCGCGCCCGGGGTCAGTCGGCCGTAGCTCCATCGGGGTCGCGCCCGGAGCGCAGGAGCAGGCGCCGTTGTGGCGACCCCGCCTCACCCGCCGAAGCGTCCTCCCACAGCCCCATCTCATCGGCGGTCGCGGCCACGAAGGCGACCAGCTCGTCGTCGAGGTCCTCGTCGGCCCCGATGCTGCGAGCCAGGTCCCAGGCGTGGAGGGCGAGGTCGGTGGCCCGCAGGCCAGCCATGACGTGTCCGGTCACCTCGCCGACGACGTGGGGGTAGGTGCGCTCCACGGCCCCGGGCTGGTCCAGACCCTTCCGCATCCCCTTGGCCGTGAGGGTGTAGGCCACCCGGCGCGGAGCCTCGCCTCCGGCCACCGCGTGGGCCCGTTCCATGGCTTCGTCCGCGCTCGCCCCGTCGAGCAGAGCCATCGAGTAGGCGTTCCCGCCGATCAGGTGGTCGACCAGGTCGCCGACCGTCCACCCGGCGCACGCGCTGGGCCTCTCCCACCTGTCCTCGTCGACCAGGGTCAGCCGACGGGCCACCTCGGCATCAGCTCGGGTCAGGGCGACCGTCTCGATGAGGGACACGCCGGTGACGGTACCGGCGAGCCGACCCGGCGCCGAGGTCGACAGGCCGGTCTACCGTGAGCCGTCGACCTCGGAGCTCCTCATGTGTCAGGCCTGCAACCCCGGGACGCTCGCGGTGCTGCGGGCCAGTGCCGGACCCTCGGCGTCGTTCACCGCTCCGGCGGCGACCAGCCGGCCCAGGCCCCAGGCGAGCCGTCGTCGCGCGGCCCGCACGGCCGACGTCATCTTCACCGGCGGCCCGGTGCTGACCATGAGCGCGGTCCAGCCGCGGGCCGAGGCCGTCGCCGTGCGCGACGGACGCATCCTCGCGGTGGGCACCGCCGACGAGGTGGGCGGCACGGCCGACGCCCAGACCCAGGTCATCGCCCTGGACGGGCGGTGCCTGCTGCCCGGCCTGGTCGACCCGCACATGCACTTCGCCTTCGTCCACCTGGAGGACTGGGTCGACGTGAGCCCGATGGTGGCGCCCCGCAGCACCGAGGTGATGACCCGCCTCCAGGGCGCGGTCGCCCGGGCCGCGCCCGGCCAGTGGGTGCGGGCCAAGCAGTACGACCCCAGCCTCACCATCGACGCCCCTCCCCCCACCCTGGCCGAGCTGGACGCCCTGGCTCCGGACACGCCGGTGTTCGTCCTGGAGAGCAACGGTCACGTGGCCCACGTCAACAGCCGGGCCGTCGACCGGGCGGGCATCACCCGAGACACCCCGGACCCGGCCACCGGCCGTTTCGGCCGCGACGGCGCGGGCGAGCTGACCGGGGTGCTGGAGGAGCCATCCGCGTTCATGCCCTTCATGGCGGACATGCCCCACCCCTCCCCCGACGAGGTCCGCAGCCGGGTCGGCCGCCTGTTGGGCCACGCTGCATCGGTCGGCTGCACCACGCTGCACGACTGCGGCATCGGCATGCTGACCGGGCCGTCGGACGTCGAGCTCCTCCAGTCGGTGATGGTCGACGACCCGCCGGTGCGGTACCGAGGCATGCTCGTGTCCACCGCCATGGACGCCTGGGAGGAGATGGGCCTGACGCCTGGCTTCGGCGACGACCGCTTCCGGGTCGACGGGATCAAGGCCTGGTCGGACGGGTCCAACCAGGCCCGCACCGGCTTCCAGCGCGACGACTACCGCGGTGGCGGTCGCGGCGCGCTCAACTACACCCCCGAGGAGCTGACCGAGGCCGTCGGGCGGGCCCACCGGGCCGGCTGGCAGGTCGGCGTCCACGCCAACGGTGACGCCGCCATCGACACGACCCTCGACGCCTTCGCCGAGGTGCTGGCGGCCGATCCGCGCGCCGACCACCGCCACCGCATCGAGCACTGCAGCGTCCTGCACCCGGAGCAGATGGAGCGGATGGTCGACCTGGACGTCTCGCCGTCGTTCCTCATCGGCCACGTGCGCTGGTGGGGCCGGGCCTTCCGCGACCGGGTCCTCGGGGACGAACGGTCCCGGCACTACGACCCGTGCGCCTCGGCCCTGGCCGCCGGGCTGCGCATCTCGCTGCACTCGGACTGGAACGTCACCCCGCTGGAGCCGCTCCGCTACGTGGAGGACGCGGTGACCCGGGTGATGGCCGAGGGGGGCGAGGTCCTCAACGGCGACGAGCGGATCCCGGTCGAGGCCGCGCTCCGGGCCGTGACCATCGATGCCGCCTGGCAGTGCCGGGTCGACAACATCGTCGGCTCGCTGGAGCCCGGGAAGCGGGCCGACCTCACCGTCCTGGAGGAGGACCCGGCCGAGGTCGACCCGTCCCGCCTGGCCGGCATCGGCGTCAGCCAGACCTGGCTCGACGGCGACCCCCGCCACACCGCCTGATCACCTCATCACCCGTTCTCGCGACGATCCCTCCACACGTACGTGTACGAATCGTCGCGGGATGGGCGCGATGGCCCTGGCACCGGAGTGATGCCGCCCCGCCAGACAAGGTGCCGGGTGTTGTCGAAAGCGATAACATCGGGACCATGGACGCGTCGACCTTGGTGGTTCGCTGCCGGGAACGGGCGGGCCTGAGCCAGCGCGAGCTGGCGGACCGATCCGGGACCTCGGCCGCGGCGATCTGTCGCATCGAGCGGGGCGAGCGCATACCCCGAGCCGACACCCTGGCCCGGATCGTGACCGCCACCGGAGCCGAGCTCGAGCTCCGCATCACCTGGCCGGTGGCGCCCCGCGATCCAGCCGCCAACGGGCGCGCCCTCGAGCAGGTGCTCGACCTGGCCGATCACCTGCCGTACCGCCCCGGACCAGACCTCGCGTTCCCGGTCCTGCGCGACCACGTTCCCGCCGGCACGACCAGCGGCGCTTCCACGCCCCCGCCCCACCGTCGGGGCCCGCCATGACGGTGGGGCTTGCGGACAAGATCCTCGCCATCCACCGCAGCCTCGACGCAGCGGGCCTACCGCACGCCTTCGGCGGAGCGCTGGCCCTCGCCTTCTGCACCGCCGAGCCGCGCGCCACGAAGGACATCGACG
>JBBSME010000072.1:0-15669 GCA_038233335.1 Acidimicrobiales bacterium | reverse complement strand
TCGACCTCGCCCCCGGGCGCGTACCACTCGGTGCCGCTCCGGTGAGCGGCGATGAGCCGGGCCGCCTCACTGCAGGTCGTGGGGTCCGTGATGTGGCGTGGGTCGCGATGTCGCCCGGGCTGTCGGGGTCTGTCCAGGTGATGCCGAGCCTGGGTGGGATCGGCTCGGAGGGCGGACTCGCAGATCCATCCGATGGTCCGTTGCTGGCCGTTGAGGAACCGCGTCCAGGGGGCATCGCAAGGGTGGATCGAACCCCGGGTACGTGGTCGGCGACCTCGAGGCACCGGCCCGATAGGCCGCCAGCCGCTCCCGGCCTCAGTGGCGTCAAAGTCTTGTCCGGCAAGCAGGTTGGAGTGGTGCGCCCCCTGGGATTCGAACCCAGAACCTGCGGATTAAGAGACCGCTCCGACCTGTCCATCTGGGTGCCGTCCAGCCCCGTGACCTGCGGTTCTGTTCGACCGACGTCCCGGCTGGTGTCATCGCGTTTGGCCCTGTGACGGGTGGTTGCGCGCTCGGATACGCGGTAGAGCGCTGAGGACAGGTCCGATCACTCGTCGAGGAGGTCCTGGATGGTGACGTCGAGTCCTTCGAGGCGAGCCGAGGAGTTCGGGCCGTGGAGCTTGAGGCACCGGCCGGAAACTGTGGGGCCGTGAGGCACGAATGAGCTTCCGCTCCTCGAGCGGAGGCCGTCGCTTCGCGGCAGAGACCCGGTCGACCCATGTCGTCGGCGGGTCAGGCGCGAAGAGTCGGTACTGTCGGGGGAGCTGGACGTCCCCACCGATAAGAGCAGCCCCGATGGTCGAGCCCGTCCTCCCCGCCCACCTGGTCGAGGCCAGGCACACGCCGCTGTTCGACTTCGGATCCCTACCGGTAGCGCTGGCCAAGTCTCACCGGACAACGGTGTGGGCCGAGCTGCGCGTGCAATCCGGCAGTGTCCGGTACATCGATCTCGAAGGAGACGCCCCGCGTGATGTGCGCCTCGAACCGGGCGACAGCGCTGTGATCGTGCCTGGCGTCGAACATCACGTCGAGCCCTCGACCGATGCGACCTTCTTCGTCCAGTTCTACCGGGAGCCCGGCGCAGACCTGGTTCCGGGATCGGTGCCGACGCCGGGCGACTCTCGGCTCCTGGAGGGCCCGTGGGAGCATCGCGATCGCGATCTGGACACCCGGGAGGAGATCTTCGAGATGGTGACCCGCCAGTACGTCGACGTCGTCCAGGACGAGCTGCTTGAGCCCTACTTCAACTTCGGTCCTGACTTCATCGACTGGAAGGGCCACATCGCGACCGTCACCGACTACTGGTGCCACGTCGTGCTCTACGCCCCCGACTACGAGATCGACACCATCGAGAACCATCGACCGCTTCACCAACGCGACCCGTTCACTCCCGAGCTGTTCGACCGCTGGCTGCAGATCTTCGGTGACACCGTCGACGGCGGGTGGACCGGCCCGCGTGCAACGACCGCCAAGAAGCGGGCCGCGGGGATGGCCTGGGCGATGGCCTCGAGGTTCCTCGGCAAGGGAGTCTGGCGACCAGCAGATCGTCGGTAGGACGCCGCATCGAGCCGATCCGAGGCTGCTGCTCGGCGGGTCCCCTCCACAGATGGACTACTCGCGCGGGGCTCGGTGGGAGGCGGGAACGGGGGAGCCAGGAAGGCCAGCATGGTGAGGCCGGTGTCACCGTCGTTGGTGACGCTCAACTCCTCGTCGCCGCGGTGGCGCCCGTCGGTTGTTCCGGGGGTCCGCACAGGACAGCAGGTCGCGGCGAGTCGGGCCCTGAGGCCAGAACCGGCCGGCAATCGCTCGCGGTGGGGCCGACGGGACGCGGTCGGCGAGGCTCACACGTCGGAGTCGTCGATGAACGCTTCGGCGGCGCTGCGCACCTCCTCGACCCGGCCGGCGTCGAAGACGCCGATCGGGCGCTCCGCGATGGAGACGGCGGTTGCGGTGGCAGCAGCACATCGAAGGGAGCGGTCAAGATGCCCGTCGACACCGCCCTGCCCGACCGACTCGTGTGGACGCTCATCGAGGCCCGCCGCACCGAAGCCGACGTCTGAGCGAGCTCGCCCTCCCGTCAGACACGACCGTCAAGCCATTCTTGGCCTGTTCAACCACCCGGGATTAGCTCCGCAGAACGATCGCCGGGCGCCTCCGGGCTGATTCCGATGGCTTCGACACCTGGTTCGCTCTGAGACCCGGTGGCGTCGACAGGCACGTGATCCCCCGCATCCAGGCCGATGTTCGGAAGAAGTCGGTCGAGCCAACCGGGCAGCCACCAGTTGGCGTCGCCCATGAGCTTCATCGTGGCCGGAACCAAGACGATGCGCACGATCGTGGCGTCGACGGCGATCGCGACCGCCAAGCCGAGTCCGAACATCTTGGTGACCGGATCGCTCCCCATCGCGAACCCGCCGAACACCGCCACCATGATGAGCGCCGCAGAGGTGATCACTCGGGCGGTCCGCCCGATGCCGCGGATGACTGCGCCGTCGTTGTCGCCCGTCGCCAGGTAGTCCTCGCGAACCCGTGAGAGGAGGAACACCTCGTAGTCCATCGAGAGGCCGAACACGATGGCGAACATGAACATGGGGATGAAGGATGCGATCGGCACGGTCCCCTCGAGACCGATGAGCTCCTTGCCCCAGCCCCACTGGAACACCATCACCAGGACCCCGTAGGAGGCGCCGATGCTCAACAGGTTCAACAGCGCAGCCTTGAGGGGAACGAGCACCGATCGGAACAGCACCAGCAGCAACAAGAAGCTGAGCACGACGACGGCGAGGACGAACAACGGCAGCCGATCAGAGACCCGCTCGGCGACGTCGGTGACGTTGGCCGTCTGACCGCCGACGTGGCCAACCGCTCCACTGGCGTCCAGCACCGACGGGAGCACGTCGGCACGAAGCCGGGCAACGGTGGCCACTGTCTCGCTGTCCTGAGGTGACGTCGTCGGGATGGCAACGACGGTGGCGACGCCGGCCCCAACGTCGATCGCAGTGGCGGCCACAGCGGCCACCCCGGGATCCGACGCAACCGCCCCCGACAGGGTCTGCACGATCGCAGCCGTCGTCGCTGGGTCGGGAGCAGGATTCGACCCGTCCCGGGCTCTGAGGTCGACCGCGATGAGAAGTGGCCCGTTGGCCCCGGGCCCGAAACCGTCCGAGACGAGGTCATACGCTCGCCGTTGCGTGGTCGTCTCGGACAGGGTTCCCTCATCGGCGAGACCGAGCTGGAGGCTCAGCACCGGACTGGTGAGCGCCAACAACAGCGCGGTGACGCCGATCGCATAGGGCCACGGATGAGCGGTGACGTGACGGCCCCAGCGCTCCCACCCGGCGCCCGTGGTCGTTCCGGCATCCGTGCCTCTGCGATGGATGCCGAGCCGATTGATCCAAGGCCCGGACAACCCGAGGAAGGCGGGGAGCAAGGTGATCGAGGCGACCACCATGATGAGGACCAGCAGCGAGATGCCGACGCCGGCCGCCGCCACGAACGGGACGCCGCTCACCGCCAGCCCGAGGATCGCGACCACGACGGTGCCTCCAGCGAACACCACCGCCTTCCCTGCGGTCGCGACCGAGCGCCCCGCGGCGTCGGAGACAGCCAGGCCCTCGGCGAGGTACTCCCGGTGGCGGGTGACCAGGAACAGGGCGTAGTCGATGCCCACCCCGAGCCCGACCATGGCGCCGATCTCGGGCACCCAGCTCGGGATCTCGATCAGGTAGGTCACCAGGGCGAACGAGCTCACACCGACGGCAAGACCGAACAGCGCCATGCCGATCGGCAGACCCATGGCGATGAGAGATCCGAACGCGACCAGCAAGACGATGACCGCAGCTGCAAGTCCGATCATCTCGCCCAGCCCGGTCTCGGGCTCGTCGAAGGCGAAGAACAGATCACCGCCGGCCTCGATCTGTAGCGGTGAGTCGATCCCGGCATCTGCCACCGCCTCGGTCAGCTGCTCGAGGTCGCCCGCGTCGAGCGACTCGAGCACCGGGTACTGCACCGAAACAAGTGCGATGCGACCGTCGGCGGAGACCACGCCGGCGTCGACGGCGGCCTCGGAGCTCGTCGCCAGGGCGGCTGCGGGGTCGGTCGCCCCGATGACAGCGTCGAGGCCCACGAGGCGAGCGCGGGCCGCATCGAGAGCAGCGACCGCCTCGGCCGAGTCAAAGAAGGTGGCGTTGTCATCGAGCGGAGTGAGCACGACCCTGGCTGTGAGCCCGGCCTCATCGGACTGGGTCCGCGAGAGCAGCTCGACCGCTTGCTGGGAGTCGACGCCGGGAACCTCGAACGACTCCTGAAGGTCGCGACCGAACGCGCTCGACGCTCCGATGACGACGACGGCGACGACGAGCCAGACCCCGATCACCGTCCAAGGGCGGGATGCTGCGAACCGCCCGAGGCGGTACAGCGGCGATGCCGGCGTTGACAGATTTCGTGGTGGGAGCGGTGCAGCCATGAGGTGGCCTCCTTCGACGGCGGTTGTGACGCCCTGCGGGCGTTGATCCACCCTGACGAACTCACGACGTCCGCACACCGGCCCCTCGGCCAAACCATGCCTGGCCATCCGGTCAGGACCAGAACCGGCCGGTCGGCTGATCCCTGTTTGGCCGGGGGTTTCTAGGCTGAGCTGATGAGGGCTGTGCAATCGTTGCTGGCCGAACCCCGCGCCGAGGACCCGCCGGTCCGGGTGTGGCGGGACTGGCTTCTGTTGGGTGCTCTCGTTCCCGCGGTCATCGTGGAAGCGATCGTGCGCGAGGACTTGGTGTTCCCGGTTGCCTCCGCGGTTCTGGGGATCGCCATGGCCATCGCATCGCTGTGGCGACGCACGCACCCCCTGTTCGTCCTCACCGCGACGTTCAGTGCCGTCATCGCCATGGACATCGTGGCGATGATCGTGGTCGGACGACCGGTGCTGTTGTACAGCGGCGCCGTCGTGTTGACGTTCATCTACTCGTTGTTCCGCTGGGGGTCAGGCCGCGACGCAGCGATCGGGCTCGGCGTGATGGCCCTGGCGATGCTCGACAGCCAGCTCTTCGACTACTCAGGTGTGGGCGATGCCGTCGCCGGCGCCTTCATCTTGTTGGCAACCGCCGAGTTCGGCTGGCTGGTGCGAACCCAGTTCTCCAACCGGGCCCAGAGGCGTGAGCAGATCCGGTTGCACGAACGCGAACAACTCGCTCGTGAGCTGCACGACACCGTCGCCCACCGAGTTTCGGCGATCGCCATCTCGGCCCAGGCCGGCAGGGTGCTGGCCCAGACGTCGCCGTCTCGGGTCACCAGCTCGTTCGCCATGATCGAGGAGGAGGCGTCGCGAGCGCTGTCAGAGATGCGGGCGATCGTCGGCCGGCTGCGCGAGGAGGACCTCGGGTACTCGCCCCCGGAGTTCACCCCGGGCCCCGGCCTCACCGAGATCGAAGCCTTGGCGAACAAGGCGACGCCGGACACCCCGCGCGTGGACGTAGCCATGTCCGGCGACCTCGCGGACCTGGGGCCGTCGATCGAAGCCACGGCGTTTCGCCTGGTCCAGGAATCGGTCACGAACGCGATCCGCCACGCCACCAACGCGACTCGAGTCGAGGTGTCCGTCACCGGCGAGCCCGACGGAGTGCGAGTCACCGTCAGCGACGATGGCGATTCCCCCACCCCGCCGGATGCGGACAGCGGCTACGGCGTGATCGGCATGGCCGAGAGGGCGGCCCTGGTCGGGGGGACCTTCGCCGCAGGACCGGGCCCCGTTCGCGGATGGCGGGTCGAAGCGGTCCTTCCGAGAGGTGCCAGCCGGTGACGATCCGTGTGCTGATTGCCGACGACCAGGACATCATCGTCACCGGCCTGACCACGATCCTGGACGCCCAGGCCGACATCGACGTCGTGGCCACAGCCTCCGACGGCATCGAAGCGGTGGAGAAGGCCCGCCGCCATCGTCCCGACGTGTGCCTGTTCGATATTCGCATGCCCCGTCTCGACGGGGTCGAGGCCACCCGCCGTGTGGCCGGACCCGACGTTGCCGACCCGCTGGCCGTCGTCGTGATCACCACGTTCGACACCGACGAGTACATCCACGGAGCTCTGAGGGCCGGGGCGCGCGGCTTCTTGTTGAAGGACGCCGGTGCGGACCTGCTCGCACAGGCCGTGAGGGCGGCGGCATCGGGCGATGCGCTCATCGCTCCTGGTGTCACCGCCCGCCTGCTGAGCGCGTTCGCCGACGCTAGGGCCGGGGCGCCGCCGGTGCAGCCTGTCGAGGAGCTCACTGCCCGCGAGGAGGAGGTGCTGCTCGCCGTGGCGAGGGGACGCACCAACCCCGAGATCGGCGACGAGCTCCACATCAGCCTGAGCACCGTCAAGTTCCACCTCGGCAGCCTCATGTCCAAGCTCGGCGCCCGCAACCGGGTCGAGATCGCGATGTGGGCCTACGAGACCAACCGCGTGCCCCGCTGACACCACTCGCGTGCTTGGTCCAAGTTCCGAAGGGGTATTCACCGATGAGCTCCGCACGCGATCTACAGGACGGAACCAGGACGACAGCCAGCCCAGCAACACCCACGGTGGCCGGGCGCGACGAGTACGAACGAGCGCTCGCCCAGCAGGGTCGAGGTCGAGAAGGAGCTCACCCGAGAGGACGACCGAGGCTCACGCGCCGGGGCGAGAGGCTGGATGCTCGTCGACGTGGTCATCGAACAGCCGACGGTCACGATCGTACGCCGACCGCGGTGTATCGCAAGGGTGTATCGGGCGGTGTATCGCGGTCGCCGACCGCGTACCGGGGGTCGATGCACCCGGAGCCGTTGACCGACGAAGCGGCCGCTACGCCTTGCTTGGCAAGGCAAGGAGAGTGGTGCGCCCCCTGGGATTCGAACCCAGAACCTGCGGATTGAGAGACCGTCGACGGCTCGACCATCCTCTTCGAGGTCGAACCGGCCCAGGCCGGCACCAACGAGACGCACCTCTACGTCACCGACGACACCGGCAACCCGGCCCCGGTCGATGCGCTCGAGGTGGCCGCCGGCCGCGAGGGTGTCCCCGAGCGCAAGCTCACCGTCGAGCAGATCAGTCCCGACCACGCGGTCGTCTACGGCGCCTCCCTGCCCACTCCGGGGACCTGGGAGGTGGACGTGACGACCGTACGGGTGGGCGTCCCCCGCCAGTACACGTTCGAGGTGCCTGTCCGATGACCCGTCCCGCCGTCGCCCCCGCCCACCCCCTGCGGCTGCTCCTGGCCCTCCTGGCCGGCGTCGCACTGGTGCTCGGCCTCAGCGCTCCCGCCTCCGCCCACGGCGACGAGGGCACGTGGGAGCTGGTGTCGGCCGAGCGAGGCGACGGCCAGGCCGTCGACCTGGTGGTGCGCCTGACCTTCACCAACGACGGCGACCCGGTCACCGACGCCACCGTGACCGCCGTGGTGGGCGACGCCGCCACCGACGCGCCGGCCTCGACCACCGAGGCGGCCACCACCACGTCGACCAAGGCCCCGCCGGGCCGGCCGTGCTGGTCGACGACGAGGACAGCGGGCTCTCCACCGGCGCCCTGGTGGCCATGGGCACCGGCGTCGTGGGTGTGGTCGCGGCCGGGGTCTTCGCCGCCTACAAGCTGGGCCAGAAGAAGGACGAGGACGAGACGCAGGGCCCGCCCCCCGGGAGCGGCCCCGGGAACGCTCCCCCCGGGTCTGTCCGCTGAACGCGCTGCTTCCGGCGCGCCTGGCCCACAGAAGGGGTGCGGGGCGGTGAACCCGGGCCCGCGCGAGCGCTCTACTCCTGGACGAGCTCGATCAGGGTGCCGTGGATGGCCTTGGGGTGGACGAAGGCCACGGTGGTGCCCCGGCTGCCCGGGCGGGGGTGCTCGTCGATGACCTTGTGGCCCAGGTCCTTGAGGTGGTCCAGGGCAGCGGCGCAGTCGGCGACCCGGTAGCCGATGTGGTGGAGGCCCTCGCCCTTCTTCTCCAGGTACTTGGCCACCGGCGAGTCGTCCCGGATGGGAGCGAGGAGCTGCACGTAGCTCTCGGCCACCTTGAGCAGGGCCTCCTCCACGCCGTCGCTGTCGACCACCTCGCGGTGGTCGACCACTGCGCCGAAGGACTCACGGTAGGAGTCGATGGCCTCGGCCAGGTCGTTGACCGCGATGGCGATGTGGTCGATCTCGATCAGCACGGGCTGGACGTCGCCGGACTCGGACGCGGTCTGCTCGTTCTCTGACTCGTTGGGGTTGCGAGCGGTGAGGGGCATGGGGACCTCCGGGTGCGGTGACGTGGGGCCACGCCGAGGCCCAACGTGTCACGCGCAGGCGGCCCAGTGCCAGCCGCTCGCCGTTCAGCGGCGGCGGCCGCCGCGGGCGGGGAGGCCGATCCGTTCGCGGAAGGCGCCGGCGCCCTCGGTGTCGACGCCGGGCGGAAGCCGGACCCGGAGGCCCTTGTCGGAGGTGACGACGGTGATGTCCGGCTCGGCGGCGAAGCGCTCCTCCACCAGCTCGACGATGCGGTCGTCGGCCGCGTCGCGCCCGGAGCGCCGGGCGAAGCCCACCTCCAGGTTGCCGCCGGCCAGGAGCGACAGCCGTTCCTCGGGGCGCCCGTCGAAGACCACCACCACGTCGTCGGTGTGGTCGCGACACCAGGTGGCGATCGACTGGGTGAGGCGCTCGGCCGCGCCGACCCGGTCGTTCCACCAGCCGTCGGCCCCCGCCCCCATCACGTTGTTGCCATCGACCACCCAGAGCACGGCGTCGGGCTCAGCAGACGGGGGTCAGGACCCCATGCGGCGGACGAGGGTGATCTTGTCCTCGCCGACCTTGTCGCGCATCTCGGGGTCGTCGATGCCGAGGCCTTCCTCGGGAGCCAGGCAGAGCACGCCGACCTTGCCCTCGACCTCGTTGCGGTGCACGGCCAGGGCCGCGTCGCCGGTCTCGGTCAGGGGGTGGACCCGGCTGAGCATGGGCTGGATCTTGCCCTCGCACAGGAGCCGGTTGGCCGCCCACGCCTCGCGGTAGTTGGCGAAGTGCGAGCTGACGATGCTCTTGAGCTTCATCCACAGGTGGCGGTTGTCGTATTCGATCATGAAGCCGCTGGTGGCGGCACAGGTGACGATCTTGCCGCCACGAGCCGCCACGAAGACCGAGGCGCCCATGGTGGAGCGACCGGGGTGCTCGAAGACGATCTCGGGGTCGCGCCCGATCAGGCCGCGCACGTCCTTGCCCAGCCGGCGCCACTCCTTCTCGTCCTGGGTGTGGTCGTCGGACCAGAACTTGTAGCCCGCCTCCTTGCGGTCGATCACGTGCTCGCAGCCCATGGCGTGGAGGAGCGCGGCCCGCTCGGGGGAGGACACCACGCCGACGGGGGTGCCGCCGCCGTTGAGGACGTACTGGGTGGCGTAGCCGCCGATGCCGCCGGTGGCGCCCCAGATGAGCACGGCGTCGCCCTGCTTCATGGCCCCGGCGTGGGGGGAGACGATCATGCGGTAGGAGGTCGAGTTGCACAGGGCGTTGCTGGCCGCCTCCTCCCAGGTGAGGTGGGCCGGCTTGGGCATCAGCTGGTTGGCCTTCACCACGGCCAGGTCGGCGAGACCGCCGAAGTTGGTCTCGAAGCCCCAGATGCGCTGGTTGGCGGCGAGCATGGAGTCGTCGTGGGCCGACGGGTCCTGGTCGTCGACGTGGTTGCAGTGGACCGTCACCCGGTCGCCGGGCTTCCAGTTGCGGACGGCCGAACCCACCTGGACGACGACGCCGGAGGCGTCGGAGCCGATGACGTGCTCGTCGCGGGCGTGCCGGGCCCCCCAGATCGACTCGCGCCCCAGCCGGTCGAGGAACCCGAAGGTGGGCAGGGGCTCGAAGATCGAGGTCCACACCGTGTTGAAGTTGATGGCCGACGCCATGACGGCCAGGTACACCTCGTCGGGAGCCAGCTCGGGGGTGGCCACCTCGTCGATGTGGACCGACTTGCGCGGGTCCTTGTCGGCCGACTCGACGCCGTCCCACATGGCGGTCTCGTCCCGACGGACGAAGGCGGCGCGGTAGGACTCCGGGATGGTGAGGGCGGCCAGCTCGTCGCCCGACGCGCCGGACTGGATGGCGTTGAGGATCTCCTGCATGGCCGCGGAGCCTAGGCGGGCGCCGGCGGAGGGCCCCAAGGCTCGGTGGGACTAGGGCGAGCCCCGGCTGATCGGACCCTCCGGGTCGGTGATGGCCACCACGTCGAGGTCGAACACCAGGGGGCTGATGTACTCGCCCCGCAGCCAGAGCAACGCCGAGTGCCCGCCCCGGGGCTCGGGCACCACGGGTCGCAGGTTGTCCTCGCGGCTGTCGGCAGTGACCGCCGCCCAGGCCCACGTCTCGCCGCCGTCCCGGGTGCGCCCCTCGAAGATCTCGTGGTGCACCCGACCGTCGGCCGACGAGCGCAACGGCGCCCCCGTCACCGGGTGGGAGTCGGTGGAGAGGAACACCCGGTCCGGGTCCCCAGGGTCGAGGGCGCTGAGCCCGGTGTAGTGGAGCTGGTCGCCCACCTCGGTGCCGGCGTCGGCCATCCGGTGCTCCTGGAACGCCGTCCCGTCCCACCGGGCGTACCGGGCCTCGTGGCGGCGGAAGCGGTACGACCGCTCAGGGTCCCCGGGGACGGTGGTCGAGAAGGTGATGACCGGTCGTCCGTCGGCGTCGAGGGCGATGTCGGAGGCCCAGGCATCGGTCTGGGCGCCGATCGCGCCCGGCGTGCCGGCGAAGACGAGGGTCAGGTCGGTGGGATCGACGGGCACGCCGAGGGGCGCGACCACGGTGCCGTCGGCTCGGTGGATGGCGTCGCCCTCGATGTAGCCGGCGTACAGGGAGGAGCCGTCGATGTTGCCCGGATGGCCGTCGGTGACGGAGAACCAGATGCGGTTCCACCCGTCGGACACCATCTTCAGGTAGGCGCGGTAGGGCGTGAGGAGCTGACCGCGATCGTCCCAGGTGCGGCCCTGGTCGTCGCTGGTGATCAGGTGCTGGGTCTCCCCCGCGCTGCGGAACACGTCGTAGGTCCGGCCCTGGCCGCCGTTCTCGCCCGCCAGGTAGGCCAGGTTCGAGTAGGTCACGCCGGAGGGGCGGCCCAGCGCCGGGTCGTAGAGGTCGGCCTCGGGGCGGATCAGGCTCGGTTCCGGCACCCATGCGTCACGGTCCGGATCGAGGTGGGCCCGGTAGATGGTGGGGTCCGAGGAGTGGCTGGTGGCCAGGGCGAGGGTGCGGTCCGGCGTCCGCAGCAGGGCCGCCGCGTTGTGGTCGTCGGACGGCAGGTCCGGGAACAGGCGGTCGGTGCGGACCGTCCCCGAGCGCAGATCGACGCGGGTGACCTCGGTGCCCCCTTCGCGCTGGGCGCCGTCGGTCCCGGTGCTGTCGGGGACGCTCGCCACCAGCAGCTGGCCGTCGTCGGTGAGGAGCGCCCGCTCGTCCTGGAACCACGACCACCCGCCGTTGTCGTTGAGGACCGTGGGCGTCGGCGCTCCCGCATCCCCGGGTCGGGCCGACGCACCCGCCGCGGCGCGCGACTCGTCGGCGCCGCCGGCCGGGGGGACCACCTGGGCGGTGGGCGCGGCGACCCGCTCCACGTTGGCGGCCATCAGGGCGACCAGCAGCGCCGCTGCCACCAGCGCGCCGAGGCCGGGCCGACCGAGCGCGGCCCTGGGCCGCCGCCGTCCGCTGCCTCCCCCTCCGTCGCTGGCCATCTGTTCCTATCGGAGGTAGGTCGTTCCGCCGTAGACGAAGTCCACCGCGCCGGTCTTCGGGGTGGACCAGACCAGGTCGTCGCGACCGTCGCCGTCATAGTCGCCGCTGACGGGCTGGTAGGCACCGTAGATCTGGAAGGCACGGGATGCCCGGCCCCGGTTGGCCGAGATGTCCCAGCGTCGGTCGGCGATCGATCCGGGCGCGTGCCAGATGACCTCATCCCGTCCGTCGCGGTCGTAGTCGCCGATGGTGGTGCGGTAGTCGGCGCCGAACCAGATCACGTCGTCCCGGCCGTTGCCGTCGAGGTCCCCGACGACGGGGCGGTAGATCCCCGGTCCCCAGAACGTCAGGTCGTCGAAGCCGTCACCGTCCAGGTCCGACGCCATCGGGGTCGCGCTGGGCACGCCCCACGACGGGCGGTCGGGGCGCGCCGGCGCCGGGGGCAACGTGCCGGGGCCCGTCGGGGTTGATGATCGCCACCGCGTCGAGGTCGAAGACCAAGCCCCCGCGGTAGGTGCCCCGCATCCAGGTCAGGGCCCAGTTGCCATCCCGGGGGCTGGGAACGATCGGCCGCAGGTTGTCCTCGGTGGCGTTGGCCGTGACCGCGGTCCAGGCTACGGCTCGGTCACCGTCGGCAGCTGACCCCCAGCCGGGCCTCCCTCCCGGCTCCCCTGACCGGCCCGGCGCCTCGCGTGCCGGGCCGCCCCGCACCCGGGTGCGTTGGGTTGGCCGACCGACCTGCTCCTAGGCTCAGAGGACCCATCGTCCCCTGAATCCCGGAGTCTCCCCATGGCCGGATCCGTCATCCTCGCTGGTGCCCGCACCCCGATCGGCAAGCTCTCCGGGGGCCTCGCCTCCTTCAGCGCCAGCGACCTGGGGGCCAAGGCCATCAGTGCCGCCCTCGAGCGGGCCGGAGTGCCCGCCGAGGAGGTCGACTACGTCTTCATGGGCCAGGTGCTCCAGGCCGGCGCCGGCCAGATCACCGCCCGCCAGGCCGGGGTGGGCGCCGGCATTCCCATGTCCGTACCCGCCACCACCATCAACAAGGTCTGCCTCAGCGGCCTCAACTCGATCCTCCTGGCCGACATGCTGATCCAGTCCGGCCAGGCCGACATCGTCGTGGCCGGTGGCATGGAGTCCATGACCAACGCCCCCTACCTCCTCCCCGGGGCCCGGGCCGGGTACCGCATCGGTGATCAGAAGGTCGTCGACTCGATGATGTACGACGGGCTCTTCTGCGCCTTCGACCAGGTGGCCATGGGCGCCGGCACCGAGAAGTACGCCGCCTCGGCCGGCCTCGAGCGCGGACCGCAGGACACCCTCGCCGCCCAGAGCCACCAGCGGGCCGCCGCCGCGGCCAAGAACGGCCTGTTCGATGAGGAGATCGTGGCCGTCGAGGTCCCCCAGCGGAAGGGCGACCCGGTGGTCGTCTCGGCCGACGAGGGCGTCCGGGGCGACACCAGCCCCGACGACCTGGGCAAGCTGCGCCCGGCGTTCGACAAGGCCGGCAACATCACCGCCGGCAACGCCAGCCAGATCAGCGACGGGGGTGCCGCGGTGATCGTGACCTCCAAGGCTGCGGCCGAGCGCATCGGCACCACGCCCCTGGGCGAGGTCGTCGGCTACGGCCAGGTGGCCGGGCCGGACCCGTCGCTGCTCACCCAGCCGGCCCGGGCCATCAAGGACGCCCTGGGCCGCACCGACGTCGCCCTGGGCGACATCGCCGTGTTCGAGCTCAACGAGGCCTTCGCCGCGGTGGGCCTGGCCTCCATGGACGACCTGGGCATCACCGACGAGGTCACCAACATCAACGGCGGTGCCATCGCCCTGGGCCACCCGGTCGGCATGTCGGGCACCCGCCTGGCCCTGCACCTCCTCCTGGAGCTGAAGCGCCAGGGCGGCGGCCTGGGCGCGGCGGCCCTGTGCGGTGGCGGCGGTCAGGGCGACGCCCTCCTGGTGCGCTCGGTCGCCTGACCAGGGGCGCTCGGTCACCCCGGGGAGAAGTTCTCAGAAAACCCCTACAGGTGATGTGTCAACCAGATGACGCTCGGGTACCGTCACCTGCACACCGGGAGCACGCCTCCCGGACCCAATCGCTCGGGGCATCGCTTCCTCAACGGTGGGTCGGTCTGACCGCCCGCACCCGGCTCACCGGGAAGCGTTGCCCCGAGTGCTCGTTTTGCGGTGAGGCCGAGCACCGAACCGGATCGCTCACTCCGCGACGGAGCGACGGCCCTCCAGGGCCCGACCCAGCGTGAGCTCGTCGGCGTACTCCAGGTCACCGCCGACGGGGACCCCGCTGGCGATGCGCGAGACGGTCAGGGGCAGATCCTTCAGCATCCGGGCCAGGTACATGGCGGTGGCCTCGCCCTCGACGTTGGGGTTGGTGCAGAGGATCACCTCGGTGATCTCCTCGGCCCCGATGCGGGCGAAGAGCTCCTTCATCCGGAGCTGGTCGGCACCGATCCCCTCGAGGGGGTTCATGGCCCCGCCGAGGACGTGGTAGCGACCCTTGTACTCGTGGGTCTTCTCCACCGCCACGACGTCGCGGGGCTCCTCCACCACGCAGATCACCGCCGTCTCGCGCCGGTCATCGGAGCAGATCTCGCACAGGGGCGCGGAGGCCACATTGAAGCAGCGCTCGCACCACGACACCCGAGCCTTGGCCTCGGTGATGGCCGAGGCCAGCTTGTTGGCGTCGTCGCGGGGCAGCTTGAGCAGGTGGAAGGCGATCCGCTGGGCCGACTTGGGCCCGATGCCGGGCAGCCTGCCCAGCTCGTCGACCAGGTCCTGGACCGGGCCGGTGTAGATGGCCATCGGACGCGCTCAGCCCCCGCCGAGGATGTCGCCCAGGCCCCCCATGGACTGGGACTGGAGCTCCTGGATCCGGGCCGCGGCATCGTGCAGCGCCGCCAGCACCAGGTCCTCCAGCATGGCCACGTCGGCCGGGTCGACGGCGGCGGGGTCGATGGTGACCGACTGGTACTCCCCGGTGCCGGTCACGGTGACCTTCACCGCCCCGCCACCAGCCACGCCCTCGAGCACGGTGCCGGCCGCCGCCTCCTGGGCCGCGGCCATCTGCTGCTGCATCTGGGTGGCCTGCTCCATCAGGTTCCCGAGGTCCAGGCCGCCACCGCCGAGCAGGCCGGCCAGGTCCATGGCGTCCTCGTCCTCGTCGACCGGGTCGACGCCGTGGCCCTCGTCGACCACCTCGGCGGGGATCGACGGACCCGACGCGGTGGGACCGGTCGGCTCGTCGTCAGTGTCGTCGGGACGGGGGGTGTCAGCCATGGGGGACCTCTCTCAGGGGGTGGGGGATCAAGGGTCGACGACCTGGGCACCGGGGAAGGCCTCGGTGACGCGGTCGACGCCGGAGCGCTGTTCGGTGGGGGCGTCGACGAGGGCGTCGAGGTCGACGTCCTCGACAGGGTCGTCGTCGGGGTCGTCGTCGGGGCGCCGCGGGTCGCGGGGCCCGCCGGAACGGTCCGGCGGGGGGGCGCCGTCGCCGCCGACCACCAGGGCCAGGCGCACCGGACGGCCGAAGGCGCCGACCAGCGCCTCCTCGGCCTCGCCCCGCTTCTGCTCGCAGCGAGCCAGGTGGGCCTGGTTGGGGAGGCCGACGGTGACGCTCTCGTCGTCGGAGCCGACCACCTGGCCCAGCTTGAACAAGGCCTTGGTCATGCCCTTGAGCCGGGGGATGACCTCGTCGCGCCACATCTGGGACGCGTCGACCACCGGCGCACCGGTGGCCGCCGCGGACGGCTCCTCGGTCCCCGGAGCGGGCTCGTCCGACGTGGGCGGGCGCGGAGAGGGTGCGGCTTCGGACGGGGCCTGGGCCGCGGTCTCGCTCGACGCAGGCTCGGGCTCGGGCTCGGCGGTCGGGGTGGGGGCCGGCGACGGGGGCGTCGCGGTCGACTCCGTCTGAGCCGGTGGCGAGGGCGGCGGAGCGACGGGCTCGGCCGGCGCCGGGCGCGCCGGGGAGGGTGG
>JBBSME010000071.1:0-15858 GCA_038233335.1 Acidimicrobiales bacterium | reverse complement strand
CTACGGCGACAGCCCCACCGAGTGGAACAAGGCCCGGCTCGTCGACTTCGTCCGGCGGGTCGCCGCCGCGCTCGAGCAGCACGTGGCCGACACCCCCGTCCCGGTGGTGTTGGTCGCCGACGCCCAGATCGGCGGCCACTTCCGAAAGCTCACCACTCTCGGCCCTCACCTGGTGGGCGTCATCGACCGCAACCCTGCTTCGCTCGACCTCACCCAGCTCCACACCGCGGCCTACGCCATCATGCAGCCACGCCTCGACCAGTCCAGGAACGCCGCCGTCGAACGGTTCGGGGCCCTCCACGGAGGCAACGATGCGCGCGCGGTCATCGACGTGGAAGCCGTCGCCATGGCCGCATCGGAGGGCCGCATCGACACGCTCCTCCTCGCTGAGGACGAAACGGTGTCGGGTCGCTACGACGAAACAACCGACACCCACTCGACCGACGCCGCCCGGATGGCGAGCGACCAGGACCACCTCGAGGCGGCCGCCATCGGCACCCTCCGTCACGGCGGTGCCGTTCACCTCCTGGCTCGCGAGGACATGCCCGAGGGCACGCTCGCAGCGGCGATCCTGCGGTACTGAGCCGGTACCTCGGACCGATCACCCAGGGCGTCGAAGAACTGGGCGACGGTGGTCTTGGAGCGGCCCATGATCACGACCTCGCGACCGAAGCCGCAGATCGCCTTGAGTACCTTGCTGACGCGGACCAACCCCCCAAGATCGGCGCTAGCGACCCACGAGAGAGCGTCAGTTGAGCCGCTTTTCAGGCCCCGCCTTGCCCCTGCATTCTGCGGAACTCAGACTCGGGGGATGCCGGTGCTCCGCCTCGACCACGTCCAGCTGGCCATGCCCTCCGGCGAGGAGGAGGCCGCGGCCGCCTTCTACGAGGGGCTGCTCGGGCTGCCCCGGGTGCCCAAGCCGCCGCACCTGGAGGCCCGGGGCGGTTGCTGGTTCGAGAAGGGCGACCTCAAGCTCCACCTCGGGGTGGAAGAGGACTTCCGCCCGGCCCGCAAGGCCCACCCGGCCCTGATCGTCGACGACCTGGCTGGGCTGGTCGGCGCCCTCCGGGAGGCCAACGTCACCGTCACCGACGGCGGGCCGCTGGAGGGCTACGTGCGGGTCGACGCGGTGGACCCCTTCGGCAACCGCATCGAGCTGATGCAGCCGACCTGAGCGCGGCTGCCGGACGACGGCCCGTTCTTGGTACCCACGACCGAGAAACCCAGGCACTTCCGTACCAAGAACGGCGGCCCCCAGACGGCCAGGTGGTTCTTGGTATCCACGACCGGGAAACCCGGGGACTTCTGTACCAAGAACGGTCGGTGGGGTCAGGTGGAGGCGGCGGCGATGGCGGCCTGGCCGATGCTGATGCCACCGTCGTTGCAGGGCACCCGGTGGTGCTCCAGCACCTCGAGCCCGGAGGCCCGCAGGGCGTCGCCCACGATCTGCGACAGCACCGCGTTCTGGAACACCCCACCGGTGAGCACCACCGTGCCCAGCCCGTGGCGTCCGGCCAGCTCCACCGCCAGCGCCGCCACCCCGTCGCCCAAGGCCTGATGGGCCCGCGCCGCCACCTCCGACGGGGCCGAGCCCGCGGCCATCTCCTCGACCACGCGCCCGACCAGCGCCCCCGGATCGAGGACGGCGACCTCCTCACGCCGCGGGCCGCTGGACAGAGCGGCTGGGCCCACCGCCGCGTCCGGGGCAGGGTCACCACCCTCGGCTGCACCCTCCCAACGCACGTCGGTGGTGCCGGACCACGCCCCGGCCCGCTCCGCCGGCCGCGCCTCGCCTGAGCCCGGCCCAGGGGTGCCCGACCGCTCGACGCTGCGAGCCAGGGCCTCGAGCTCGATGGCGGCCTGGGCCTCGTAGGTGGCCCGCACCCGACCGGTGACAAGCGAGCCCAGGGCGTCGAACAGGCGACCCATGCTGGAGGTGGTGGGGCCCTGGCCGGCGGCGACCAAGCGGCCCACCCCGTCGGCCAGGCCCGGGTCGACCGACGGTGGCGGCTCGGGTGCCAGGCCGGCGGCGTGACGCCATGCCGCAGCCACCCGCCACGGCTCGCGGATGGCGCCGGCACCGCCCGGGAGGGGCAGGGTCCGCAGGTGGCCGACCCGCCGGGACCTCTCCAGGTCGGCCACCAGGTACTCGCCGCCCCAGAGGGTGCCATCGGGGCCGTAGCCAGTGCCGTCGAAGGCCAGCCCCAGCACCGGTTCGGTGCGGCCGTGCTCGACCAGGCACGAGGCCACGTGGGCGTGGTGGTGCTGCACGCCCAGGAGGGGCAGATCGAGGTCGAGGGCGAGCTTGGTGGAGAGGTACTCGGGATGCAGGTCGTGGGCCACCACCTCGGGGGTCACGTCGTACAGGCCGAGGAGGTGGTCGATCGCCTGGAGGAAGGAGCGGTGCGCGGCCAGGTGCTCGAGGTCGCCGATGTGGTGGCTGGCCACCACGGTGTCGTCCCACGCCACCGCCACGGTCGACTTGAGCTCCGCCCCCACGGCCAGCACGGGTCGCGGCGCGCGCCGAGGCAGGGAGAGGGGCTCGGGGGCGAAGCCGCGCGAACGCCGCAGGAGGCGCACGCCGGTCGCGGTGGAGCGACCGACCGAGTCGTCGCAGCGGATGTGGATGGGGCGGTCGTGAGTGAGCAGGCCGTCGACCAGCGGGCCCAGGCGGGCCACCGCGTCGTCGTCGTCGTGAGCGATCGGCTCGTCGCTGCGGTTGCCGCTGGTCATCACCAGCGGCCGACCCACCTCGCCCAGCAGCAGGTGGTGCAGCGGGGAGTACGGGAGGAGCAGTCCCACCTCGGGGAGGCCGGGAGCGACCCCATCGGCGACCGGCGCGTCGTCCCGGCGGGGGACCAACACGATGGGCCGGCGTGGGTCGGTCAGGGCGGCCTCGGCCGCGGCGTCGAGGTGGCCCAGGGCCCGGGCCCCGACGAGGTCGACCGCCATCACGGCAAAGGGCTTGTCGTCGCGGGCCTTGCGGCGCCGCAGGTCGGCCACCGCAGCAGCGTCGCCCGCATCGACGGCCAGGTGGTAGCCGCCGACCCCCTTCACCGCCACGACCGCCCCGCTGCGCAGGGCGGCCGCGGCCGCGTCGAGGGCGGACTCGCCCTCGGCCCGCGCCGCACCGTCGGGACGCCGCCAGGTCAGCTGCGGCCCACAGGTGGGGCAGGCGTTGGGCTGGGCGTGGAAGCGTCGATCACCGGGATCGTCGTACTCCCGCTGGCACGTCGCGCACATGGTGAACCCAGCCATGGTCGTGGCCGGTCGGTCGTAGGGCACGGATCGGACGATCGTGTACCGGGGTCCGCAGTCGGTGCAGTTGGTGAAGGGGTATCGGTGGCGTCGGTCGTCGGGGTCGTCGACCTCGGCCAGGCAGGCTGCGCAAGCGGCGGTGTCCACCCCCACCGGCGAGGTGGCCGGGCCGCCGGATCGGGAGGCCGTGATGACGAAGCCGACGGCACCGGCCTCGAGGTCGAGGGCCTCGACCCGAACGTCGACGACCCGCGCCAGGGGCGGAGGCTGGTCGCGCACACGTCGGGCCAGCTCCTGGAGCGCGGCGGACGGACCCTGCGCCTCGATGAGGACACCTCGGGCGTCGTTGCCGACGACGCCCGAGAGGCCCAGGGCCGCGGCCTCGCGGTAGACGAACGGACGGAAGCCCACCCCCTGCACCGTGCCCGTCACTCGGATCCGGTGCCGAGCCGGTCGGGCACCGTCGTCGTCCACCGTCAGCAGATGCGGGGTAGGGGATCGCCCACCAGCATGTCGACGATGCGGGTGCCGCCGAAGGTGGTGAGCAGCACGACCACCGCGGCGGGGTCGGCCGCGATCTCCCCGATCCGGGCGGCCCGGGCCCCGACAGGGAGGCTCTGCATGGCGGCCAGGGCGGCATCGGCGTCCTCGGGCGCGACCACCGCGAGGAGCTTGCCCTCGTTGGCCACGTAGAGGGGGTCGATGCCGAGCATGTCGCAGGCGCCGTTGACCGCCGGGTCGATGGGCAGCAGGGCCTCGTCGAGGACGACGCCCAGGTCGGTGTCGCGAGCCAGCTCGTTGGCGACGGTGCCGACGCCGCCGCGGGTGGCGTCCCGCAGCCACCGGGTGCCGGGCGCGGCCGCCAAGACCTTGGCCACCAGCTCGCCGAGGGGAGCGGTGTCGGAGTGGATGTCGGCCTGGATGTTGAGGTCGCCCCGGGCCAGCATCACGGCCATCCCGTGGTCGGCGATGGTGCCCGAGGTGAGGACCACGTCGCCGGCGCGAACCTGCTCCGCCCCCAGCTCCAGGCCCTCGGGGATGACGCCGATGCCGGTGGTCGTGATGTAGGCGCCGTCGGCTGCGCCGCGCTGGACCACCTTGGTGTCGCCGGTGACGATCGTGATGCCGGCGACGGCCGCGGCCGCGGCCATGTCGGCCACGATGTCGCGCAGCTCGGCCACCGGGAACCCCTCCTCCAGCACGAAGGCCGAGGCCAGCCACCGGGGTTCGGCCCCGGACACGGCCAGGTCGTTGACGGTGCCGTTCACAGCCAGGTCGCCGATCGAGCCGCCGGGGAACCGGCGGGGGTTCACCACGAACGAGTCGGTGGTGAAGGCCAGCCGCTCCCCAGAGGCCAGGCCGAGGGTGGCCGCGTCGGGGAGAGGGCCGGAGCGGTCCTCCCCGGCGAAGGCGTCGAGGAAGACGGCGTCGACCAGCGCGGCCGAGGCCTTGCCCCCGGCCCCGTGGGCCAGGGTCACCACCTCGTCGTTCATCCGGGGCCGGCGCCGCCGGAACGACTCGATGCGTTCGAGCACCGCGGCCTCCCGCCGGCCGGGAGCCGCATCGCCGCCGCTGGTCGTGGTCTCAGCCATTCTCGTCTCCTGTCGTCGCGGCCACGGGCGGGGCACCCTCCAGCTCGGCCCGCACGGCGCGCCACAGCGCGGCGCTGACGGCGGCCTGTGTCTCCTGGATGCGGTGGACGCTGTCGGAGGTGACCACGAGGCAGTGGTCCAGGCCGGCCCGCCCCATGTCGCCGCCGTCGTAGCCGGCCAGGCCCACGGTGAGCAGGCCCTTCTCCTTGGCCTGGGAGAAGGCGACCAGCAGGTCCTCGCTGTTGCCGCTGGTGGAGAACCCGACGGCCACGTCGACGGGGCGGGCATGGGCGATGAGCTGGCGGGAGAAGACCAGCTCGAAGCCGACGTCGTTGCCGAGGGCGGTGAGCACCGCGGAGTCGTCGACCAGGCTCCGGGCCGGGAGGGCCGGTCCCGACGGAGGCCGGGTGAACAGCGTGACCAGCCCGGCCGCGTCGGTGGAGCTGCCGCCGTTGCCGAAGGCGAAGACCTGGCCGCCGTCCCGCAGCCGGGAGGCCATCGCCGCGGCGGTGGCGCGCACCTGGGCGTCGAGCCGTTCCAGGGTGGCCAGGCGCAGGTCGCGGCTGATGAGGGCCTTGTCCCGGGCGGAGGCGATGAGATCGTCCAGTAGCGCGTCGGAGTCGTCCTCGGCGCCCTCCAGGAACGGGTAGAGGAAGTCGCTCACGAGATGCGCGCCCTCACGGGGTGCCGCGCCACGCCGGGCGAGATCATGCGTCGACCAGGGAGATGGCGGTGCCGGCGTGGACCAGCACCAGCTGGTCGCGGTCGACCGGGCCCACGAGGGACACGTCGATCCGCTCGACCCCGCAGGCGGTGCGGACCTGAGCGTCGGGACCACCGGTCGCGCCGAGGACCTCGCCCAACCGCCCCTCATCCGAGCAGGTGATGCAGACCTCACCGTCGTCGGCCGGCTCCGGCGGCCGGACCAGGCCGGGATGCTCGAAGCAGACGTGGGTCAGCTCCCACAGGAGGTGGTAGCGCAGCACCAGCCGCCCGTCGTGGGGGGCGGAGCCGTCCGGGTCGTCGACGGGGACCAGGTGGTCGACGCGGGCGTCGGCCGGGGCCGGGCCCGAAGCGACCCAGACGGTGGTCGCGCCCCACGCCGGCGCCCGGCGCCAGAGCTCGGCCACCGACGCCTCGCCGCTGGTGCTCACGGCGAGGATGACATCGCCGGGGCGGACCACAGCGCGCAGCGCGGGCACCGGATCGGGAGCGGTGATCGACACCGCGGGCAGGGCCCGGGTGCCCACGATCACCGGATGGACGAACTCCACGGCGACGTGGCGGGCGTGCTCATCCCACTCGGGAGCGATGCACCACATGGTCGCCCCCGCCGCGAACCGGCGGGCGAGGGTCAGGGCCGCCGAGGCCAGGGCGGTCTCCGCCTCGCCTCCCTCGACCGAACCGGGTCCGGGAGGTGCCGCCGCGGGGGACTCGCTGTTGTCGGGGGAGCGTGCTCCGCCGTCCATCGGCCTCCTCGGATCGGGTGGGGTGGCGTTCCGTCGCAGCGTAGGCCGGTCACCGGCGACGTGCTCCGCGTCACATCGAAGAGTTTGCGTGTGGCGCTTGACACATCGTCGCTCGACGGGGACCCTGGTCATCCGAGGCTCGAACGGCGGGCCTGCGGGCGCTGACCCGAGGCAGGTGACGGTGGCGACCACCGAGCAGACCAACGGCCGGTCGTCGACGCTGCCCGCGGATCGGGGAGCCGTCGTCGACGACGGTGACGACGCGTACCACTGCGACTTCCGCCTGTCACCGCCCCCGCACTTCCACTACCCGGCCATCCTGCTGCTGCTGTCGGAGGAGCCCCGCCACGGGTACGCCCTGGTCGACGCCCTCCGGGCCCTGGACTTCGGACCCATCAGCCGCCCCAGCGTGTACCGCGCCCTGGGCGACCTGGAGCACGACGGCTTCCTCGTCTCGTGGGACGCGGCCCCCCTCGCCGGCTCCACCCGGCACGTCTACGCCGTCACCGACGCAGGCCAGGCCCAGCTGACCGAGTGGATGGAGATCGTCGGGCGCGAGCGCGACGCCCTGGAGGCCATGACCGACCGCTTCGTGCGCGGGCGGGACCGGGGGCGGACCGACCGCCTCTGACCCCCCATACCGTGACGGGATTCACACCACCCGACAGATCCTCCTCCAGCGGGGCTGCTGGATCGACTGCTTCGAGCACCTGGGCATCGTGTGCAGCCCCGGCGCACGCCGGACTCGGGCCACCGCTCGATGGCGCGGACCACCGCGTCCTGCACGGCGTCCTCGGCCAGGTCGAGGCTGCCGAGCCGGCGGGTCAGGGAGGCCAGCACCCGGCCTCCCTCGACCCGCACGGTCTGTTCGATCCGAGCCTCGGGCGGCGGCGACGCCGGTCCGGAGGAGGACAGGATCAGTCCTCGTCGGCGAACTGGATGCAGGGCCGGACCTCGACCCGACCGCGCCAGGCGCCGGGGATCTGGGCCGACCAGGAGATGGCCTCGTCGAGGTCGGCGCAGCTCAGCAGGTAGAAGCCGCCAAGGACCTCCTTGGTCTCGGCGAAGGGACCGTCGGCGGTGACCAGGTCCCCGCCCAGCCCGCCGTCGACGTGGAGGGTGGTGGCGGTGGCGGTGGGCTGGAGGGCCTCGCCGCCGAGCAGCACCCCGGCGGCCCCGGCCTTCTCCCCGAACTGCTGGTACTCCGACATCATCACCCGGTCCCCTTCGGAGGACGCCTCGCCGTTCTCCTGAGCGGCGTCGGTGTAGATGAGGGCGGCGTAGGTCGGCATGGCGGTGTCTCCTTGATGAGGGTGGATCGACGCCGGATGACCCGGTCGCCACGGTGACGACGAACGGGGAGCGACCGGATCGACCGCACCCCGAACATGTCCTGATCCGACGCCCCGGCGGGGTCGGCCCGCATCGGATGATGGCACCCCGTCCCACCGACGCTGCCTCATCCTCGGTCGAGCAGCGGGGCGAGGGCTTGGACGTAGTCGACCAGGCGTCCGGCGATCTCGAAGGCCACGTCGTCGCCGCTGAGGTCCGGGTCGAGCCAGGCGTCGGACAGGCGCCGCCAGTGCTCGGCGCCGAAGAACGGGCCTGCGGTCGCCTCCTTCCCGAGTCGCCTCCGCCACGTGGGCTCAGCGGCGAGCAGCCGGGCCAAGGCGGCCTCGTTCTTGCCCTCGTCACGCTCCTCGGCGTGGAAGCCGATCTCGAGGGCCACCCCCTTCGTGCCGTCGACGTGCTGGCGGCCCAGCACCTGGGCCTCGAAGTGGGTCCGGGTGGGCTTCACGGGCCCGACCCAGAGCTTGATGCCGTACCGCCGCACCTGGGACCGCAGCCCCTCGACCTCGTCCCCGCCGAGGGACCAGACGATGTCGTCGACCTGGGCGAAGAGATCATCGTCCATGCCCGCCCATCATCTCCGACGGAGCAGGCTCCCGCGGCCCGCCGACCTCCCCACCGCGAATCTGCGTCCCTGGCTCGCGCCTGGCGCGACTCAGGGACGCAGTTCCGGTCGGGTGGCTTGCTCAGGCCACCGCGGGGACGGGTTGGGGGGCGGGCGGGCCGACGTAGCGGGCGCTGGGGCGGATGATGCGGTTGTCGGCGGCCTGCTCGGCCACGTTGGCGCACCAGCCGATGACCCGGCTCACCGCGAAGGTCGGGGTGAACAGCGACGGGGGCAGCCCGGCCGCCTCCATCACCACCCCGGCGTAGTACTCGACGTTGGCGTAGAGCTCTCGGCCGGGCTTGAGCTCGGCGAGGGTGTCGACGATCAGGCGCTCGACCTGCACCGCCAGCTCCGCTCGGGGCCCGCCCAGGCGCTGGGCCACCTCGCGCAGCAGCACCGAGCGGGGGTCGTCGGTCTTGTAGACGGCGTGGCCGAAGCCCATGATCCGGTCGCCCTGCTCCACCGCGTCGCGGATGAAGGCCGACGCTCGGTCGGGCGAGCCGATGGCTTCCAGCAGGTCGAGCGCCCGGCTGGGGGCGCCGCCGTGCAGGGGGCCGGACAGGGCGCCCAGGGCGCCGACGAGGGTCGCCCCCACGTCCGCGCCGGTGGAGGCGATCACCCGGGCGGCGAAGGTGGAGGCGTTGAACCCGTGGTCCACGGTGAGCACCAGATACTGCTCGACGGCGCGGGCGGCCTCGGGGCTCGGCTCGGCGCCGTGGACCATCCAGAGGTAGTTGGCCGCGTGCCCGAGGTCGGCCCGGGGCGCGACCGGTTCGAGGCCCTGGCCGAGGCGGTGCAGAGCGGCCACGACCGTCGGGGTGACCGCGGCCAGTCGGATGCCGTTCGAGCGCAGCACGGCCGGGTCCATGTCGTAGGTCGGCCTGAACCCCTCGGCGGCAGCGACGGCCGAGAGGACGGTGCGGAGGCCGTCGAGGGGGCCGGTCCCCGCGGCGTGGGCGGCCACGTCGCGCACGAGGGGGTCGACGCCGGCGGGAAGGACCCGGGCCGAGACGACCTCGGCCGCGAACCGGGCGCGGGCCTCGCCCTCGGGCAGGGCCCCGTCGACCAGCAGCGCCCACACGTCCTCCAGCGATCGGCGCTCGGCCAGGTCGGTGCCGGAGTGCTGGCGGTAGTGGAAGAAGCCCTCCTGGCCCCGCACGTCGCCCACCTCGGTCTCGGTCACCACCACGCCCTTGAGCCCCTTGGGGACGTCGGCGGAGACCTCCCCCGCCGGACGGATGTGGGCGATGCCCATGAGGTCGCGGACGGAGACGATCCCGACCAGGGCACCGTCATCGACCACCGGGAGGTGGCGGTAGCCGTGCCCGGCCAGGTGGTCGACGGCCTCGTCCACCAACGTGGAGGGGTCGACCACGTCGGGCGTCGCTGTCATCCACCGCTCCACCGGATCGGCCTCGGGGTCGGCGTGAGCCTCGGTCGCTCGGACCAGGTCGCGTTCGGTCAGGATCCCGACCGGCAGCCCGGACCCATCGAGGGCGACCACCGATCCCACCCCCGACACCACCATCGTGCGGGCCGCCACGGCCAACGGATCCCCCGGTCGGGCGGTGACGACGGGGCTGCTCATGAGGTCGGCCAGCGTCCGGGTGCCGGGGCGGGAAGTGAGGGTCTGCTCGTCCATGGCGATGACATTGACAGCAGACCCGACATTGATCAATCTTGACCAGTGATCAACATGAGGACGAGCCGGTGAGCCCAGCCGGGCGGCTGACCACAGCCGAGGCGGCCGACCGCCTCGGGGTCAAGCCGGAGACGCTCTACGCCTACGTGAGCCGCGGGCTGATCGAGCGCCAGCGCGACCCAGGCGGGCCCAGCACGTTCGCGGCTCGCGACGTGGAGCGGCTGGTGCGGTCCGGACGGCGGTCGCGCTCCCTGCCGCCGCTGGTGTTCCCCTCGGCGCTCACCCTCATCGCCGACGGCCGGTACTCCTACCGGGGGGTCGATGCGGTGGAGGCCGCTCGCGACCACCGCTTCGAGGAGGTGGCCGAGTGGCTGTGGACGGGGACCTGGCCCGAGGAGGTGCGGTGGCCGTTCGACTCCGCCGCCCTCGACGACGTGCTGGCCGCCCAGCGGGCCGCCGACGTGGAGTGCCTCCCGCTCGACCGGCTGCGGGTGATCGCGGCGGTGGCCGCCGCCGCCGACCCCGACCGCCACCACACCGAGACGGATGCGGTGGTCGCCACGGCCCGACGCCTGCTGCGGCTCATGGTCCACGGCCTCCACCGAGCGGATCGCCGCGCCGCCCGTCGGGCCGAGCCGGCCCGGTCGGTGGCCGAGGTGCTGTGGACCCGCCTGACCACCGTGCCCCGCACACCGGCGCGCATCGCGGTGCTCGACGCCGCCTTGGTGCTGATGACCGACCACGAGCTGGCCACCTCCACCCTGGCGGTGCGGGCCGCGGCCATGGTCCGGGCCGACACCTACGAGGTGGTCGGCGCCGGGCTCAACGTGTGCGGCGGGCTCCGCCACGGCGGTGCGTCACTGGGCGTGGAGGCCCTGATCCACGAGGCCAGCCAGTCCGGGGTCGACCGCACGCTGGCCGCCCACCTGGACCGCGGCGCCCGGGTCCCGGGGTTCGGCCACCCGCTGTACCCCGACGGCGACCCGCGCGCCCCCGCCCTGCTCGACCGGCTCGACGAGCTGGACGCCCCGCCCCGTCAGGTCGCGATCATCCGAGCGGTCATCGCCGGGGTGGTCGAGCGCACCGGGCTCCACCCCAACGTCGACGCCGGCCTGGCCGCCCTGTCGGTGGCGGCCCAGATGGGCCCAGGGGCGGGCGAGGCCATCTTCGCGGTGGCCCGCACCGCGGGCTGGGTGGCCCACGCCCTCGAGCAGTACGACAGCCCGACCTTCATGCGCACCCGAGTCGACTACGTCGGCCCCCCGCCACCGTCGCCTTCGTCCTGAGGTCGCCAGCCCCCCCTCCCTCAAACCTGCGGCAGCCATCCAGCAAGACCGCTGACAAGTGCCGCAGGTGCGCGTCGACGGCGCGGCGGCGGGAGCCTCAGCCCGAGACCGGCGCCCCGCGGACCGGCGACGCATCGGGGTTGGAGAAGACCATGGCGTCGTCGGTGACGGTGCTGCGCTTCAGGGCCCGGTGGTCGCGGAGGAAGCTCTGGTGGACCATCCAGGGGTCGCGGGTGCCCTGCTTGGGGAAGCGGTGGGCGGCGCGGGTGACGTAGCCGGAGGTGAGGCCGAGCATGGGCTCGGCGGTGACCGAGGCATCATCGTTGCGGGGCGTGCACTGGGGCTGCCCGGTGGCCCGCATGTGGTTCAGCATCCGGGTGACGTAGCCGCAGGTGAGGTCGCACTTCAGCGTCCAGGAGGCATTGGTGTAGCCGATGGCCAGCGCCAGGTTGGGCACGCCCTCGAGCATCATCCCCTTGTAGGTGAGCCGCTCGGGTAGGTCGAGCTCCTCACCGTCGACCGACACCTCGATGCCCCCGATGAACAGCAGCTCGAGCCCGGTGGCGGTGACGACGACGTCGGCGGGGAGCTCGTCGCCCGACTCCAGGCGCACTCCGTCGGTGGTGAAGCGGTCGACCGTGTCGGTGACCACCGACGCGCTCCCGGACCGGATGGCCTTGAACAGGTCGCCGTCGGGCACCACGCACAGCCGCTGGTCCCACGGGTCGTAGCGGGGGGTGAAGTGGGTGTCGATGTCGTAGCCCCTGGGCAGCTGGAGCTTGGTGAGGAACCGCAGGAGGCGCTTCACCGCGCCGGGGTGGCGTCGGCTCACCCGATAGGAGGCCTGGGTGGTGAGGGCCTTGAACCAGCGCACCGCCGATCCGGCCCATCGCCGGGGCAGGACCCGGCGCATCAGGTTGGCCAACGGGTCCGTGGCCGGGAGGGTGGTGATGTAGGTGGGCGAGCGCTGGAGCATCGTGACGTGCTCGGCCGTCTCGGCCAGCGACGGGATGAGGGTGACGGCGGTGGCACCGCTGCCGATCACGACGACGCGCCGGCCGGTGACGTCGAGGTCCTCGGGCCAGTGCTGAGGGTGAACGGCGGTGCCGCCGAAGTCCTCCATCCCGGGGAAGGCGGGCTGGTAGCCGTGGTCGTAGCGGTAGTAGCCGCTGCACGAGAAGAGGAACCCACAGGTGAGGTCGACGCTCTCGCCGGTGTCGGTGCGCTCGGCGGTGATGCGCCAGTGGGCCTCGGCGGTGGACCACTCGGCGGTCACGATCCGGTGGTGGAACCGGATGTGGTCGTCGATGCCCTCGGCGGCCGCGGTGTCGCGGATGTACTGGAGGATCGACTCGCCGTCGGCGATCGACTTGGCCCCGTCCCACGGGCGGAACGAGTAGCCTAGGGTGAACATGTCGGAGTCCGACCGGATGCCGGGGTAGCGGAACAGGTCCCACGTGCCGCCGATGGCGCCGCGCGCCTCGAAGATGGCGTAGGACGCCCAGGGGCAGTCGGTCTGGATGTGGTGCCCGGCGCCGATGCCCGAGAGGCCGGCGCCCACGATGAGGACGTCGAGGTGCTCGGCCATCAGGCCACCGCTCTGGTGACCAGCTTGTCGTTGAGGGTGCCGTCGTCGCCGAAGAGCTCGGTGCGCCAGTGCTCGAGCAGGCCGTCGGTGTCGCGGTCGTCGGGGTGGAAGTCGGGACGGTCGTAGTCGCGCAGCTGGTCCCACAGCTCGCGCCGAGCGAGGGGCGAGCGGCGGAACCGGTGCCAGCTCTGGCGCAGGTTCCCGGGGCGGTAGGTGGCCCGGTCGCCGAGCAGCGAGATCACGATCTGGAGGGCGAGGCCGGACACGAACCCGAACCGGACCAGCTTCATGGTCAGCACGCGCGTGCGCTCGCTGCCGCCGACGGCCTTGTAGACGTCGAAGGCCACCGCCTTGTGCTCGGACTCCTCCAGCGCGTGCCAGAGGAAGAGGTCGCGGACCGCCGGGTCGCCGAACAGGTCGCGCACCTCCTCGTCGCCCATGATCATCTCGGCGAGGACGGCGGTGAAGTGCTCCAGGCCGGCGGTGGCGGCCAGGTTGGACTTCTTGGTGGCCACCCGCTCCCGGATGGCCAGCGCCCGGCGGGTGACCCGCTCGAAGTGCTGGGCCGGGTACCCGAGCTGGTCGAGACGCTCGTTGAGGGCTCGGTGCTCTCGGCCGTGCACGGTCTCCTGGCCGATGAAGCCGGCGACCTGGCGCTTCAGGTCCGGGTCGGTGACCTGGTCCCGGAAGGCCCGCACCGAGCGGACGAAGAACTCCTCACCGTCGGGGAACACCGACGACAGGCTCACGGCCAGGTGGCTGAGGATGAGGTCGCCGTCGACCGCGAAGTGCTTGGGCAGCCCCTCCAGCGACTCCTCGAAGGAGATGCGGCGGGTGGGGACGGTGCGGCCGGCAGCGGGTGGCGACGTCATGGTTACCGACGGTAGCAGCAGGGCTGGCGGCGCTCCATGGGATGCGACACATGCCACGCGACGGGGTGACCGCCGGCCGGGCCGGGGGAGGGGTTGGCCGACCGGCGATCAGAAGGTCGCCGCTACGCCGGACCCCGCCGGGCGCTCAGTCGAGACCTCGCCGGATCAGCGCGACCACGACCACACCGACGGACCCCGCTCGCTGTGGTGACTCACGAGGGGGAGCCTCCGGCGACGACGGTGCTGCGGATGGTGCCGATGCCCTCGATCCAGCTCTCCAGCACCTCGCCCTCGGCCAGGAACCGGGGTGGCGTGCGCCCGATGCCGACCCCCGCCGGGGTGCCGGTGAAGATCAGGTCGCCGGGAAGCAGGGAGACGACGGCGGAGAGCTCGGCCACGAGCCGGGCGATGTTGAACACCAGGTCCGACGTGCGACCGTCCTGCACCGTCTCCCGGTCGACGGAGCACCCGAGGCCGAGGTCGTTGGCGTCGTCGAGCTCGTCTGCTGTGACCAGCCAGGGCCCGGTGGGGCCGTGGGAGCGGTGGGACTTGCCCAGGCAGAACTGGCCGCCGGCCGCGAACTGGACCCGGCGGTCGGAGATGTCCTGGCCCACGGTGAGCCCGGCCACGTGGTCCCAAGCATCGGCCTCGGCCACCCGGTCGGCCCGGCGACCGATGACCACGACCAGCTCGACCTCCCAGTCGACCATCTCCCCCGAGAGCTCGATGGGGGCGAAGGGGCCGGTGAGGCAGGCCGGGTACTTCGTGAACACGGCCGGGATCTCCGGGAGGTCCCGGCCCGACTCGGCCGCGTGGCTGACGTAGTTGAGGCCGATGGCGAAGACCTGGCGGGGCCCGGGCGAGGGCGCGCCCAGCGAAGCTTCATCGAGGGGCCGCACCTCGCCGTCGGCGATCGTCGCCCACTCCCGCAGGTCGTCCCAATGGTCGAAGGCAGAGGCCGGGTCGGGGCCGAAGCGGCCGTCGGACGCGTCGTGCACGTCGACGATGCCTCCGTCGACGACCAGGGTCAGGCGGCCGGCGTGGTTGGCGATCTTCACGGTGATCCTCCGTCAGGGGTGAGGGGTCGGTCGAGGGCGGCTCGCAGGTCGCCCCGCCGGACGGCGACGCCGGCGGGGGCCCGGGGCGCGGCCGTCGAGGGAGGGGGCGGCACGCGAGACGGCGGCGGCACTTCTGTCCTAACGCTCGCGCCCGAGCAGCACCCACACGGTCAGGCGCCGGGGGTCGCGGGGTCCAGGGGGAGGCCCACGACGTCAGCGACACGGGTGAGGTCGGCATCCTGTGCGAGCAGCGTGGCGCCGTGGCGAAGGGCGACGGAGGCGATCATGCAATCGACCATGCCGCGCGGGGTGACGCCGACCCGACGGCACGCCCGGTAGATCCGCGCCGCCGCGTCGAAGTCCACCATGGCGTCGAAGCGGAGCAGGTCGAAGCGCCCGAGCAGCCGCCGGAGGTCCTGCTCGCGGTCGTCGGTCCGGGCCCCGGCGACGACCTCCATGATCACTGGCTCGGTCACCGCGACCGACGCCTCCCCCGCGATCAGGTCGGTCAGACGGCGATCGACGGGACCCTCGGTGGCGCGGTCGAACTCCACCCAGGCAGAGGTGTCGGCCAGGATCACGCCGTGCCCGTCGGTGCGGCATCGGCGGGCACGTCGCCGATGGCATGGGCGCCACGCATCGCCAGCGCCTGATCCCGCGACATGGGCTGACCGGCGAGGTGCCGCAGTGCGAGGTCGACCGCCTCGGTCTTGGTGTGCACGGCGAAACGATCCATGATCGCCTTCACGTAGGTGTCCTCGATCTCGATGTTGGTCCGCGTCCGGCTCATACACCTACCGTACACTGCCCGTGCATTCTTGGTGTGCCGACCCGGCACCACCCCGAGCTGGGGACGGTTCCGGGGGTCAGGACCCCCGCCATCGACCCCAGGACGAGCGGGGCGCCGCGGCAACCGCGGCGATCAGTCCGACGCGTCGGGGAGGGCGTCGGGGTAGAGGAGGCGCTTGTGCTCGGCGATGACCTTGCGGTCCTTGCCGGCCAGGGACGCAGCCCGCTCGACGGCCCGGTCCAGCACCTCGGCCTCGGGGGCCAGCTCGTCCACGATCCCGAGGGCGTGGGCCTCGGGACCGGTGAAGCGTCGTCCCGTGAGCGCAGCCTCGGCCAGGGCGGGGGCG
>JBBSME010000070.1:0-16013 GCA_038233335.1 Acidimicrobiales bacterium | reverse complement strand
TCGGCACCACCCCCGTCCCCACCGACCACCCCGAGTTCCAGGCCGCCGAAGCCGCAGCCCGCGACCGCTTCGCCCAGTACCTGTCGATCGGTGGCACCCGCTCCCCCGACGACTTCCACCACAAGCTGGGCCGCATCGTCTGGGACCACTGCGGCATGGAGCGGACCAAGGAGGGCTTGGAGAAGGCCCTGGCCGAGATCCCCGCCCTGCACGAGGAGTTCCGCAAGGACCTCCGGGTCACCGGCGACGGCCAGAGCCTCAACCAGACCCTCGAGAAGGCGGGCCGGGTCGACGACTTCTTCGAGCTGGCCCAGCTCATGTGCCTGGACGCGCTGACCCGAGAGGAGTCCTGCGGCGGCCACTTCCGCGCTGACCACCAGACCGAGGAGGGTGAGGCGTTGCGCGACGACGAGAACTTCGGCCACGTCGCGGCCTGGGAGTGGACCGGCGACCCCACCAAGCCCATCCGCAACACCGAGCCCCTCACCTTCGACAACGTCCCCCTCGCCGTCCGGAGCTACAAGTAGTGCCGCTCATCAACGTCACGCTCAAGGTCTGGCGCCAGGACGGGCCCGACGCGCCGGGCCACTTCGATGTCATCCCCGCCCCTGGCATCAACGACGAGATGTCGTTCCTGGAGATGCTGGACCTGGTCAACGAGCGCCTCATCGGCGAGGGCAAGGAGGCGATCGTCTTCGACCACGACTGCCGCGAGGGCATCTGCGGCACCTGCTCGCTCATGATCGACGGTCGGGCTCACGGTCCGCAGAAGGGCACCGCGACCTGCCAGCTCCACATGCGGAAGTTCGCCGACGGCGACGAGATCGTGATCGAGCCCTGGCGAGCCACCGCCTTCCCGATCATCAAGGACCTCATGGTCGACCGGTCGGCGTTCGATCGCATCGTCGAGTCGGGTGGGTTCATCACCGCCGAGACGGGCGGGGCATCGGACGCCAACCTCACCCCCATCCCCAAGCCGGTGGCCGACGCGGCCATGGACGCGGCCGCCTGCATCGGCTGCGGCGCCTGCGTGGCGGCGTGCCCGAACTCGGCGGCCCAGCTCTTCACCTCGGCCAAGGTCAGCCACCTCAGCCTGCTGCCCCAGGGCCAAGCCGAGCGCTACCAGCGGGTCGAGAACATGGTCGACACCATGGAGGAGTTCTTCGGCTCCTGCACCAACCACGGTGAGTGCGAGGAAGCGTGCCCGAAGGAGATCTCGATCGACTTCATCGCGCTGATGAACAAGGACTACCTGGCCTCAAAGTTCAAGAACAAGCGCGTCCTCAGCCGCTCGTAGCGACCCTGGCCTGGTCGTCGCAGCCCTTGGCTGGGCTGGGTTTGCGACGGCTTCGCTGTCATACCCCCTCCGTAAGATCGGGGGCATGGAGATGGTTCTCGACACCCGGCAGGCGGAGGCGATCAGCCTCCTTGCCGCGGGTGTCGATGAGCTGTTGGAGGTCGAGCTCCACCCGGGGGAGGTGGCCGAGGCGCGGGCTCTGATCCGCGATCTGGAGGTCCAGGCCCGGCGGGTCCGGGCCGCGCAGGTCCGGGTCCTCGACCAGGTCGACCGCAACGGGCTCTACCGGGCCGACGGTCACGCGTCGGCGAAGGTGATGGTGCGTCATGTGGCGAACCTGTCGAACGCGGAGGCGTGTCGGCGGGCGTCGTCCGCGAAGGCCCTGCGAGAGCTGACCGGGGTGGCCGCCGCGTTCGGGGAGGGGCGGATCGGTGGCTGTCAGGTGGAGCGGATCGCCCGGGTGCACGCCAACGGTCGGGTCCGGACCGCGTTGGTCGACAACGAGGACTGCTTCGTCACCCAGGCCGAGGCGGTCGAGTACCAGTCGTTTGATCGGATGGTCGGTGAGTGGGTCAGCGTGGTGGACGAGGACGGCACCCGCGACACCAACCAGCGCCACCATGACAACCGCGACGCCAAGCTGATCCAGGGCCTGGACGGGTCCTGGGAGCTCTCCGGGGGCTGCGCCTCGTTTGCAGGGCGCGGAGCTGGAGCAGATCTTCAAGGCGTTCCTCAACGCCGAGATCCTGGCCGATTGGGCCCGGGCCCGCGGCGAGCACGGTGAGGCGGCCACCGCCGAGGATCTGGCCCGCACCGACGGGCAGCGGCGCTTCGATGCCCTGTTCGAGATCTTCCAACGGGCCGCTGCCCACCGGGCCTCCGGTGAGGGCGGGTCGCAGGTCGTGACCAACATCGTGATCGACCAGGCCACCTTCGAACGCGTGGCGGCAGCCCTGGCCGGTGAGGAGAGGCCCCCGTTGGCTGAGGCGCTGTCGCCGTTCCCGACCAAGACGTATCGGTGCTCCACGCTCGATGGACGCCCGGTGGAGGTCACCGAAGCCGTCGCCGCCGCCCTGATCGGCCACATTCGCCGCGTGGTGATCGGTGCGGACTCGGTGGTGATCGACCTGGGACGGAAGCGCCGCCTGTTCACCGGGTCCGCCGCCCTGGCCGTCAAGCTGTCCGCGACCCGGTGCTACTGGCCCGGCTGCCACGTCCCCGTCACCGACTGCCAATCCGATCACCTCCGCTCGACTCAGGTCGCCAGCACGCGGACGCCCACTCCGGCCGCCTCCGCGGCGGACTCCAACGGGGGGTTGTCGTCCACGGCCGCCAGGCAGATCTCGGCGTCGAGGTGTCGAGCCGCGGCGAGAGCCTCCAATGCCAGGAGGTTCAGCCGGGTGCCACCCTGGACCATCTCACCCATCGGCCATCCCAGGGTTCGCAGCGACAGCAGATCGATCGTCTCGGGAAGATCGATCACGGCCCTGATGACGCCGGTCGCGAGGGTGTCCTCGACCTCACCCAGGCGTCGCGACATCGACCCCACGACAGCCTGACCACCCAGGGCGCGACAGAGCCGGTGGTACCAGAGGCCCGTGGTGGCGATCGACGCTCCTGCGGGACGCAGGTCTCGGGGCTCGTCGTCGAGCAGGATGCTCAGCAACAGGTGGTCATCCACCAGCAGCGTGCGGTTCACGCAAGGTCTGGATCATCGGCGGCCGCGCTCGCCGCCAACGCCGGGTAGCCGCCGGCATCGGCGATCGCCAGCTTGAGCAAGGGCCGCAGCCCGCCGCGGCCCGCGGGCACGATGACCAGAGCATCGCCGATGTCGGCGACCTCGACAGACCCTCCCTCACTGAGGTGCCAGCGTCGCCGGGCCTCGGCAGGGAGAGCCATCTGGCCCCGTTCCGACACCCGGAAGCTGCTCACGGTCACGAGGACAGGGTACAAGGTGAACACTCCTAGCCACACATGGCCCTTGGTCCGGCAGGAGGAGCGGCCGTCAGGACGTGCGGGTGGTGATGTGAGCAACGGACTGGCGGATCGCTTCAGCCGGCCAGTCGTTGTGCTCGCCCTCCCAGAACATGAGCCGCTTCCTGCGTCCCGGGATGGCATCGAAGAGAGCATGGGTGCCCTCGATCGGAAAGATCTCATCCCGGGTCATGTTGAGCATGAGCACCTCTGAGTGCTCGAGCCCCGCCGCGGCCTCCAGCAGCATCGCTCGCAGAGGCGGATCGTCGATCCCGTCACCCGGGTCGTAGAGGCGGCCCGGCACGCCGCCGTTCTCGAACCGCTCCTCGCGCACGAGCGAACGTTACGGGACCATGGGCACGCACGGCACCGGGATGGCGTGGTGGCGCAACGGTTCGCCCCGCGCCCGAGCCTGACGCATCAGGCTCGTGGATCAGAGCCGGCGGGCGTGCCAGATCTCCTCGATGGGCCAGCGCTGGGCCCACTCGGCCGAGGCGAAGTCCACCTCACCGCTGAGGATGGTGGCGTCGGCCGCGCCGTCAGGGGCGTAGACCTCGATCAGGTCGCGCACCTCGAACCCCGCATCCCGCAACAGCCGGATCATCTCCCCGTGGCTGACGTGGAACTCGACCGACGGGTCCTCCGGCCACGACCAGCGGTGCATGCCCCGCTGGGAGTGCTGCATCGCCTCGGTGGGCGGCGTGTCGTCGTCCTGGCAGCAGAGCATGAACACCACCGAGTTCCCCAGGAACACGAGGTCACCCCCAGACCGGAGGAGGCGCGCCGCCTCGGCCAGCCACACCCGGGGGTCGGCCCAGATGGCGGCGCCGTACTCCGAGATCACGACGTCGCAGCACCGGCCGCGCAGCGGCACCGCCTCGCCCGCGGCTTGCACGAGCGGGAACGCGAGGGCGAACTCCTCCTGGAAGGCCCGGGCTGTCGCCAGCTGGCCCTCCGTGGGATCGATGGCGACGACCGAGGCGGCCCCGCGTCGGGCCAACCAGGCGGAGATGTAGCCCGTGCCGCATCCGAGCTCGACCACGTCCCGGCCGGCGACGTCGGGCAGCGCGCCCAGGTCCGCCTCGGGCACACCGAAGGTCCCCCAGCACACCTCGTCGGTCGACCAGGACCGCCGCCCGGGCGCGACCCAGTGGTGGGCGGTGGCGTTCCAGTGAGCCCGGTTCCCGGCGATCGCATCCTGCACGCCGTCGATCCTGCCTCAGCGGCCGGTCCAACGCGAGCCGGGTCCAGGCTCGGTTAGGGTCGCACCCGTCGGGGCAGTGCCGCTCGGGCGTCCACCGGTCGAGTCGACGGCCGGGAGCAAGGAGAGCATGAGACCTCGAGGACCAGCCGTCGCTGATCAGCGGCCCGCAACGGAACGACCGACGTGAGCGGCTTCCAGAACTGGTTGGAGTACCTCAACGATCGCCAGGAGCTCATCCAAGAGCTGACGATCGAGCACGCCATCCTGGTCATCCAGGTGATGGTCGCCGCCATCGCACTGTCGGTGCTCCTCGGCATCCTGGTCCACCGGGTGGAGGTCCTGAGCAACATCGCCCTCAGCATCACCAGCATCTTCATCACCATCCCTTCCCTCGCGCTGTTCACCCTCTTCATCCCCATCGTCGGCATCGGGAAGCGGCCGGCGCAGATCGCGCTGTTCATGTACGCCCTGCTCCCGATCCTCCGCAACACCGTCACCGGCCTCAACGGCGTCAACCCCGCGGTGGAGGAGTCGGCCAAGGGCATGGGGATGAGCAGCACCCAGCGCCTCCTCAAGGTGAAGCTGCCCCTCGCCTGGCCGGTGATCCTCACCGGGATCCGGGTCTCGACCCTGCTCATCACCGGGATCGCCGCCATCGCCACCCTCGTCGGTGCGGGCGGGCTGGGTGACCTGATCCAGGCCGGCTTCAGCCGCCTGGGCCTCCCCGGTGCCTACGAGCCCCTCTGGACCGGCGTGATCTTCACCGTGCTGCTGGCCCTCACCTTCGACCTCATGTACCTCGTCCTGCGCCGGTTCACCACGCCGAGCGGGATCCGCTGACCCTCAGGACCCCCATGACCGATCCCATGCCCCACACCGGATCCCCCGAGACCGACGACATGTTGGACGACGTCTCCATCGAGGACGATCTGCGCCCCACCGACCCGGACACGCCCGAGCCCATGATCCAGCTCGACGGGGTGTCGAAGACCTACCCCGGGTCCGACATCCCTGCGGTCGACGCCCTCACCCTTGATGTCCCCAAGGGCGAGATCCTGATCCTGGTCGGTCCCTCGGGCTGCGGGAAGAGCACCACCCTCCGCCTGATCAACCGGATGATCGAGCCCACCGGGGGCCGGATCATCTTCGACGGCCGCGACGTCACCCGCGTCAACGCCGACGAACTCCGCCGCCACATCGGCTACGTCATCCAGCAGATCGGCCTGTTCCCCCACCGGACGATCGCCGAGAACGTCGGCACCGTGCCCAAGATGCTGGGCTGGGACAAGGCCAAGATCTCGGCCCGCGTCGACGAGCTGCTGGAGGTGACCGGCCTCGACCCCTCGATCTTCCGAGACCGCTACCCCAAGGAGCTCTCCGGGGGCCAGGCCCAGCGGGTGGGCGTGGCCCGCGCCCTCGGCGCCGATCCGCCCGTGCTGCTGATGGACGAGCCCTTCGGCGCCATCGACCCCATCACCCGAGACCGCCTGCAGAACGAGTTCCTGCGGCTCCAGGACGAGCTCCAGAAGACCATCGTGTTCGTCACCCACGACATCGACGAGGCGATCAAGATGGGGGATCGCATCGCCATCCTGCGCGATCGTTCCCAGGTCGCCCAGCTCGACACCCCCCAGCGCATCCTGTCGCTCCCCATCGACGACTTCGTGGCCGACTTCATCGGCAGCGGCGCCGCCCTCAAGGGCCTCAACTTCGAGCGGGTGCGCGACCTCGACCTGGCCGACTACCCGGTGGCCCGATCCGACATCGGTCACGCCAAGGCGGTGGAGATGCTGCGGGAGGCCCACCAGCGCTGGCTCCTGCTGCTCGACGAACAGGAGCGGCCGCTCCGGTGGCTCAACGAGCCCGCCCTGGACCGCACCGACCGGCCCATCACCGAGACCGGCCTGCCGGTGACGGCCACGGTGGAACCCAACGCCACCCTCCACGACACCCTCGAGGCCATGCTGAACTCCAGCACCGGCTGCGCCATCGTCACCGACGAACGGGGTCGCTACCAGGGCGTGGTGGAGATCGAGGTCCTGAACGCGGCGATCACGCGGATGCGCCACGAGGCCCGGGACCACTACGAGGAGCTGGGCCTCGACCACTCGTCGGCCCCACCCCACGTCAGTGCCCCCAGCGGGAACGGCCGATGAGCACCACGGTCGCCGAGGCCCCGTCCTCTGCGGCGGACATCGATCTCGAGGGCGAGCCCCCCGAGCCCTCGACCTCGCCCGCCGGCAGCGGCCCCCGTGGCCTGGTCAGCCTGGTCGTGACCCCGATCGTCCTGATCGCCTCCGCGGTGCTCCTGGCCACGTACGTGGGCGGGGCCGACAAGGACTCGGCCGAGACTTCGGCCCTGGACTGGGACACCAAGTTGTTCCCCCAGCTCAAGGAGCACCTCACCCTGACCCTCTGGTCCACGGTGCTGGTGATCCTGATCGCCATCCCGCTGGGCATCGTCCTCACCCGGCCCATCCTGCGAAGGGGTGGGCCGGAGAGCCGCAAGATCCTCGGCCTGGTCAACCCGGTCGTCCTGAGCTTCGCCAACATCGGCCAGGCCCTCCCCGCCTACGGCCTGTTCATCCTCTTCCTGGGCTGGCTGGGCCAGGGGGAGAATACCTCGATCATTGCCCTGGCCCTGTTCGCCCTGCTGCCGGTGCTGCTCAACACCATGGTGGGCTTGGACCAGGTCGACGAATCGGTCATCGAGGCCGGGCGGGGCATGGGCATGTCCAAGCTGCGGGTGCTGACCCGCATCGAGCTCCCCCTCGCGGTGCCGGTGATCCTCGCCGGCGTGCGCACCGCACTGGTCATCAACGTGGGCATGGCCACCCTGGCCTTCTTCATCGGCGGCGGCGGGCTGGGCATCACCATCAACTCGGGCCTAAAGCTGAGCCGCGACCTCATCACCGTCACCGGGGCTACGATGGCTGCTCTCGTGGCCCTCACCGTCGACTGGATCGCGGCCGTGGTCGAGCGGTTCCTGCGCCCCAAGGGCATCTGAACCGACGCCCCGAGGGCGCCTGGCCAGCGCACCAGGGCGCCTGAGCCGCACCAACCGGGGACTGCTCGCGTCCGAGGCCCCGACGCGCCCCCGTTGCCGTCGAGCGACCGCCTCCCGTGCGCCAGGACCGGCGCGAGCACTGCGGATCACCCGGACGCGACGAGGGCGCCCCTGCTGGTGAAGGGGCGCCCTCGACGATCGGGACGAGCCCGGTGGGAGGGGGATCAGCCGCCGATGAGGCCGATGCTCTCCAGGTACTCCTTGGCTACGTCAGCGGGTGGCGTGTCGTCGAAGGACACCTGCTTGTTGAGCTCGTTGATCTTCTCTTGGCTGAGCCCAGCCAGGATGGCCTCCGACAGCTCGGTGAAGGCGTCAGGAGCCTCGTTGTAGGTGTCGTCGTTGAAGGTGTACGACACGTTGTAGATGATCATGGCGCCGGGATCCTCGACCAGGCTCATGTCCAGGCCCTCGATCCGGCCGTCGGTGGTGAAGACCTCGCCGAAGTCGCACTCGCCCTTGGCCGTCTCGGTGTAGATAACGTTCAGGTCGAGGATGGTGATCTGGTCGGTCGGGATCTCGTAACCGGTGGCGTCCTCCCAGAGGACCAGGCCGTCAGAGCGGTCCGGGAACTCGGTCTCGAGGCAGACGTTGGCGTCAGGGTTCTCCTTGATGTAGTCGGCCATTGAGTCAAACGTGAACGGGCCGTCGCTCTCGGCCAGGTCGGGACCGACGGCGAAGCCGTAGGTGTTGCTGAAGTCCGAGCTGCCCAGCCAGTGGATGCCGTTCTCCTCGAGGTCCTGCTCTTGGACGACCTGGAACAGCTCCTCCGGGTCGCTCGAGGGGTCCTCGTTGCCGAGGTGCTCGGTCCAGCCGGTGCCGTTGTAGTCGGGGTAGACGCCGATGTCGCCGCTGAGGAGGGCCTCGCGGTTGACGTTGGTGCCACCGAGGTTGGTCTGGTCGGTCACATCCGCGCCCTTGTCCTCGGCAGCAAGGACCATCATCTGGCCGAGGAGGATCGACTCGTCGAAGTCCTTGGAGCCGACGGTCACGCTGACGCCGCTGAGGTCGATGGCGTCAGCCTGCTCCGGGTCGACGGTCTCGTCGGGGGTGCTGGCGCCGTCATCGCCATCGTCATCGCCTCCGCACGCCGCAACCAGGAAGGCCATGGCTGCCAGGGAGATGAAGAGCTTGGTCATTCGGGAACGTCGTCGCATGTTGGGTGCTCCGTGTGTGGTGAATAGGACCATCCCGCCGGCGACCGATGCGGCTTCCACCGCCGTCAGAGCGATACATCCCCACCATGCGTCCGGGGCCACTCGTCGGGGCCACCGGGCGCCTCGGCGAAAGTGCAGCCGCGTCGATGCGACCCTGCGAGACCCCCGTACAGTAGTGGACGCCGGGGGCGGACCTCTCCATCGGTCACCAGATCGCCACGACATCGTCGCATCCGGCGCCCCGTCCCGGGCCCAGGGTTTTGCGCCCGCGACCGCCAGGCGTCTAGCAAAGACGGCGCTGCTGGGCGGCCGGGCCACCTCCGCGCCCCCGCCAGAGCAGGTCGAGTCCGTGAGCCCACGGGGTGAACCCCCATGAGAGGTTGAACGATGTCCTACGTCCTGGCCGAGGGTGGCTACCAGGCCTTCGACCTCACCGGAACCGACACCGCAGTGCTGGTCGTCGCCCTCCTCATCGCCCTCGGCGCCCTCGGCGTCGCCTACGTGATGATGCGCGGCGTCCTCGCCGCCGACGTCGGTAGCCGGGAGATGAACGACATCTCCGACACGATCCACGAAGGGGCGATGGCCTACATCACCCGTCAGTTCCGCACCATCGCGGTGATCGTCATCCCCTTGGCCGCCGTGGTGTTCCTGACCTCGACCGCCATCGACAAGGGCGAGGGGCTCGAGGTCGTGGAGGTGGTCGGCTTCTTCGAGTCCGGCCTGTTCCGCACCTTGGCCTTCATCGTCGGGGGCGCGTTCTCCAGTGCCATCGGCTTCCTCGGCATGTGGCTGGCCACCAAGGCCAACGTGCGCACCACGGCGGCCGCCGTCCGGTCCGACTTCGGAGGCGCCTTCCTCGTGGCGTTCCGCACCGGCGGCGTGGTCGGCCTGGCCACGGCCGGCCTGGCCCTGTTCGGCGCCACCGGCATCATCCTCCTCTTCCAGAACTTCTCCTCCGCGATCCTCATCGGCTTCGGCTTCGGTGGCTCGCTGCTGGCCCTGTTCCTCCGCGTCGGCGGCGGCATCTTCACCAAGGCGGCCGACGTGGGCGCCGACCTGGTGGGCAAGGTCGAGGCGGGCATCCCCGAGGACGACCCCCGCAACCCGGCCACCATCGCCGACAACGTGGGCGACAACGTCGGTGACTGCGCCGGGATGGCGGCCGACCTCTTCGAGAGCTCAGGCGTGGTGCTGGTCGCCTCCATCATCCTCGGCGTCACCGCCTTCGAGGGCATCGGCCTGGGCACCGACGTGGCCGCGCGAGGCCTGGTGTTCCCGGTCGCGGTGATGGCCATCGGGCTGGTCGCCTCCATCGTGGGCCTGGCCCTGGCCAAGGCCCGCCCCGGCGAGGACGACGCCCTCAAGATCATCAACCGGGGCATCGGCATCGCCCAGGGCATCGCCATCCTCGGCGCCGCCGTGCTGGCCTTCCTCTACGTGGGCAACCCCGATGGCTCCACCATCAGCCAGCCCGGCGCCCGCATGTTCGGCGCCATCGTGGTCGGAGTGGCCCTCGGCTTCGCCGCCTCCAAGATCACCGCCTACTACACCTCGACCACCACCAAGCCGGTGCAGGACATCGCCAAGGCCAGCCGGACCGGTCCTGCCACCACGGTGCTCGAGGGCATCAGCTCCGGCCTCGAGTCCGCGGTGTGGGGCCTCGTCGCGGTGGCCGTGGCCATCGGCGGCGCCATCGCCCTGGGGGGCGGCAGCTTCAAGTTCTCCACCTACCTCGTGGCCCTGGCCGGCATCGGCATGCTCTCGACGACCGGCATCATCGTGGCCGAGGACACCTTCGGCCCGGTCGCTGACAACTCGGCCGGCATCGCCGAGATGACCGGCGACTTCGAGGGTGAGCCGGAGCGGATCATGGTCAGCCTCGACGCGGTGGGCAACACCACCAAGGCCGTCACCAAGGGCTTCGCCATCGGCTCCGCGGTGATCGCCGCGGTCGCCCTGTTCGCCTCCTACGGGGAGACGATCACCGAGGAGATCGGGATCGCCGAGGTGGTGGGCGACGCCTCCTACCCCATCAATGTGGCCGACCCCAAGGTCTTCATCGGCCTGCTGATCGGCGGGTCGATCGCCTTCATCTTCTCCTCGCTGGCCATCCGGGCCGTCTCCCGCACCGCAGGCGTGGTCGTCGAGGAGGTCCGGCGCCAGTTCGCCGACGGCAAGATCATGAGCGGCGAGAAGAAGCCCGACTACGGCCCCGCCATCGACATCTGCACCACCGCCTCGCTGCGCGAGCTGGCCACCCCCGCCCTCATCGCGGTGCTCACCCCCGTGATCATCGGCTTCGGCCTCGGACCCATCTCGCTCGGTGCCTTCCTGGCGTCGGTGATCGTGGTGGGCCAGCTGATGGCCAACTTCCTGTCCAACGCCGGCGGGGCGTGGGACAACGCCAAGAAGTACATCGAGGACGGCGCCGAGGGCGGCAAGGGCTCCGAGCCGCACAAGGCGGCGGTGATCGGCGACACCGTCGGCGACCCGTTCAAGGACACCGCCGGTCCCGCTCTCAACCCGCTGATCAAGGTCATGAACCTGGTGTCGCTCCTCATCCTGCCGGCGATCATCGGCTTCTACGACAAGGACGCCCTGGCCAACCTGGACCAGAACGTCGAGCCGGGCGGCATCGTCATCGCCGTGCTGGCCGGCATCGTGGTCATCGGGGCCATCGCCTTCTCCAAGGGTGTCTTCACCAAGGACCCCGAGGCCGCCTGACCGCGGCTGCCAAGCGGCTGGAGACTCCGAGTACGCTTGTCCGATGCCCCGGACCAAGGGGTGCCGATCTGGAGGGCCGCACGCGCGCGGGGCCTCCGCGCCGACCCGTGAGCCGATGGTGCACCGATGAGCAACGACGACACCCGACCCGACGAGACCGAGCCCGACGAGGAGACCTCGTCGCCCCGCCCCGCAGCCTCGACCGCCGTCGCCGAGCCCGGAGCTCCCGACGACCTCGACGACCTCGACGACCTCGATGACGATGAGCCGGAGGAGCGACGGCGCATCGTGGTGATCGCCGGCGTCGCCTTCGTGATCATCGCCCTGCTCGGGTTCGTGCTCACCCGCGACGCAGGCAACGACGAGGACGATCCCGCGGCCGGGACCACCGAGACCACCGCCGTCGCCGACGAGCCGGCCGAGGGCGAGACGGTCAGCATCGTCGGCACCAACGACACCTTCGACCGGGCCGACACCGCGGGGGGCGTGGATGCGCTGCCCAGCGGGGCCGAGTGGGAGTTCCCCAACGGCACGTGGGACGTGCGCGAGGGCGAGGTCGCCTTGGTGGCCCCGTCGGCCACCCGGAACTTCATGGTCGTCGATGTCGGCTACACCGACCAACAGAGCCAGGTGCGCCTGGCCAAGGCCACCAACGGCGCCGGGCTCGCGTTCCGCTACCAGGACGAGTTCCACTACTGGGCCATCGAGCCCGTGCCGGAGTTCGCCACCCTCAACATCATCAAGGTGGACACCGAGCCCCAGGGGCCGGAGGGCAGCCTCGGCGTCTTCGACCAGATCGACAACGTCCCCGTCGCCGACGGCGCGACCATTGGCGTCGTCCTGACCGGGACGCAGATCCAGATCGTGGTCGACGGCAAGGTCGTGAAGACCATCGACGACGACTACCTGGCCGGCACGGGGAAGGTGGGGTTCACAGCGCGAGGCACCGACGAGGTCCCCACCGTCGGTGACGCCCGGTGGGACGACTTCACCGCCGGCGGACCCACGGGCGAGGGCATCATCGGCTCCAACGAGCGGGAGATCGCCCCGGAGGGCGAGGAGCCACCGCCCGAGGGTGATCCCACCACCACCGAGGGCTGACCGCACCGGAGGCGCGGTCTGGCCCGCCCCGCGTCGCCAAGGCCCCATCCTCCTGTCTCGTAGGGTGTCGGGACGCCTCGCGCCGACCTGACCACCGAGCCCCCCGTCGACGAACCCGCCGACCCCCAGGGCGCACACGGCCCTCCGGCCCCGTCCGGAGAGAGCCTCGCCGCGCTGATCGCACGGGGACTTCCGCTGGTGGTCGCGGGGGCCCTGCTGGGCGGGGCCTTCGGTGCGGTCCTGGCCCTCGTCGCGGTGGTGTCCACCCACCGACGCCCCACCGGACCCGTGGCCGCGGCCGCAGCCCTCCTCCTGGTCGCGGCGGCGGTGGCCACCCTGGTCGAGGCGCCGGTGGAGGAGCCGGCGGTGAGCTCGTCGTTCGCCGCCCAGCGGCCCGTTGCCTCGGCGACCGCCGCGGCGGCCGGGATCCTGGTGCTGGTGGTGACGGTGACCCTCGCCATCCGGTCGCGACGGAGGGATCGGGTGGAGTCCTCCGGCGACCTCGATCCGAGGGAGCGGGACGGCGAGCCGGAGCACGTCGGCGACCTCGATCCCGGGGCGCGGGACGGGGACGTCGAGTCGAGGTCCTCGTGGGGGGCGCGGGCCCGCGCCCTGGCTGGCCCGGTGGCCGTGGGCGCCATCGTCGCCGGTGCCCTGCTGCTGGCCGCGCCTGATCCGCCGGCGTCCACCCGGGCCGTGGCCGACTCGGTCGCCCTGGGCTCGGGCTGGTCCGTGGGCGGCGCCGGCCAGGCCCTCCCCGACGGCACCGAGCCTCCCCTGCCGGTCGTCGTGCTGGCGGTGGCACCGGGGGGCGCGCCGCTGTGGACGGCCCTGGGGGGCCTGGTCGCCATGGCTCTGGCGGCAGCCGCCGTGCGCCGTCGGTCCAGCCATCGGATGGCCCTGGTCGCGGCCGCGATCGTCGGGCTCGGCCTGGTCGCCGTCCGGGCCGACCTGGCCGCGGCCCTGGCCGCGGCGCTCATGGCGGCCACGGTGTGGTGGGGCCACCCGGCCGATCGGACGCTGGCCCGCTCCGTCCTGGCGGGGGCCGCCTTCGGAGGGGTCTGCCTGTGCGTGCCCGGCGCCCTGTTCCTGCTTCCCGTCCTCACGGCCGCACTGACCCTGCACCCGACCACGGGCGAGGTCTCGGCGGGTCAGGGAGCCATCGGGACAGGCGCGGCCCTGGCGGTGGTGGCCCCGTGGCAGCTGTGGATCGTGAGCCGCTTCTCCACCTGGGCCCCGGCCGCCGAGGTGAGGTACCCCATCTCGGTGGTCCTGGCCGCGATCCTGCCCGTCGTGGTGGTCGCCGTCGCTGAGCTGGCCTCCCGACGCAGGCGGGCAGCTCCGGCCGACCCAGACCGGGCCGACCCAGACCGGGCCATCCCGGCCATGAGCGAGGCCTGAGGCCGGGTCGACGGCCACGGAGGGCACCCGGGCTGACTCTTACCTCACCGCTCGGGAGGGTGGGGCAAAACGCACGCTGGCCGGCCCCCGAAGGAGCCGGCCAGCGGACGAGGACTCAGGAGGTGATCAGACGAGCGTGCGGCGACGGCGGCTGCCGTAGACCGCAGCGGCACCGAGCACCAGGGCAGCTGCACCCAGGGTGGCGACCGGGCGGGCATCGAAGCCGGTCCGGGCCAGCGGGGTGGTGCCCGTGTTGACGGTGCCGCCAGAGGTTCCACCGGTGGTGCCACCAGTGCCACCGGTCGTACCGCCGGTGGTGCCACCGGTGGTGCCGCCGGTGGTGCCGCCCGGGGTGGTAGGCGTCTGGCCGGCGGCCAGGACCTGCACATCGCCCGTGGCGACGAGCTCGCCGCAGGTCCCGGTCAGGGTGTAGGTGCCGGGAGCCAGCGAGCTGGGCACCGTGAAGGAGGCCTCGAAGTCGCCGTTGTCGTCCGGGGTGACGGTGCCGAGGGCGACATCGCCGAGGGTGAAGTTCACGTCCTCGCCATCGATGGTGCAGTTGCCACTGATGTCGATGGTTCCGCCGGCCTGGACCTGGCTGGGGAAGTCGAACTCCAGCTCCTCCGGTGGCGAGTACTCGTCCTGCGCCCCAGCAACGTTGGAGAAGCCAACGAGGGCGATCAGGGTCACGGCGATGCCCGCAACTACCTTGGAGAGCTGACGCATGTGAGAGTCCTCCGACCCCGTGAGTGGAATGAGGGAAACATAGTCAGGTCGTGCCACCCAGGTCAACCATCCGCGCCAGAACCCTCCGTACCGATGTCACCACCGGCCGTGCGGCGCCGGCGGACCACGACCCACAGCGCCAGGCCGAGGGCCAGCGCGTCCGCTCCCAGGACGGCCAGCGCGGCCGGGTACACGACCGGGCCGGACCCGGGTGGGACCTCCAGCAAGCCGTCCGCCGTCCGGGCCTGCGTCGTCCCCCGCCACCAGCCCGACGATCCCGCCATGGCCAGCCGCACCCGGCCTTCGTCGGTCCAGATCAGCGGGGCCAGCGGCCGCGACCGATCCACAGGACGGCCGTCCTCGGTCCGGGCGGGGGCCCAGCCCGGGACCTCGTGCAGCGTGATGTCGTCGGTGACCACCACGGGCCGGAGGCCAGCGCCCTCCATGCGCCGACGGACGACCCCATCGGTCACGCGGAGCGCGACCACCCAGCGCACGCCGAGCGCCGCCAGCTCGGCGCCCACGTCCTCGCCGGCCCCGATCCGCTCGGCCAGCAGCTTGGCGCGCGGCTCCCGCGGATCGCTGCGCTCCCGGGTGCCGTCGTCGAACCCGGGGTCGCTCGAGGTGAGCACGTCGCCGCCCAGGTAGATGGGCATGGGGTTGAGGACCCGACGGCGCCCGCCGTCCAGGGGGAGCACGGGGTAGGACCGCCACGGGACCACCAGCACCGGGCCCGGCGCGGCCCGGACCTCGGCCCGCACCTGGCCCCAGCCGGTCGGCAGGGTCACCGGGTCCAGTCCGCCGGCCGCGCCCCACAGCCCGGGTAGGACCAGCACGGCGGCCGCCGCCAGGGGCAGGACCCTCACCACATCGGCGACCGATCCCTTGGCCCGCCGGGCCAGCCGGGTCGCACCGATGACCGCGGCGGGGGCCACCACCACCACGTAGAGCGCCAGCAGGCGCTGGCCCTCCCGCACCGCCACCAGGACGGATCGGCTGGTCAGCCAGGCGAAGGCCCCATCGACGCCGGGCAGGGCGGAGGCGGCGGCACCGACGAGGCCGACGACGGCCAGGGCCACCGCCGGTCGGCGCACCGCAGACGGGAGCCCGCGGACCCCGAACCCGGCCAGGACGACCAGGACCACGCCCGCCACGGGCAGCTCCCACCCCTGGTCCCGCCCGATCTCCGATGGCGGCATCCAGAACCCGTGCCCGGCCAGGAGACGGAGCGGTCCCCCCGCCCCGCCCCCATCGGTGGCGAAGTCCCCCGCCGTCCCGACGCTGGTGCCCAGCAGGGCCACGATCGCGGTGGGGACCAGCCAGGGGGCCTGGGCCACCAGGGCGAGGGCGGCGACCCGGGCC
>JBBSME010000069.1:0-16462 GCA_038233335.1 Acidimicrobiales bacterium | reverse complement strand
ACGACCCTGGCCGCCCTGGCGGCCGTCGCACTGCTGATGGCAGCCTGCGGAGGGAGCGACGACTCGGCCGACACGACCGGGACCTCGGCCCCCGTGACGACGGCGGGCGACACCGCCCCTGTCACGACGCCGGGCGACACCACCGAGGTCCCCGAGACCGTCGACGTGCCCATCGAGGGGTCCGTGACCTTCGGGGCCTTCGACATCGAGCTCACCGGTGGGGTGATCGAGCCCGACGAGCTCGGCACCGGCCAGACCCTCGCCATCGACACCAAGCTCACCAACGGATCGGACTCACCGGCCCTCCCGGACCTCGGCGAGATCGTGCTCGAGCTCCCCGACGACGAGTCGGTGTCGGGCTCACTCGACGCCGAGCAGGTCCCCAGCGGCCGGGACGGAAACGGTCAGCTGGTCTTCACCCTGCCCTCCGAGGACGGTGCGCCCTTCGACGAGACGCTCCTCGACGAGGCCCGCATCGTGATGGGCTCGGCTGATGTGAACCAGGCCATCGTCTCCTTCGCCGACGGCGTGGAGGCCAGCCTCGAGCCCATCACCTTCGACCCCGTCGGCGAGGTCGTGCTGGACACCCCGGCGGACACCTTCGACCGCACCTACGGAGCCACCTTCCAGCTGGACACGGTGGAGATGAGGTTCACCGATGCTGCCGACAACAGGGGCCTCGAAGCCGGCTCCGGGCTGCTGTCGCTGTCAGGGACGTGGACCGGCAACGGCACGCAGGCCTGCTCCTTCAACCTGGACGAGAGCGCCGTCACCGATCCCGATGGGGGCACGACCCCGGTGGCGGCCGAGGCCGACTGCGTCCAGGAGGGCAAGACCGCCGACATCGAGCTCACGGCGGAGATCGCCGAGGTGGCGCCCGGTGAGTACTCGGTCGTCATCGCCATCGCCAACCAGGGCGGCGAAGGCACCACCGACAGCGAGCCCATCGTGGTGACCCTCGACGAGGCCGACCTCGAGGGTGTCCTGGCCCCGGCCTGAGCGAGCGGAGGCCCTGCCCCGCGGCGCCACCCGGCGCCGCGGGGCTCGGTCGCGTCCGAGCGGCGCTGTCCGTCGCGGGGTCGTGGGCGCCCTCGGCCTGAGGTCGTCGCGGGGGAGTGACCGGGTCTCGGCGGGTCGCCGCTCAGACCTCGACCGCGTCCACAGTCGGGGTCGGGACGGGTGTGCGACGAGCTCGTCGCCGGGAGAGGACAGCCAGGGCCACGAACTCGGCGTCCTGGAGCAGCACCCACCAGCGGAGGGGCTGGGCCAGGTGCACCCCGAAGCAGCCGCAGCTCTCGAGCGCCAGGCCGCGGGCGAAGGCCTGCACCCCGAGCGCCGACCACAGCAGCGCGACGGCCAGGGCTACATCCGCACCCCGCCGGCGTCGGCCGATCTGCGTGCTGAGGAGGCCGAGGCCGCCGACGGCCTCACCCGCCACCAGGGCCACGGCCCGACCGCCGACGTCGTAGGTGACCAGCACGTCGACGAACCCGGAGGGGTCGCTGGCCTGGGTGGCGGCCATGAACACCATTCCCTCGGCCCTCGGCGGAATGGTCGGGGGCGCGTCCCGGGTTGCCGACCAGGTGACGACAGCCTCTCCACGACCACATCGCGATCCGCGAGCAGCGGGCTCGGCCCAGCAGGCTCCGACCGTCCACGCGAGGGTGCACCCATGAGCAGCTCTCGGTTCGATGTGGTAGTGGTGGGTGGCGGCGCCGGCGGCCTGACCGCGGCCCGGACGGCCCAGCGGAGCGGAGCCTCCACGCTCCTCGTCCAGTCGGGCCCGCTGGGCGGCGACTGCACCTTCACCGGGTGCGTGCCGTCCAAGACCCTCCTCAGCGCGGCGGCCGCCGGGGAAGGCTGGGCGTCGGCGATGGAGCGGGTCCACCGCACCGTCGCCGAGGTGGCCGCGGCCGAGGACGACGCTGTCCTCACCCGGGAGGGGGTCGAGGTGCGCCACGGCTGGGCCCGGTTCACCGCACCGGATGCGATCGACGTGGACGGGTCCCCCGTGCATGCGGACACCTTCGTGGTGGCGACGGGGGCGACCCCGATGGTCCCACCCATCCCCGGCCTGGACGAGGTGGACCATCTCACCAGCGAGACGGTGTTCGAGCAAGCCTCGGCCCCGGCATCGCTGGCCATCCTGGGCGGGGGCGCCATCGGCTGCGAGATGGCCCAGGCCTTTGCCCGCCTGGGCGTGGCCGTCACCCTGGTCGAGGGGGATGAGCGCCTGCTGCCCAAGGAGGAGGCCGATGCCTCCGCCGTGGTCGCCGACGCCCTCCGGGCCGACGGGGTGGACGTGCGGGTCGGGGCCAAGGTCGTGGGGGTCAAGGACGCGGCCGGTGGCGTCCGGCTGGAGCTGGAGGGGGGCGAGGGCATCGAGGCCGAGCGGCTGCTCGTGGCCGTCGGGCGCCGCCCTGCGGGGGCGGGCTTCGGCCTGGAGGAGGTCGGCGTGGAGGTCGATCGTCGGGGGGCGGTGGTCGTCGACGACACCATGGCCACCGCGGTCAAGGGGATCTGGGCCATCGGCGACGTCACCGGGCGGCTCCAGCTGACCCACGCCGGGGGACGCATGGCCATGGTGGCGGTCACCAATGCCACCAGCATGCTGCGCCGGATCCGCCCCCAGAAGCTCGACGAGGGCCGCATCCCCTGGGCCACCTTCACCGATCCGGAGGTCGGTCGCGTCGGCCTCACCGAGGCGGAGGCGGCCGATCAGGGGGCCAAGGTGGCCGAGCTGCCCTTCACCGAGCTCGATCGGGCCATCACCAGCGGACGCACCGAGGGCTTCGTGAAGCTGATCGCCGGGCCCCGTCGCGGGATCGGCTGGGCCGGTGGCGGTCGTCTGCTGGGGGCCACCGTCGTGGGCCCGACCGGGGGTGATCTGGTGCACGAGGCCGCCCTGGCCATGCGCACCTCGATGTTCACCGGCCGCCTGGCCCAGACCGTGCACGTCTACCCGTCGTGGTCGGTGGCCATCCAGCTGGCCGCGGCGCAGTTCTTCTTCGAGAGCCAAGGCCGGGAGGCGCGCCCGGCCCGTGCCTGAGCTCAGGGCACGACCACGGTGTCGGGCTCGAAGGCGGCCCAGGCGAACCAGAAGGTGTCGACGTGCTCGATCGGTTCCAGCTCCTGGCCGGCGAGGGCGCCCTCCACCGCAGTGCCGAACACGTCCCAGCGGCTCTCGGTCTGGTCGTCGACGAAGCCGTCGTCGACTCGGGTGAAGGTGAGCTCCTGGTCGTCGAGGGTGGACCGGAACACGCCGGTGGCGCCCACGTCCTTGCCGTCGGCGATGCCGCTGCTGTCCAGGGCCGAGGTCGTGCCGGGCAGGGCCCAGGCCACGATGGGCTCGCCGTCGAGGTCGGTGGCGATCACCCCGTCGTCGAGGAGCGGATCGAGCCGGATGGCGGTGGGCGTCTCGCCCTGGCTCAGGCCCACGACCCGCTCCTTGGCCTCGAGCCGGTCGTCGACCTCGCCGTCGAAGGCGAACGGCGAGCTGCCCACGTCGTCGTAGCCGGGGTAGGGGTTGGTGCCATAGCTCCGGTTGGCGCCGGTGTCGCGGGAGAGGACGAGGGCGTCGGGGTTGGCGTCGCGCCAGTCGCCCCAGGCCACCGTCTGGACGAGGAAGGTCTCCAGCTCGGTCCCGGTGAGGACGCCGGCGATGGCCTCGGTGGTGATGTGGCTCCAGAGCGACTCGGTCTGGCGGTCGTACATCACCAGCGACGACTGGTAGAGGCTGCCGGAGGTGCCGAAGGAGAGGACCCTGTCGTCGACCCGCCGGTCGACGGCGATGGCCGTGTTGCACAGCGGGCAGTAGGTGACCGCCACCGGGACGCCGGCGACGGTGTCGTTGACGATTTCGTGCCAGATCAGCACCTGGACGGGGTAGGCCCGGGCCTCGCCCTCGATCTCCAGGGCCAGCACCGGCTCGCGGTCGTCGAGGAAGTCGACCTCGTCGGTGGCCAGGAACTTGGGCTCGTCGATCGGCGGGATGCCGTCGGGCGGGGGACCGCCGGAGCGGATCTCGGACGGGTCGACCAGCGGCTCGGGCAGGCCGGCCGCGGTCATGTCGTCCAGGGCGGAGGGCCCGTCCTCCTCGGGCGACTCGGCCACCTGCTCGACCGTCACGGGCGTGACCTCGCTCCCGTCTGGCGCGGTCCCGGTGGTGTCGACGTCGTCGGAGGAACAGGCCGCCACCACCAGGACCGACGCGACCGAGAGAACGAGGAGCCGACGAGGAAGTGCCATGCGAAGGGAACCCGGCCCGGCCCCGCCCCCATTCCGACGCCGCCACAAGATGGCGCGCGTCTGGTCGTCGGGCGCGCCGGAACCAGCGCGCTCAGCGACCAGAAGGGCGTCCGGTTCAGCTGTGGCCGGACCGTCGGCCGGCGCGGAGGGCGAACTGGTCGAGGGCGTCGAGGACCGCCGGGGCCGCCCACTTCCGGTTGCGGTGGTTGCCCGACACCTCGGTGAGGATGCCCTTCTCGTCCAGGTGGCCGATGGCCGTGTTGGCGTTCGATGCCGCGACCCCGAGCTCCCGCTGCACGAGGGGAGAGTCCACGACGGGCTGGCGCACCAGCAGGTCGCCGAGCGCGTGGGCCGCCGCGCCTCGCCGCACCGTGATGGCCTCCGCCCACCGCGCCCGGATCGTCGTGAGGTCCAATGCCAGCTTCCGGCCGTTGGCCACCGCCCGGAACGACGCCTCGGAGATCAGCCCGACGATGCTCGACGGGTCCCCCTCTCGGTAGGCCTTGAGTGAGTCGAAGTAGGCGGCCGTGTCGGTGAGCAGGCCTGCCGAGACGGGGACCGTGACTGCACGCGTGAGTCGCTTGGCCCGCAGCAGTGAGTGAATGAGGGCTCGGCCCGTCCTGCCGTTGCCGTCCGGGAAGGGGTGGATCGTCTCGAACTGCGCGTGGGCGATGGACGCTTGGACGAGAGCCGGGAGGTCATCGCGACGCATGAACGCGACCAGGTCCGCCATTGCCTCCGGGACGCGCTCGTGGTGGGGAGGCACGAAGGTCGCACCGTGCGGCCCGTAGCTGCTGCCGCCGATCCAGACCTGCTCCTGGCGCCACCGACCGACCCATCGTGGATGCGAGGCGCCGAGGAGCACGGCCTGCATGTCGAGGATCGCTTGCTCGTCGAGGTCCTCGGCCAGCGCCACCGCGGTCTGCATGGCCCGCGTGTTGGCCACGATGATGGCGCCGTTGCGCTTGGTGGGGTCGCCGAGCTCGGCCAGGGCGATGGCCCTGGCTGACGCGGTGAGGTTCTCGATCCTCGACGACGCAGCCGACTCGGAGCGGAGGAGCAGCGGCGCGTAGGGGGTGATGTCGGCGCCGAGCTCGGCGTCGAACCGTGCGATCTCGGCCGACGCCTCATCGGCCAGGGCGAGGGTCTCGGTGGTCAGCGGGATGGGAAGCGCGGCGATGCGCGGCGGGACGGCCGCCTCATACGGCCCCCTGTGCGCGGCCGAACGGCTCCGCGGGATCGAGCCGTCGTCCGGCAGTGCCCATGGGACGGTCTCGTAGTCGAGCGCCGGCCAGGCCGACGCCTCGCTCCGATTCCGATTGGTCCCATTCGTCATCGACCTTGCACGTTAGTAGCACTTAGACACTAAATGCTACTAAAGAGGTCAGACCGAGGGTGGGCGCGTGCGCCGTCGGGGCCTTGGCCGTCGGGGCGGCCGGTGGTCCGGCGGGACCTCCACCTAGGCCCAGCGCAAGCGGTCAGGTCTGGGACCATCGACCCTCCTCGTCCCCAACGAGGAGTTCGACCGGACCGCCGTCGGGATAGTTCACGACGATGTGCAGCTCGCCGCCAGTGGCCTGGACGAATTGCTTCGCCGCTGAGGCGAGAGACCTCGGATTGGTCCATGTCGAGCAGGTCGCCGACCGTCGACTGGGTGAGGGCCCGTGCTTCTCGGAGGCGGCGGAGGGTGGCCTGACGGCCGTTGATCTCCGTCAGCACCGCATCGTGTCGGGCCTTGGCCCGTGGCTTGGTTTCGAGCAGGGTCCTGAACCGCTCGTGTGCACTGTCGGTCTGTGCCCACTCGGCGTCGGTGATGGTGGCATCGGCGGCCTTCGCCTCGTCGACGGGGATGGTGCGGGTGGTGGGCATGGTCATTGACGGTGGGGGCCGATAACGCCCCCGAGAAGTGCGGAACGTCAGTTCCGACTCTTGCGTTGAGCACATGGCTGGCCCTCCGATCTGATCCGTGGGTCATGTTCGGCCGGGGAGGGTTGGGGGGTGGCTGCCGAGGCTGAGCATGGCGAGGGCGATGAGGGGTCATCAGCGCCGACGTCCTCGACATGGTGCCGGGCATTGCCCCGGACACTGGGGTGCATGTCGTCGTAGACTTGGCCCGTGGCCTTCGATCGCATCGCCGTCGACCCGGAGCGAATGGGCGGTCTTCCCACCATCCGTGACACGCGGGTCACGGTAGGCATGGTGATCGGGCAGCTCGCCGCCGGCCGATCCGTCGACGAGGTGCTGAAGGACTACCCCTACCTGGAGCGGGACGACGTGCTCGGCGCGCTGGAGTATGCCGCCGCGTTGGCGAACGAGCGTGAGGTGCCAGTCGCACGACCGGCATGAAGCTCCTCCTCGACGCCAACCTGTCGCCGCGAGTGGCTGAGGCACTACGAGCCGGCGGGTTCGACGCCGTGCACGTCGTCGACCTCGACCTCGTGACGGCATCCGATGAGGTCATCTTCGACCGCGCCGCCGCTGACGGGCTCACCGTCGTGACTGCGGACAGCGACTTCGGGACGCTGCTCGCCATGCGTCGGACGACGAACCCATCGGTGGTCCACGTGCGCGGCGTGGCCGAGCTGCCGCCCGATGACCACATCGAGCTGCTAGTCGCCAACCTCCCGCAGGTCGCCGACGATCTCGATCGAGGAGCCATCGTCTCGATGAGTCCAACGCGCCTCGCCGTTCGGGACTTGCCGATCCGATGAGACCCAAGGTCTTGGCCATCCCTTTGGCAATCTACGGGGCGATATCGGGCCGGATCCTGGCAGCACGTGCCGGACCGCGCACCCCACCTGACCTGGTAGAACAGCACTCGACACCATCAGACGGACCCGTCGGGACCGACTACGGATCAGAAGGGTCGGGTTCGGGACGCGGCAAGCGGGAGGACCGGTTCGGTCCGCCGCGACCGGCCGGATCACCTCCCCGGTGCGCAGGGGTCGCATCGACGAGGTGCGGCCAGAGGTGGGCGAACGCCTTGTCGACTGGGCCTCTCAGAAGCTCGGCGAGGGTGCCGTCGCCCTCGATCCTCTGCACGAGCTCGATGATCGGTGCCTCGCCAAGACCGAGCAGCTCCTCCTCGACGTGGGGGATCAGGCTCGGACCGGCGCGGGCGATGAGGGTGGCGAACGTGGCGATCTCGTCTCGCCTCGGTCCGGTCGATGGGACTCGACCGCGACGCGCCAATCGGTCGCTCAGCCCGGTGAAGTCGTCGCAGCCGCGCCACAGCGGATCGTCGCCCGCGACGCGAACGGTCGCGATGGGTGCCATCCGTATTGCCGCCGCGCACTGCAGGCAGGGTCGCACGGTCGTCGTGAGGGTGAGCGTCCGCTCCGAGCGGTAGGGGAGACGGGCAAGGACGTTGATCTCCGCGTGAGCGAGGCTCGACCCGGCGATTTGACCAGACGGGGCGTCGCGGTCGGAGACTCGGTTCCGGGCGGCGGTCACGATGGCCCCGGCCTCGTCGCTGACCACCGCGCCGACCCCGATGTTGCCGGTCGCAGCAGCCTCCCAGGCCATTGCGAAGGCCGCTTGCCACGCCACATCGAGCTCCGCCCAGAGCAACTCTGCTTGTGCCACGGAACGCATTCTGTCGTGCGTCCCGGGATTTCGCCGCAACCCGCAGCGCCGCCGGAGACGGCCGCGCTCGCCTTCGGGGGCGGTCGTCAGCTCACCTTGAGGGAGCGCCGAAGCGCATCGCGGACCACGTCGGATGCGGTGGTGTGATCGGACGATGTTGTCGTTGGCGATCCCGGGCCATGGGCGTGGTGGTCAGCTTGGGGCGCAAAGGTCGTGGCGGACGGCATAGGCAGCCGCCTCGGTCCGGTTGGCGGAGGCGGTCTTCTGCAAGATGGAGCGAACGTGGTTGGCCGCGGTGTTGGGGCTGATGAACAGTTCTTCGGCGATGGCGCGGTTTGAGCGTCCAGCGGCCACAAGGACGAGGACCTGGGCCTCGCGGGTCGAGAGGCCATCAGGCAGCGTGACGACGGGATCAGCGGAACCGTTGGACGGCAGGAGCCGGTCGACGATGTCGGCCGTTCCGGATGCGGATGCCAGGGCTCTCGCTCGCTCGATGTGGCTTTCGGCGCTGCCGTCGCCCTCGTTGCGCTGGGCGAGGATCCAGGCCCAGGTCGCTTCCACATGCGAGGCCCAGACCGGTGACCCGCTCCGCTCGGCCAGGGCGAGCGCATCGGCGATGTGGGCATCGGCGTCGGCGGGGCGGTGGTCGAGTTGGGCCAGGCCGGCTCGAAGGCGGTCGGTGGGGCCAGCCGAGACGGTGTACCCCGCCATCAACGTCCGCCCCGCGAACGAAGAAAGCTCCTCGTAAAGGGTGCCGGCCTCGTCGACCCGGCTGAGCAACATGGCGGTTTCGGCCAGGAAGCTCAACGCCACAGGCCAGAGGCGATCGCGGGTGATGCTGGCGAACCGGTCCCGTGCCAGGCGGTCGAAGGCGGCGTTGGCGTCATCGGTCATGTCCAGCTCGGCATAGGCCAGAGCAAGACCCGGACCCCAGACCCCCGCGTTGTCGTTGTCCTGGCTGAGCATGCGGAGCACCGGGCGCATCTCATCGAGGCGGCCCTGCTCGCGCCGGATCATGAACATCAACAAGCCGTACACGCCGCTCTGAGGCAGATCATCGTCGGCCAGTTCGAGCTCAGCGGCCACCTCCACCGCCGCCTCCGCCTCCTCGAAGCGGCCCTCGGCCAGAGCCAGCGCGGCGCTCAGGATGTGGGACTGGAATCGGAACAACGGGAACTGGAGGGTCTCAGCAGTGACCTCGTGACGGGCGAGAACCTGCCGGGCCTCGTCGAGGAGACCGAGCTCGAGGCAACCGGCCACCCGGCTCCCGGTGGCCCACATCGACCGCCATGCATTGCCTGTCTTCGCTGTGATCTGTTCCAGCTCGATGCTCAGCTCGATCTTCTCCTCCGGATCGATCGCCGCGATCGTCCCCACCTCCAAGGCGAGGCTGATGGCCTCGGGCTCGTCGACCAGCCGGGCCGCAGCCACTGCTCGACGAGCCAACGCGGGCGCGTCGGGATCGCCGACGAGGGCCTTGGCTCTCGCCAGTGAGGCGAGGAGCCGGGCGCGCAGCGATGGGTCCCCCTGAGTGAGATCGCCGAGGACCTCCACGAGCATCGCCGGCACCGACGCGCGGTCGTCGATCGGGATGTGGGCCAGGTGGGCCGACTTCTCGAAGCTCATGGCGGCCTCGGCCCGAAGGGCCAGATCACCAGCGAGCGACGCCGTCTCGTAGGCCTCGCGGGCCGCGGCAGTCGCGTCGAGCAGCCGACCCGAGCGCTGCAACAGGTCGACCAGGTCAACGAGGAGCGCGGCCCGCTCGGCGCTTCCGTCGGAGACGATGACGAGCGCCACCCGCAGCAACGAGATCGCCTCGTCGTAGGCCGACGTTCGCCGGGCCTGGGCGGCTGCTCGACGGCCGTAGTACACCGCCTTGTCTCGGCCCCCGACCGAGGCGGCGGCGGCAAAGTGCCGCGTGAGCCCAGCGAGGACGAGCCGTCGATCGGCCTCGTGGACCCGTTCGAGCGCGACGGCCACCTCGAGGTGGAGGGTCGATCGCAGCAAACCCGGGAGCGACTCGACGACGGCATCGCGAAGCAGGGCGTGAGCGTACTGATACGTGGGAAGGGGCCCGGCAAGTTCTTCGACCAGTCCGGTGCGCAGCAGCTCATCGAGGGCCGATGCGACCAGCGGCATCGGTTGGCCCGAAGCATCGGTGACCACCGCCAGCTCGACGCGGGTGGCGGCCACCGCGATCAGCTGAGCGAGCTTCTGCGCCTCCGCTGACAGGCGCTGCAACCGCACCGCGACCGTCTCCATGATGCTCTCGGGCACGCCCTCACCGTCGCCCTGCGAACGAGCGAGGTGATCGCAGAGCTCGGCCACGAAGAACGGGTTTCCCCCAGTCCGCTCCGTCACGGTGGCCGCCAGTCGGGCCAGGTCACCGTGGAGGTCGTCGGCCCGACCGGACATGAACTCGAGGACGGCCTCCGGGGTCAAGCCCAGCAACCTGACCCTGGTCACCCATTCGACCCGACGGAGGTCGGCCAGCGCTTCGGCCAACGCGTCGCCCACCTCGTCTCCGCCGTCGCGGAAGGTTCCCACCACCAGCAGGCCGGGCACCGGCTCGGTTCTGGCCAGGTAGCGCAGCACGGCCAGCGTTTGATGACCAGCCCAGTGGAGGTCGTCGAGCACGAGGGCGATCGGGGCCAGGGCGGCACCGGCGGTCAGCACAGCCCCGATGGCGGTGAACACCCGGTGGCGCTCGGCCTCGGGGTCAGCGGGCTCCGGCCGGGTCAGGCCGGCCACCAGCTGGTCGATCTGGGGAACGAGGACGGCGAGGTGGCTCAAGTGTGGACGCAGGGCATCGAGTTCGGCGTCGGGCAGCTGGGCCACGAGTTGGTGGAGGGCCATGACCCAGGGCTGGTAAGGCAGCGAGAGATCGCTGTCGCACACACCGCTTAGGACCATGGCACCGTCGCCATGGCTCTCCAGGGCCAACTGCGTGGCCAGGCGGGTCTTGCCCGCACCGGCATCCCCGCCGATCAGGACGAAGCCACACCCGCCACCACGCGAATCCGACCAGCACCGGCGCAAGGTCGCGATCTCGTCATCGCGGCCGACGAAGGGCCGAGCGGCCGCGGTCGACAGGGTGAAGGGAAAGCTCCATCCAACCGTGGTCGGCGCGGCCGGCATCCACCCGACCGAGAACGCCTCGGTCGGACCGGTAAGGCCCTTGAGATCCAAGGGCGGCTTGGACTGGTAGGTGACACCAGCACGATCACCGGCCATGAGGCGCACGACCGCGGAGACGAGGATCTCGCCGGGGTCGGCTGCCGACTCGAGCCGTGCCGCGGTGACCACCGGCAGCCCGAAGCAGTCGTCGGCCTCCCAGCTGACGTCGCCGGCAGCCACGCCGATCCTGATGTGGAGATCGGGGGTCTCGGCGTGAACGCCCTGCTGGAGAGCGACCGCGGACGCGACCCCGTCGGAGGCGGAGTCGAACACAGCCATGATGCCGTCGCCGGCCGTCTTGAGCACGCGCCCGGCATGGCTGGCGACGATCGCCCGGAGCTGATGCTCGTGGGCCCTTAACAGGCGATCGGCCTCGACCTCACCGAGGCTGGTGCGGTGGCGCGTGCTGTCCACCAGGTCGGTGAAGAGCACCGTCGCGGTTGCCGTCCCGGTCTGGCCCATGGCAAAGCCCACGTCCTCGGTCCGCGGGGAGGACCGATAGTCAAACTTGACTATAGGCCCGAACCCGCGACGGCGCAGCCAAACAGTCGGTTCCGGTCATGACGGGTCCGCTCCGGTTCCGTACCGTGACCTCCGACGCCGAACGAACCGAGGAACAGCATGGGCCTGTATGTGATCGAGCGGAACTTTCTCGCCGACGTCGACCCCGATGTTCTCGATGAGGCGGGCATCAAGTCGGTGAACGACGAGGTCGGTGTGAAGTGGATCTTCTCGTTCCTCTCCGCGGACAAGCGCAAGACCTATTGCCTCTACGAGGCACCGAACCCGGAATCGCTGAAAGAGGCCGCCGCCCGCCTGGGCATCCCCGCCGACGTCATCGTCCCGGTCGCCGAGTTCGGCCCCATGAGCGACCAGTTCCCGTCGCCGGCCAGCTGACCCACCCAACCCAAGGAGCAACAGCCATGACCATCACCCCTTCTACGAGCGCGCCCGAAGCCATGGAGATCATCGACCGTCTCCTTCCCGATGATCTGCTCGCCCGTGCCGACGAGCGGGCACCCACCTATGACCGCGAGAACACCTTCTTCACCGAGGACTTCGAGGAGCTCAAGGCCTCGGGTTTCCTGAACATCGCAGTGCCTGAGGAGTTCGGCGGTTCGGGGCTGCGCCTCGACCAGGTGAGCCAGGCCCTGCGCCGTCTCGCCTACGTGGCCCCGGCGACGGCCGTCGCCGTGAACATGCACATCTACTGGACCGGTGTCGCCGCCGACATGGCTCGTGGCGGCGACGATTCGGCGCGCTTCATCCTGGAGGAGGCTGGTGCCGGCAAGGTCTTCGCCGCCATCCACGGGGAACCCGGCAACGACATCCCGCTCCTGCTGTCCTCCGCCGCGGCCGAGAAGGTCGACGGCGGCTGGAAGATCAACGGCCACAAGATCTTCGGCAGCCTGTCTCCGGTGTGGGACTACGCCGGGTTCCACGCCATGGACACCACCGATCCCGCGGCACCCAAGATTGTGCACGGCTTCTTCCGCCGCGACACCTCCGGGGTGGAGATCGTCGAGACGTGGGACACCCTGGGGATGCGGGCGACCCAGAGCCACGACACCGTGCTGACCGACGCTGTCGTCCCTGACGACATTGTCGTGCGGGTCTGTGCCCCCGGCTTCGCCGGCGCCGACATGTTCCACGTCGCCGTGTTCGCCTGGGCGCTGCTCGGCTTCGCATCCGTGTACCACGGTGCGGCGCGCCGGGCCTACGACATCACCCTGGACAAGCTTCCGAACCGGTCCTCGGTTGCCCTCACCCGCTCCATGGCCCATCACCCCGAGGTCCAGCACAACGTGTCGGAGATGCGCATGGCCCTCGATGCCAGTGAGGCCCTGCTCGACCGCACCACCAGCGATTGGGCCGCCGGGATCGACCACGCCGACTGGCCCGTACGGCTGATCGGTACCCGCTACCGGGTGATCACCGAGTCGTTCGACATCGTCGACCGGGCACTCGATCTCTCCGGTGGATCCGGCGTGTTCAAGCGGAACCGGCTCGAGCAGATCTTCCGCGACGTTCGCATGGGACGCTTCCACCCCGGAAACACGTTCCTCGCCCACGAGCTCGTGGCCAAGCTCTGCCTCGGCATCGACCCCGACGATCCCCAGCGGTGGGGGTAGTGCTAGTGACCATCGCACATCCTCTCGAACACTCGGTGGAAGCTCCATCGATCGAGCAACGAACACCGCAAAGGGAGAACTGGACGTGAGCCAACATGCGAACCTCGAGACCGACTACCTGGTCGTGGGGGCCGGAGCGAACGGGATGGCCTTCGTCGACACGCTGATCCAGCACTCGGATGCCGACGTGGTGATGATCGACCGTCGCCACCGGGCCGGCGGTCATTGGCTCGATGCCTACCCGTTCGTACAGCTCCACCAAGCCTCGGCGTTCTACGGGGTGGGCTCGACTCCGCTGGGGCAGGATCGTCTCGAGCGCGACGGTGATGAGGCCGGCTTCGCGGAGCGGGCGAGCGGGTCTGAGATCAGCGGCTACTACGACGAGGTTCTGCGCCACCGGTTGCTGGCCTCGGGCCGGGTCCGCTTCTTCCCGATGTCGGAGTACCTCGGTGACCGACGGTTCCGGTCCCGGCTCACCGATCAGTTGACAGATGTGACGGTGCACCGCGCCGTGGTCGACGCCACCTACATGGCCTCTCGCGTGCCGGGTACCGACCCGCCGCCGTTCGCGGTCGCCGATGGTGTCCGATGCGTGCCCGTCGGCGAGCTGACCGCCGTCGACGAACCACCGGGCGGTTACGACATCATCGGGGGTGGCAAGACGGCGCTGGACGCGATCTGCTGGCTCCTCGACCGGGGAACGTCGCCTGACAGCATCAGATGGGTCCGCCCCCGCGACTCCTGGGTGCTCAACCGCGCCTTCTTCCAACCAGGCGCCGGCGCCCTGCCCACCTTCGAGGGTGTCGTCCTCACGGTCGAGGCGGTGGCCGAGAGCGACTCGGTCGAGGAGATCTACGAGCGGTTGGAGGCGGCGGGGCTCATGCTCCGCACCGACACGACCGTGCAGCCCGGCATGATGCGGGGCGCAACCCTGAGCCTCGGCGAGCTCGAGCAGCTCCGCCGTGTCTCGAACATCGTCCGCATGGGTCACGTCGAGCGCATCGACGTCGACGAGATCGTCCTCGAGCAGGGATCGATCCCGACCGGCGCAGATCGCCTGCACGTCCACTGCGCATCCGCAGGGCTCAGCGACAAGCCTCCGAAGCCGATCTTCTCCGATGACACCATCACCCTGCAGGGGGTCACGCGGGTCAGCATCTCGCTGTCGGGTGCACTCCTCGGGTACGTCGAGTCAACCCCGCGGACCACGCAAGAGAAGAACACGCTCTGCCCACCGAACCCGTGGCCCCACACTCCCTTCGACTACCTACGGGCCATCTTGGTCGGGATGCGTACCGAGGTCGGGTGGCTCGAGGCGGCAGACGTGCAGGCCTTCGTCGACGCATCCCGTCTGAACCTGATCCACTCACTCCCCGACCAGGACCCGGCCACGGTGAGCGAGCTGCAGAACCGGTTCCTCGGGGCCCTCTTCCCGGCCTTGACCAAGCTGGACCAGCTGGCCGAACGAGCCAGCCCTGCCGAGCAGGCCAGGATGCAAGCAGCCGCCTGAGCGCGAGTGAACAAGTATCCGACTTCCGGTCGACAGCCCGACCTGACGTCGCCGCATCTAGGGCCCGACCGACGCCCACGGCGAAGGCCCGGGTGGTTCTGGTCAGCCGGGGAAGAGGAGGCCGGGGCGGGGGCGGGTGACGAAGCGGAAGCCGGCCGCTCTGACGATGCCGGATCGACGTCGATGGGCTCGGCCACGGGCTCAGGGCGCGGAGATGTGGTCCGGGTCCAGCTCGCCGCGGGCCAGCTGCTCGCCGAAGGCCCGCAGGCGGGCCACCGGCTCCTCGTCGAAGGTGGTCGGACGGCGGCGAAGCGAGAGCTTGAGGGCCTCGTAGGTCTCGGCCTCCAGCCCACAGCGGCGGCACTCGTCGAGGTGGGCGGCGACCTTGCGGACGGTGGCCTCGTCGAGCTCGGCGTCGAGGTAGGTCTGCAGGACCTCGGCGACCTGGTGGCACGAGAGCCGCTCGGGTCGGCCTCGGAGGCGGTCGAGGATCTTCATGACGTCACTCCTCTCGGGTCGCCGGCGGCGGTCAGCGCTTCCCGGATGCGGGTCCGGCCACGGTGCAGGCGGCTCATCACGGTGCCCTGCGGGATCTCCAACACGTCGGCGGCCTCCTGGTAGGACAACCCGGCCAGGTCGACCAGGCCGATGACCCCCCGGAACTTCTCGGGCAGCGCCTGGTAGGCCGATTCGACGGTGGCGTCGAACTCCCGGTCGACCACCAGCGCCTCCGGCCCGTCGGCCGGATCCGCGGTCACCTCGACGGAGTCTGGGTCGTTCAGCAGGCCGGGCCGGCGGCGGCGCACCCGGTTGATCTGGGCGTTGCGCATGATGGTCAGGAGCCACGCCCGGGGGTAGCGCCCGTCGAAGCGCTCGATGGAGCGGAACGCCCGCAGCATGGTGTCCTGCACCAGGTCCTCGGCATCGGCATCGTGCCGGGTCAGAGAGCGAGCCACCCGGTACAGCACCTCCACCTCGGGCAGCACGTACCGGGCGAAGGCCTCCTCCGCGTCGACGGGCGCGGGTGTCTCGGTGTCCTCCACGGACAGTGGAACCCGCCGCCCCCTCCGACGATTCCCGGGCTCGGAATCTCGCCAGAGTTTAGCGGGTTGTTAGACCATGCCCTGGATGCGCCACCCCCGCGCCGCGCTCGACGCCTACCTCGACGGAGAGCTCGACCTGTCCAGGGCCCCGCGCATCGCCACCCACCTGGTCGAGTGCTCCGGGTGCCGGGAGAAGGCTCGGGCCACAGCTCGGATGCAGTCGTCCCTGCGCACCATGGCCGAATGCTCGACATCATGAGCGCACCCAAGGCCATGAGCGCCCTCGACCGGAGGTCGCAGTGTTCGCGGGCCTGATCCGCGACCTCCTCCTGCCCCGCACCGACGCCGGGGTCCTGGCCCAGGTCGTCGGCCTGGTGGTCGTGGGGGTGATCGCGGCGGTCCTCGTCCGCCGGTCGCGGGAGGGGCTGCTCTTCGTCAGCGGCGTGGTCCTGCTCACGGCAGGCTTCTTCGGCCTGCGGATGCTCCACTGAGGGTCCCGGCCATCCGATCGACGGGTGACCTCGGCCGATCGATGGGCGACGTCGGGAATGGTGCAGGGTGTGCCAGGGTTGCCGGCACATGGTCACGACTCGACATCGCCTGCTCGTCGCGCTCGCCGCGCTCGCCTTCCTGGTGGCTGCCTGCGGGGGCAGCTCCGACGGGGGCAGCTCCGACGACGCCGCCGGCGGCGCCACCTCCGCTGAAGGCGGTCCCCCTGCCTTCACCGCCGCCACCCTGGCCGGGGCCGATGTCGACTCGGCGTCGTT
>JBBSME010000068.1:0-16524 GCA_038233335.1 Acidimicrobiales bacterium | reverse complement strand
GATCGGCACAGCGGCAGAGACGACCCCTCAGGGCGCCACCGGCTCGCCCCAGCCGGTGAAGGTGCCGTCGGCGTCGCGAACGGCGGCCCGCACCTCCCGCACTGCGGCGACGGGGAGCGGGCCGTACAGGTGGGGGTAGAGCTCGGGGTGGGCGTCGAAGCGGACCTCGTCGGTGACCAGGGTCAGGTCGACGGTCAACGCGACGTGGGGCCGGGGGTCGTCGCGGTAGTAGGCATTGGCCGGGACGAGGAGCTGGTCCAGGCCGATGGTCAGGTGCACGAAGCCCTCCTCGGCGAAGCCCCCGGGGACCACCCGACCGGTCTCTCGGGCCGTCGCCCAGGTCGACCACGGAGAGAGATGGTAGACCAGTTCTGAGCACGGAGGGTGTTGATGTGTGCCAGACTGACGGGGACGGGCAGGGTCTTCCTCGCGACCTGTGCCAGCTCCTCGCATCTCATGACCCCTGTGCCTCTCGCTCGCCCGATCTGCCGGCGATCATCCCCGGAACCGGCTGCGGCGCGCCATAGCCTCGCTCGGTGGGCGAAGGGCCACATGTCAGCAGCGAGGTCCACGTGACCGGATCCTCCGACCTCTGGGACGGCCGTTGGGTCGTCTGTCGGGCCCACACCCTCGCGCGCGGGACCGACGCCGAGGACGACGACCCCGAGGACCCCGAGGACCCCGGCCACGCCATCGTCGGCCTGGCCCACCTCCCCCCCGCGGCCCAGCCCCCGGTGCGGGCCCTCGTCGGCGACCTGTCCCGGCCGGTCGACGCCCAGGTGGCCCTCCCGCTGCCCGGCGGCGGTCACGCCCTGCTCACCGTCCGGGGGGATCCGGCCCACGTCGAGGTGCTGGTCCGGGGCGGCGGCGAGCGGGTCGATCCCCATCCGGGCGACGACCTGCTGGCGGTGTTCCCCGACGGCCGCCGAGCCGCCCTGGCCGGGGTGGCCGCCTGTGTGATCGAGCCCGACGGTCGGACGTCGTCGGTGAGCCCCGCCCTGGCCGAGCTGACCGGACTCGCGGCCCGCCAGCTGGTCGCCCAGGGACTCACCGCCGCGGTGGCCGAGGAGGATCGCGGCCGGGTGATGGCCGTGGCCCGGGACGCGGCCGACAGCGCCGACGGCGTGCGCATCCGGCCCGCCGACGGCGGGCCCGAGCGGTGGACCACGGTCGCCGGCCTCGACCTCCGACCCGATCCCACGTCCATCGCCGACGCGCCGCCGACGGACCACGGCCGGCTGCTCCTGATCACCGACCTCCACGCCCACGCCGGCGACCTGGCCCGCGCCGCGCACCGGGCCAGCATCGCGTTCCACCAGGCGCCGGCCGGGCGAGCCCGGGTCGACGCCGACGGCCTCATCAGCGCCGCCAACCCGGCCCTGGCCCGTCTGCTGCACTCGGAACCAGACGAGATGCTGGGCCTGTCGCTGGCCGCCCTGGTCGAACCTGAGGACCGGCTCCCGCTGGAGGCCCTGCTGGAGGCGGTCCTCCACGGCGACCTCGGTGGCTTCGAGCACGAGGTGCAGGTGGTCGCCTCCCTCCGGGAGGGCGAGGGCGAGGCCGGCGACGGCGCGGCCCCATCGACTCCCGCGGCCGAGGACCGTGCCGGCCACCACGGGGCCGGACCCACCTGGCGGGCGCGGATCCAGGTGGACGCGGTGCGCGTCGGCGGGCGCGACACCGAGGCCGACGTCGAGGTGCGCGACGTCACCAACCGGCGCCGGGCCGAGAACCAGGACCGCGACACCGTCGACGCTCTGCGATCGGCGTTCATCCACGCCCCCACGCCCATGGCCGTGATCGAGCAGGACGGCACGGTGCGCGAGGCCAACTCCGAGCTGCGCGAACTGCTGGACCTCGGCGCGATCGACGCGGATCCGATCCGGCTGGCCGACCTGGCGCCGCCCGAGGACTGGGGCCTGCTCGACGGGGTCCTGACCGAGATCGCCCTCGGCGGACGGGCCCGGGTGGAGTGCCGGCTCCGACGGCGCGACGGCAGCCAGGGCGTCGTGGAGCTCTCCGTCGCCGCCGTGACCTCGGTGGACCGGTCGAGCCCCTTCGGCATCGCCCAGGTCAACGACATCACCGCCCAGCGCCACACCGAGGAGAAGCTCCTCCACCAGACGCTGCACGATCCGCTGACCGGCCTCGGCAACCGGCTCCTGCTCCGCGAGCGGCTCGAGCGGGCGATCGACCTGCGCCACCACTCGCCGGTCGCGCTCATGTTCATCGACCTGGACCACTTCAAGTGGACCAACGACACCCACGGCCACGGGGTCGGCGATGCGCTGCTGGTCGAGACGGCACGTCGTCTGCGCCAGGTCGTCCGCGGCGACGACACGGTCGTCCGACTGGGCGGCGACGAGTTCGTGATCCTGGCCGCCCGGGTGGCCGACGAGGCCGGGGCGGACTCCCTGGCCCGCAAGGTGCGGGCCGCGGTCGCCGAGCCGGTCACCGTCGGGCCCCACACCCTCGCCGTCACCGCCTCGGTGGGCATCGTGCTGGCCGGCGCCGAGCACACCACCGCCGACGCCCTCCTGCGCGACGCCGACCTGGCCATGTACCGGGCCAAGTCGACCGGCCGCGACCGCCACGAGGTCACCGTGGGCTCCGGCGGCGCCGAGCGCTCCCCGCGCTCGGATGCCCTCCGCCTCGCCCTCGACACCGACAGCCTCCGCCTACACCACCAGCCGGTGATCGACCTGCGCACCGGGCGGGCCATCGGCACCGAGGCCCTGCTGCGGGTGAACGACCCCGTCTCGGGCACGCTCCCCCCGGGCCGCATCCTCGAGGGGGTCACCGACTCGGAGCTGCTCGTCGACCTGGCCGGCTGGGTGCTCGACCAGACCCTCGACCAGATGATCGGTTGGGATGCGGCCAGCATCGGACCCCTCGGCGTGTTCCTCAACCTCAGCGGAGCCGAGCTGGAGAGCGACTCGTTGCTGGAGCGGGTGAGCGCCGCCCTCACCGCCACCGACCTGGCCCCGGGACGCATCCACCTGGAGGTCCCCGAGCCCGCGCTGCTGCTGGCCGACGGCGCCGCCCTCGACGGGCTGCGGACCCTCGCCGCCCTCGGGGTGCGCCTGGGCATCGACGACTTCGGCACCGGCAGCACGTCGCTGGCCCACCTCCGCTCGCTGCCCGTGCACTTCCTGAAGATCGATCCCTCCATCGGCCGGCGTCTGCGCGAGCCAGGCGGACGGGCCGTGGTCGAGGCCGTCATCGCCGTGGGCCGAGCCCTCGGCCTCGACGTCATCGCCGAGGGCATCGAGGACCAGAGCCAGATGGAGGCCCTGGCCCAGCTGGGCTGCACCCACGCCCAGGGCCACCTCTTCGCGGAACCCTCACCGGCGGAGTCGCTCACCCTCCCCCAGGTGCTGTAGCGCGGCGCTCGCCGAGCACCGGGGGTGGCCCTGGGCTGGGGCTTTGAGCAGATGACTCGTGACCGTCACCTCCTGAGCATCCGCGCCCTGGCCCCGGTGGGCCCCCTACCTTCGGGAGCCGATGGGCGCCGACGCGCGAGGAGTCTTCGCTGTGACCCACCGCGGGCCGAACGAGCCCACAACATCTCCTCCAACCGGGTCCGAGGCCGACGAGGTCATCGATCTCCGTGACCACGTCGTGGACATCCCTGTACGGACCCCCAGCGGTCGCCCGGCGGACCTCCTCCCCCGGCACCGGCTCGAGACGGTCACAGGCGGTGACCGATGGGTTCAGCTGGAAGCCTTCGTCTACGACATCTACCGGCAGGTCGGATATTGCGATGAGTCGCCCCGCCGCCGGGTGGAGGAGCTGGCGCGATGGACCGATGCCTCCCGGTTCCACGCCGTGTTCGACGACGAGGATCAGGTGATCGGCGTCGTGCGCACCATCTTCGGCCGGTACGCGGACCTGCCCGTCGGACGGTTCACGCGCACCGACTTCCGGGATCCCGACCCGGTCTGCGAGCTCTCCTCCCTGACGGTGCGCAACGACGTGCGCAGCACCGGCGTCACCGAGCACCTCTACCGCGCCGGGTGGCTCGATGCCTTCCGCCATGGCTCCACGGCCGTCGTCGCCCTGGTCGATGCATGGCTCCTCGAGGTGTTCGTCGACGCCTACCACCTGCCGTTCAGCGTCATCGGCCTCGGCCGCGAGGACATGGGCGGCGCACCAATCCCCGCCGGGCTGCCCCTCGCCGGCCACCACTACGCGGCGATGGCCTCGACGAACCCGGACTTCTGGCGATGGACCCTCGAGGCCGTCGAGCCCGGAGAGGTGAAGAGATGGGGTCTACCAAGGGTCGGAGGCGCGGACGCCTCGGTCGAGACCCAGGGCTCCGACATCGAAGGTTGACCCGAGCGACACCGCACCTCCGATGGGCCGGATGCGGCGCGAGGAGTCAGCTCCTAGGTCGGGGCCAGGCCGTCCTCCGACCGGCCCCGCTGCACCCGTCTCCGTACGGTGATCACGGCGTTCGCGCCGAAGCACACCAGGCAGACGAGCAGCACGACGTACACGACGGTCGGAAAGTCGCCGTCGCGTCCGGCCCAGCCCAGCCACAGGTACGGCGCGAGGAAGGACCCCGCCGCCACCACACCCCACCGCGCTGCGCTCTGCAGTCGCCGGTCGACCAGCCCGGTCACCAGCCGCGCCGTCCCCAGCGCGTAGGGCACAGCCGTGCCGACGTCGATGACACCGAAGACCCACACCACCCACCGATCCTCGTTTCCCAGAGCACCCCACGCGGCGCCGAACCGGGCCAGGGTGAACAGAACGACGCCCACCACCCAGGTGAGCTCCAGCTTCCGACGACGCGTGCTGCCCCCGGGAGCGGTGCTCCGACTGGGTTCAGTCACAGTGGCCATCGACACCCTTCGTGAGGGAGAGACTAGCCCCTCACTGGGCGCGCGGCTCAGCCGCCTCTCGGGGGCCAAATGGGCCGAAATGCCCAGCCGATCGGCCAGCGACCCCTACTGTCGAAGGGGGGTTGTCGATGAGGAGGTGTATGCACGGAGATCGATGGCTCCCATTCCTCGTCATCGGCGCCGTCATCTCGCTCGCGGCCGCCGCGAGCGGATCCGAGCTGCTGCTCGCGGTCGTGATCCAGCTGGTCGGATGGGCCTCCGTGGCCATCGGGGTGTGGACGATCAAGTCGAGCGAGCCGGCGGCGCGCCGGGCCTGGATCCTCTTCGTCGGCGCTGCGGTCGCGTTTCTCCTCGGAGGACTCGTCCGGGCGATCCACGGGTCCCTGGCCGGTGTCGACCGGCCCTCTCCCTCCCCCGCCGACATCATTGTGGTGGCCGGCTACCTGATGCTCATCGCCGGAAGCATCCTGCTGGGCCACCTCCGTGCTCCCGACCGCGACCGCGCCGCCATCATCGACGGCTCGATCATCGCCGTCGGCGTGGCCACGATCGTGTGGGCGGTCCTGCTGTGGCCCTACGTGACCGACGCGACGACGCCGGTCGACGAGCGCGCCCTCAACTCGGGTTACGCCCTGCTCACGACGATCCTCGTGGCCAACATCACTCGTTTGGCCGTCGGGCCGGGCGCCCGCACCCTTTGCTACCGGTTGCTCGCGGGCTCGGTCCTCCTCATCTTCATCCAGGACGTGCTGACGACGATGAGCGTGGTGGGGAGCCCGGAGTACACGGCCGCCCAGGTCGCAACACCGCTCATCTTCGTGCTCTTCGGCGCCGCGGCGCTCCATCCGGACCTGCATCAGGTGTCAGAGGCGGCGATCAGCTACGGCGTCAAGCTCACCAGGCGTCGGATCGCACTGCTGGTCGGTGCCCTCCTGATCAACCCTGCGATCCTCACCATCCAGCTCGAGCTCGACCGCGACCCCACCGTCCTCGTCTTCGTCATCAGCTCGGTCTTCATGTCGCTGTTGGTCCTGGGCCGGCTCGTCCACCTCCTCCGCAGCCAGGAGCAGGCCACCGCGCAGGAACAGGCGCTCCGGCGGGCCAACGCAGCCCTGGCGGTGGCGCGGGACCGGCTGGCCATGGTCGATGCCGTCCTCGAAGCGGCCATCCTGCTCACCGGGTCGAGTCCTCTGATCAGGGCCTCGGTCCTGGCCTTCGAGGACGATGTCATCCGGGTCAGCGCCTCGACGGGCCCAAGGGCGACCGAGGCCCAGAGCCACGAGGCGCACCGGGCCGAGGCGCCCTGGTGGCCACGCCAACGGGGGGCCGAAGGCACCCAGCCCTCGACCGAGATCATCGGAGTCCCGCTCGACCTGCCCGCGGCACCAGACTGCTGGTCGTACATCGTCCCCCTCACCCGGAGCCGATCCGAGGGTCGGACCCTCGTCATCAGTGCGGCTGAACCAGTCCCGCTCGTCGTCCGCCAAGCCCTCGACGCGCTGGCGACGACGACAGCCCTTGCCCTCGAGACCGCAGAGCTGTCGGAGGCCCTGCAGCGGGCGCGGAGCGAGCGGCGGTTCAAGGCCCTGGTGGAGAACTCCTCGGACCTGGTGGTGGTGGTCCGCGCCGACGGCGAGATGTCCTTCGTCAGCGCGGCCTGTCGCCGTCTGCTCGGGCGCGACGAGGCGTCCCTCATCGGGGGCTCGGTCCTCCTGCTCCCGCTGCCCGACGACCAGGGCCTGCTGTCAGGTCTCCTCGACGCGGCCGACGCCACCACCTTCGGCAAGCCGGTCGAGGTCCGGCTGCGTCACGTCGACGACACGCCCCGCTGGTTCGAGCTGGCCGCCCGCGACCTCCAGGCCGACTCGGAGATCGAAGGCATCGTCCTCAACTGCCGAGAGATCAGCGATCGCAAGGACGCCGAGCTGCGACTGTTCCGCAGCGAGGCCCGCTTCCGAGCCCTGGTCCAGAATGTGAGCGACGTGGTGGCCGTCATCGACGACTGGGGCCGCTTCACCTACGTCTCCCCCGCGGTCACCGAGCTCCTCGGGTACCGCCCCGAACAGCTGCTCGACACCCCGGCGGCGGCCATCATCGCCAGCGAGCAACGAGGCGAGGCCGAGAACGAGCTCACCCTCGCCCTCCGCGACGGCGCCGGGCCGACCACGCCCCAGAGCCTCGAGCTGACCGCCATCGCACTCGACGGCACCCGCCGGGCGATCGACGTGACCGTCAGCGACCTGCGCCACGACCCGGCGATCCAGGGCATCGTGCTCAACGCGCGCGACGTCACCGTGCGCAAGCAGCTGGAATCGACACTGCGCCACCAAGCCCACCACGACGCCCTGACCGGGCTGGCCAACCGGGCCCACTTCACCCAGCTGGTCGAGACGAGCGCGTCGGACGGCGAGAGCCTGGCCTGCGTGCTGTTCATCGACCTCGACGACTTCAAGACGGTCAACGACAGCCTCGGACACGCCGTCGGAGACGAGCTCCTCGTGGCCATGGCCCGACGGTTGGAGGCCGGCCTCCCGCCCGACGCCACGCCCGCCCGCCTGGGCGGCGACGAGTTCGCCGTGTTCGTGCGGCCCGGCGGCGACGACCTCGGTCCCGTGGGCGTGGCCCTGCACCTCCTCCACGACCTGCGCACGCCGTTCGACATCAACGGCTGGGAGATCTTGATCACCGCCTCCATCGGCATCGCCGCCGTCGGCGCCGAGGGCACGACCGCCGAGGTGGTCCTGCGCAACGCGGACATGGCCATGTACCTGGCCAAGGAACGGGGCAAGGACCGGGTCGAGCTGTTCGAGGAGGCCATGCACGTCAGTGCCTTCGAGCGACTGGAGCTCAAGGCCGATCTGGCCCGCGCCATCACCTCGGGCCAGCTGGCGCTGATGTACCAACCCGTCGTGTCCCTCCAGACCGGCCGCATCACCGGCGCCGAGGCCCTGGTCCGCTGGGACCACCCGCGGCGGGGCCGCCTGGCGCCCGATGCGTTCATCGGCATCGCCGAGGAGACTGGGCTCATCGTGCAGCTGGGCCAGTGGGTGTTGGAGGAGGCGTGCCAGCAGCTGCGGAGCTGGCAGCTGACCCTGCCCCCCGAGGCCGCCCTGTCGATGAGCGTCAACCTCTCCGTCCGCCAGCTGGAGCAGGCGACGATCGTCGACTCGGTGCGCGACGTGGTGAACCAGTTCGGGCTGGACCCCTCCAACCTGACCCTGGAGATCACCGAGACGGTCATCATCGACCACATGGAGACCGACCGGAGCCGGTTGACCGCACTGAAGGACCTGGGCGTGCAGATCGCCCTGGACGACTTCGGCGTCGGGTACTCCTCGCTCCGCTACGTCGACGACCTCCCGGTCGACGTGCTCAAGGTCGACCGCAGCTTCGTGGGCGGCATCACCGGCGTCGAGCCCACCCCGGTGCTGGAGGCCATCGTGGCCCTCGGCGGACGGCTCGGCGTCCACACCACGGCCGAGGGCATCGAGCAGCCCAACCAGCTCGCCGCCCTCAAGGGCATCGGCTGCGACCTGGGCCAGGGCTACTGGTTCTCGCCCCCGCTGGCTCCCGACGGGTTCTACGAACTGCTGATGCGGAACCTCGAGCACGGCGGCTTCGACACCTCCTCGCCCCAGGACCAGGAATCGGATCGCCCGGAGCAGCACTGAGGACCCCGGTCGGAGCCACGGACCGGGCGGGGACGAGCGGTAGCGTGCCCGCGTGACCGGTCCGATCTTCGTCTCCCGCCTCGTGCGCCTGCCGTTGCTCGACGCCGAGGGCCACCCCATCGGGCGGGTCGACGACGTCGTGGCGGTGCCCTCGGGCGTCGAACCGGCTCGCGTCCTGGGTCTGGTGACCACCGTCGAGCGTCGCCGGATCTTCGTCAACGAGGCCCGGCTCGGCTCGATCGAGGCCAACGGGGTGCGGTTGCGGTCCGGGACGATCGACGTCCAGCCCTTCCACCAGCGGGCCGGCGAGAAGCTGGCTATGGGCGACATCCACGGGACCAAGGTGGGCGACGACTTCGTCGTCGACGTGGCCATCGAGGAGTCCAACCAGACCGGCTACTGGTTCGTGGTGGCCGTGGCCCTCGGGGTGCGGGGGCCGCTGCGCCGACGGCGCACCCGGGTGGTCGAGTGGGGCGACGTGGCCGCCGCGTTCGACACCGGTCCGGAGTACGCCGAGGTGGCCGAGCTGCGGGCCATGCACCAGTCCGATGCGGCCGAGCGCATCCGCGCCCTGCCGCCGGCCAAGCGCCGCCGCCTGGCCGAGCTGATGGAGGACGATCGCCTGGCCGACCTCCTCGAGGAGCTGCCCGAGGACGAGCAGCTGCGGCTGATCGGCGGCCTCGACCTGGAGCGAGCCGCCCACGTCCTCGAGGAGATGGAGCCCGACGATGCCGCCGACCTCCTGGGCGAGATGGGCGAGCCCGAGCGCCAGCGGCTGCTGGCCGCCATGCCGGCCGAGGACTCGAACCCCCTCCGCCGGCTCCTGACCTACGCCGAGGACACCGCCGGCGGGCTCATGACGCCCGAGCCCATCGTGTTGCCCGGCTCGGCCACCGTGGCCGAGGCCCTAGCCACCGTCCGCCAGCCCGACCGGCCCATGGAGCTGGCCGCCCAGGTGTTCGTGGTCCAGCCGCCGACCTCCACCCCCACCGGGCGGTTCATCGGGAGCGTCCCCTTCCAGCGGCTCCTGCGCGAGCCGCCCGCGACCCGCCTCGACGACTGCGCCCACGACGACCCCGAACCGGTCCGCCCGGACCTTCCCCTGCGTGACGTGGCTGAGCGGCTGGCCGCCTACGACGCCCTCGCGGTGCCGGTGTGCGACGAGGCGAACCGCCTCGTCGGCGCGGTGACCGTCGACGACGTCCTCGACCACGTCCTGCCCCCGGGGTGGAGGCGGCGGCGGCGTCCCCACCTCACCGGCGACGCGAGCTGACCATGGCTCGCCGTCCCGCCGACCTCTCCAGCCCCCGCCGCCGTCTCGAGTGGAGCGGCCTCTACGACCCGGATGCCTTCGGGCATTTCTCCGAGGGCATCGCCCGGTTCCTCGGCACCGGCCGGTTCCTGGTGGCCCAGACGGTCGTGGTCGCCCTGTGGATCCTCATCAATGCCACGGCCGTTGCGCTGCGCTGGGACCCGTACCCGTTCATCCTGTTGAACCTGGTCTTCTCGACCCAGGCGGCCTACGCCGCCCCGCTCATCCTGCTGGCCCAGAACCGTCAGGACGACCGGGACCGCCGTCAGGCCGACCTGGACCGGGAGGTCAACCAGCGCACCCAGGCCGACACCGAGTACCTGGCCCGCGAGCTGGCCTCGGTCCGCATCGCCCTGGCCGACGTGGTCACCAGCACCGACCTTCGCGACGCCGTCGACCGCATGACCAGCGCCCTCGAGTCGGTCACCACCCGCCTCGACAACCTCGACCCCCCCACCGACCCCACCTGAAGCCGCCGAGGCTCCGAGGCACCAACACCGAGCAAGAGAGGCAAGGGAAGGGGCGCGGCCCGGAGGCCCACTGACTCAGGAGCGGTCCGGCCGGCTCCCGCGAACGGCCGGCACGCTCGAAGTGCACCTGTTAGACGCCTCCGGCCCGGCGCCAGCCGCTGGGGGCCGCGGGGGCCTCCCCCGCACGAAGCGGATCGGGCGCGAGGGACGAGCCCCGTCCGCTGGGATCAATCAGCCCGGCCGCAGGCCGGACGACCAGCTCGTCGGAATGGAGCGAGCGCCAGCGAGCGAATGACGACGAAACCTACCCAAGCATTGCGTTGCCGACGAGGGGGTCGAGGGTGAGGTCGGGCTGCTCGCCGATGACGCGGTCGAGCCAGAACTTGCTCTCGAACAGGGCCAGGCGGGTGCCGTCGGCCCGTTCCAGCACGGTGACGCCGCGCATGGCGCGGAGGGGCGCGGTGCTGGCCTCGTCGGTGATCCGGGCCACGGTGTAGCTGGTGGGGCTGAGCTCCACCGGCGCCCCGAACTCGGTCTCCAGGCGGTTGACGGCCACCTCGAACTGCATGGGACCGACGGCGGCCAGCACCGGGGCCTGGTCGCCCAGGTCGAGGTCGCGCAGCACCTGGACGACGCCCTCCTCGTCGAGCTGGGCCACGCCCCGCCGGAACTGCTTGGCCTTGCCGGTGTCGCGCACCCGGACCACGGAGAACTGCTCGGGGGCGAAGCTGGGGATCTCGGGGTAGGCCACGTGCTCGTCGAGGTAGAGGGTGTCGCCCACCCGCACCTCGGTCGCGTTGACCAGGCCCACCACGTCGCCGGGCCAGGCCACCTCGATCGTCTCGCGCTCCTGGCCGAACACCGAGTGGGCGTACTTGGTCGCGAACGGCTTGTGGGTGCGGGCGTGGGTCACGACCATCCCCCGCTCGAACCGACCCGAGCACACCCGGACGTAGGCGATGCGATCGCGGTGGGAGCGATCCATGTTGGACTGGACCTTGAACACGAGACCGGAGAACGGCGCGTCGAGCGGCCGCTCCTTGCCGGCCTCGTCGGCTCGGGGGCCGGGCGAGGGAGCCAGGTCGACGACGGCGTCGAGCAGCAGGCGCACGCCGAAGTTGGTGAGGGCGGACCCGAAGAACGTGGGCGAGGTCTCCCCGGCCTGAAACAGCTCGTCGTCGTGCTCGGCGCCGACCTCGTCAAGGAGGGCCAGCTCGTCGGCGGCCCGGTCCCAGGACTCTCCTTCGGCCTCGGCCGCGGCGGCCGCGTCCAAGACCTCCTCGGGCGCCTCGGTGGCGCCGCGCGCCACCCGCGTGAAGCGGATGTAGCGATCCGTCCGCCTGTCGACGACCCCCCGGAAGTCCCCGGCCAGGCCCACTGGCCAGGTCAGGGGGGTGGGCACCACGCCGATGCGCTGCTCCACCTCGTCGATCACCTCGAGGGGGTCGCGCCCGGGCCGGTCCCACTTGTTGATGAAGGTGATCAGGGGCAGGTTCCGCTCCCGGCACACCTCGAACAGCTTGAGGGTCTGGGCCTCGATCCCCTTGGCCGCGTCGAGGACCATGACGGCGGCGTCGGCCGCGGCGAGGACCCGATAGGTGTCCTCAGAGAAGTCGCGGTGGCCCGGGGTGTCGAGCAGGTTGATCACGTGGTCGCGGTAGGGGAACTGCAGGACCGTGCTGGTGATGGAGATGCCCCGCTGGCGCTCCATCTCCATCCAGTCGGAGGTGACCGCCTTGCGCCCCTCGCGCGCCTTGACTGCGCCGGCCCCGGTGGTCAGCGCCCCGCCGTAGAGGAGGAACTTCTCGGTGAGCGTGGTCTTGCCTGCGTCGGGGTGGCTGATGATGGCGAAGGTCCTCCGCCGGGCCGCCTCTTTCGGAGCGGCCCCGTCGTCACCCTCGTCAGCCATCTACGAGCAGTCGGAGCAGCGTCCGACCAGGTCCAGGCGATGGTCCTCGGCGGTGAAGCCGGCGGCCGAGGCGACCTCCTGGAGCGCAGACTCGAGCCCCCGCTCGACGGTCGGGGGCACGGTGAAGTCGGCCACCACGCCGCAGTCGGTGCAGATCAGGTGGTGGTGGTGCCCGGCCAGGTCCTCGGTCAGCTCGAACCGGGTGAACTCGTCGCCCCCGGCGATGCGGCGCACCGCCCCGGCCCCCTCCAGCACGCTGAGGTTCCGATAGACCGACGACTGCGGCAGGCCGTCACCCTCGTCGACCACCTCGGCGGTGGTGAGGGGACGGCTGGCGTCGGCCAGGATCCGGATGACGGCGCGGCGGCTGGACGTGTAGCGCTGCCCGGCCCCGGCCAGGCGCCGCTCGACCTCGAGGTCGAGATCCGGAGGTGTGGCCGCGGGGGCGCTTGCCGTCATGAATCCTCAACTCTACTGGAGCGCGGCCGATTGAGAACCGGTGAGAGTCCGAGGGCGAACAGGTGTCTCGGACCGATCTGCGACTTCCCTCGCGGGGAGTCGCGTCGTAACATGACCGCAACACAGCCGGCATCACCTCGTCGCATCAGGTCCGCCTGAGCACCGGTCGAGGAGCACTCCGCCGGCCGTCTCTCTCTGATCTCAACACCTCAAAGGCACGTGACGATGGACATCGACCCCTGCTGCGGCGGTCCCCTTCCGGACTCCCCCGTCGAGCGACCCACGACCGCCCTCACCCGTCGGCGCATGCTGGTGGCCGCCGGTGCTGGCGCCGGGGCACTCGCCCTCAAGGCCGTCCCCACCGGCGCCTGCACGGCCAGCTCCGAGGACCCGGCTCCGTCGACCACCACCGCTCCCTCGACGACCACGCCACCCCCTCCGGACGATCCGGCTGCCCTCGAAGACAGCATGGAGGGCACCCTCGACGGCGTCGAGGGCCGTGACTTCGGCTTCGACCCGCCCTACCCGGCCTCGCACCGGGACGTCCGGCCCATGATGTTCCCGATCCTGGGCCGGGTGAGCTGGAGCGACACCTACCTCTACCCGCGGGGCGGGGGCCGCCTTCACGAGGGCCAGGACCTCATGTCGGCCAAGATGAACAAGCTCCTGGCCGTCACCAACGGCGTGATCGTCGAGCTGCGCCACGGGTCGGGGGGCAACTCGCTCTACATGCGGGGCGATGACGGGTACTACTACTGCTACCTGCACATCAACAACGACACCCCCGGCACCGACGACGGCGCCAACCGCTACAGCCAGGCCTTCGGCCCCGGCATCTCCGAGGGCGTGCGGGTCAAGAAGGGCCAGCACATCGCCTACGTGGGCGACAGCGGCAACGCCGAGGGCACCGGCTCGCACTGCCACTTCGAGATCCGCAAGCCCAACGCCTACTGGTACCGGGCGGCCGCCCTCAACGCCGCCTACTCCCTCGACGCGGCCGAGCCGGCCCGCGAGGGCACCCAGGTCCCGCCCGAGACCTTCGTCCCGTGGAACAACGCCTCGGACCTCATCAAGCGCCAGTACAAGGACTTCCTGGGTCGCACCGCGGCGGCGGCCAACGTCACCTACTGGGGCGCCCAGCTCAACACGGGCAAGAAGAGCCCCCAGGCCATGATGACGACGTTCCTCGAGTCCGAGGAGTGCGACGACAAGACCCACGCGGTGGCCCGGCTGTACCAGGCCTTCTTCCTCCGCCGGCCGGACCACTCCGGGTTCAAGTACTGGACCGACCGCCGCCGGAGCGGGTACCCGCTGACCGCCATCGCCGACAACTTCGCCCGCTCACCGGAGTTCGTGAACCGCTACGGCACCCTCTCCAACGCCGACTTCGTGGACCAGATCTACCGCAACGTGCTGGGCCGGGCCCCCGACGCCGCCGGCAAGTCGTTCTGGACCCAGAAGCTCAACGGCGGCCGCTCGCGGGGCACGGTGATGGTCCAGTTCAGCGACTCCGCCGAGAACCGGTTCAACCAGGCCCGCGCCATGCACGTCATCGTCGCCTACGGGTGCATGTACCGGCGGATGCCGACCGCCGACGAGATCGCGGTGTGGACCCGGCTCTTCGCCCAGGGCCACCCGGTCCTCGACATGGTCGCCTTGATGCGAGTCTCCAACGAGTACCGCTGGATCACCGCGACCACCAGCTGAGCCCGATCCTCCGACGAGGTGTGGTGCGCCTCCGAGCGCGTGCCAGGATGCCGCCATGTCCGGTCCTGACCCCCTCCCGTCCGCCGACCCCGTGCTGGTCACCGAGGCGGTGGCGCTCACCCGGATGGCCGGCGACGCCACCCTGCGGTGGTTCCGCGACGCCGCGCTGACCATCGACACCAAGGTCGACGGGACCCCGGTCACCCAGGCCGACCGAGAGGCCGAGCGGGTGATCCGCGCCGAGCTGGAGGTGCGCCACCCCGACGACGGCATCCTTGGAGAAGAGGAGGCGGAGCGGCCCGGCACCAGTGGCCGTCGATGGATCCTCGATCCCATCGACGGCACCAAGGCCTTCACCCACGGCGTGCCGCTCTACAGCAACCTGCTGGCCGTGGAGGACGAGCACGGCATCGCCGTCGGCGTGATCAACATCCCGGCGCTGGGCGAGACGGTGTGGGCCGGGCGGGGCCTGGGGTGCTGGTGCAACGACGCCCCCGCCTCGGTCAGCAGCCACGACGACCTCGGGACCGCCTACATCAGCACCAGCGGGCTCGGGCCCTGGTCCGACGACGCCATCCTGTCCGTCCAGGGATCCGGTGCGTCCATCCGCACCTGGGGGGACGGCTACGGCTACGTGCTGGTGGCGACCGGCCGCATCGAGGCCATGGTCGACCCGCGGGCCGAGCTGTACGACCTGGCCCCCATGCCGGTGATCATGGCCGAGGCGGGGGGCCGATTCGGCTGCCTCGACGGCACCGGCGGTGATCCCGGTCGGGGCAGCGGCCTGGCGTCCAACGGCCTCGTGCACGACGCCCTGCTCACGACCCTCGGGGGCGCGACGCGCGCCGCTCGCTGACCCGCCCGGGCCGACAGCAGGCCGGGCCACCGGGGCTGCCACCATGGGACCCGTGCGCCGACGTCGACACCAGCTGCTCGCAGCCCTGACCGGGGGGGTGGTCCTGGTGCTGCTCGGGGCGGTGCCCGCCGCGGCCGACGCGCCCGGACCCACCGACTACCGGTCGGAGGTGACCGTGGTCGAGCCCGCCGCACCCGGCCTGGTGGCTGAGGTGCTGGGGGGCGACGGCTTCCTGGCCATCACCGTGGAGGAGGGCCACACCGTCGAGGTCCCCGGGTACTCCGGCGAGCCGTACCTCCGGGTGCAGGCCGACGGCACGGTGCAGGAGAACCAGGAATCGGCGGCCACGGTCCTCAACCAGAGCCGCGACGGCACCAAGGTGACCCGCACCTTCGACCCCGAGGCCGAGCCTCGGTGGGAGACGGTGGCCACCGACGGTCGATGGGCCTGGCACGACCACCGCATCCACTACATGGGCCAGGGCACCCCGGCCGGGGCCACCACACCGGACGGGGTGGCGTGGGAGGTCCCGCTGACCGTCGATGGCACCGACACCTTGGTCGAGGGGCGCTACCGCCTCCTCGACGGGCCCAGCCCCCTTCCCTGGCTGGCCGGTGCGGTGCTGTTGGCCGCTGTGGTCGTCGGTCTGGCCCGCCTGCTCGACCCGGTGACCGCCGGGGGCCTGGCCGTGCTGGTGGCCGGGGGCGCGGGGGTCGCGGCCGGAGTGGCTCAGCGGGCCGCCGACCCACCCGGGGTGAGCACCTCTCCCCTGATCGTGGTGCTGCCGGCCATCGCCGTGGTGGCCGGGGTGATCGCGGTGATGCAGCGGGATCGAGTGCTCCGGGCGGTGGCGGTGCGGGCCGGCGCCGCGGCCGCTGGCGGCTGGGCGCTCATCCGGCTCCCCGTCCTGTGGAACGCCGAGCTGCCGACCTCCCTGCCGGCCCCGGCCGACCGAGCCGCGACCGCCGTCGCCCTCGGATCCGCGGTCGGGGCCGCGGTGGTGGCGGTGCGCTCGGGGGCGCTCAGCCCCCCACCGGGCGAGGCCGCGTCTCCCCGCGACGCGGCCGATGCCGCGTGACTGATTCACCACCCTGAGTGCTCAAGGCCGGTCGGCCAGGGCCGATGGTGGAAGGGCAGTCGATGACACAGGGAGTGCTGGGTGGAAGAGGTGGTGGAGGTGCTGCAGCGGGAACGGGACCTCCTCGAACGCCTCGACCAGCCGCCTCAGGATGCCCGCCCTCCTCGCCTTCCTCCGCTGACGCCGCCCACCCGAGGGCCCTACGGCTGTCAACG
>JBBSME010000067.1:0-16803 GCA_038233335.1 Acidimicrobiales bacterium | reverse complement strand
CCACCCTCACCTGGCCCCGGGAGATCCCCATCGAGGGCGAGCCGGCCGACGTGCAGGAGATCGTGCAGTCCTACGCCGACTGGCTGCCGACCTCGGAGGTGCCCAAGCTGTTCATCAACGCCGACCCCGGCGCCATCCTCACCGGCCCGCAGCGCGACTTCTGCCGGACCTGGGCCAACCAGACCGAGGTGACCGTGGCCGGCAACCACTTCGTCCAGGAGGACAGCCCCCACGAGATCGGCGAGGCCGTCGCCTCCTGGATGGCGTCCCGCTAGGTCCTCCGCAGCGTCGCCACGTCGGATCCTGTCGGGGTGACGGGGCTCAGGGGTCGATGGTCTGGAGCTCGCCGGTCTCGCGGCTGGTGGTCCAGAGGCGCCCGGACACCGGGTCGACGGCCACGGTGTTGGCCTGCTGCACCGTCGGGATGCGGGCGATCTCGGTCGGGGTGTCGCCCGACATGTCCAGGCCCACCAGCTCGTTGAGGGCGGTGAGGGTCACCCACACGACGTCGGCCTCGGGGTCGTAAGTGATGCCGTAGGGCGTCCCCTCGAGGGGGAGGCTGGCCACCTGCTCCAGCGGGTCGATGCCGAACACCAGGATCTCGTCGCCCCTGGTGTCGGCCACCACCAGGCGGTCGTCGTTGGTGGCGACCAGGTGGGTCGGCCCGGCCCCGGCGGGCACCGAGCCCAGGCTCTCCTCGGCGTCGACGTCGTAGAGCGACAGGGTGAAGTCACCCACGTCGACCACGCCCACCTCGTCGCCGACGGCGGCCACGCCCCCGGGCTGCTGGCGGTCGTCGAAGGTGTGGACAACGTCGCCGTCCTCGACCACCGACAGGGTGCCGCCCCGCTCGTCGGCCACCAGCACCCGGCCGGAGCGGGCCTGGCTGGCGTCGTGGGGGTACTCGCCCACCTCGGTCTGGCTGGTCTCGCCGTCAGGAAGGGTGACCGAGACGAAGGTGTTGGAGTCCTCCGCCGGCACCAGCACCGGGCCGCCGGGGCCGGCCAGCTGGAGGTGGCGGGCGTGGCCGGGGATCGGGATGCGGCGGATCTCCTCGCCGGTCTCACCCTGGATCAGCACCAGCTGGGTGGCGTTGCGGACGGCGACGGCCAGCACGTCGGTCTCGGAGTCGTAGACCATCCCCTCCGGCTGTGGGGCCAGGTCGCGCACGGTCCCGGCGGGAGTGGCCTCGGGGACGGGGGCCTGGGCCGGCTCGGCCGCTCCGAGCGGCTCGGTGGTGGAGCCGCCGGCATCGTCGGAGTCGTCGCCGCAGCCGACGAGGGCCGACAGCATCAGCGCGGTGGTGAGCAGGGCCAGGGCAGTGGAACGTGGTCGGGTCACGGCGCCCACCCTCGCGCGACGCTCCCTGCGCGCGGCCGCGCCCTGTTACCGGCCTCCGTCGTCAACCGCTCAGGCCATGGGGACGGCGTGGTCGAGGTCGTGGGCCACCTCGCGGGCGGCCCGAGCCAGGTCGTCGGGGAGCTCGTCGACGCGGTCGAGCTCATCGCTGAAGCGGTTGGCCAGAGGCTGGCCCGGGGTGGACACCGAGGGCATCCACGCCGAGTGGAGCACGAACGGAACCCGCCGTCCGCCGGCGGTGGCGGTGGCCACCGGCCCCCGTCCGACGTCGGCCGCGTCGAAGACCTCGACTCGGGTGATGGTGTGGACCGACTGGGGGATGAGCCCCCCGTCGATGGGCCAGCTCTCGACCGGGCCTCGCCCATCCCACCGGCAGACGTGCAGGGCGCCCCAGTGCGTGTTCACCGTCCACATCACGTTGCGGTCGGGGTCGATCGCCGGGTGGGCGGTGGTCATCACCATGGGCAGTACCGGCTGGGGTGAGACCTCGAAGTCGAGCCACTGAGAGCGGTGGCCGACGTCGCCTGCTCCCGCCCGGTGGACCAGCGGTGAGTTGCGGGTCCGGGCGCCGTCTCCCCTCCATGGAGGAGAGCAGCGCCGGCCCGGGGCTTCCCGCGACCTGGACCGAGGTCGTGCTGGTGCTGCGCGACGGGACGGAGGTCGCGGTGGGACGGGTGCCGGTGGCGTCGCGGGTCGATCTGGGCACCGTCGAGGGCCTGGCCCGGATGCAGCTGGGCGCCCGGGCTCGGGGAGCCCGCCTGTTCCTCCGCCACCCGCAGGGTCGGGTCTGCCGCCTGGCCGAGCTGCTGGACCTGGTCGGGCTGACCGGTCAGATGACCGACACCATGGCCGAGGCGTCCCGCCTGCTGGGCGGGCGCTCGGCGGTCAGCCCTCGGTGAGCACGGGCGGCAGCCCGAACTCGGCGAACAGCTCCTCGTAGATGAAGTGGTTGAGGGCGGTGATCTTCCCGTCGCGGGATTCGATCACCTGGATCGACCAGGGCCGGAGGGTGCCGTCCTCGTGGGGCTTGTAGGAGGCCACGCCGGGCACGCCGTTGGCGGTGATCGGGAGGACCCTCGAGCCCTCGCAGCCGATGCCCTTGCCCAGGTGCCACTTGCCGATCTCGGTGGGCCCCTGGAGCCACTGCTCCCAGGGCGGCATCGACATGGTGGCGTCCTCGTGGAGCAGGGCCACCAGCGCAGAGATGTCGTAGCGCTCGAAGGCGTCGACGTAGCGGGCCAGCAGGTCCCGGTGGTCGTCGTCGACGAGGGTGGGCCCGGCCCCGGTCGGCGGCAGCGACTCCAGGGTGGCCCGGGCCCGTTGCAGGGCGCTGTTGACCGAGGCCACCGACGCGTCGAGCAGCTCGGCCACCTCGGTGGCCTGCCAGCGCAGGACCTCGCGGAAGATGAGCACGGAGCGCTGCTTGGGCGGCAGGTGCTGGAGGGCGGTGACGAAGGCCAGCCGGATGGACTCCCGGCCGGCCGCCACATCCCCGGGATCACCGTCGTCGGGCAGCACGCGGTCATCCGCGATGGGGCGGACCCACATCTCCTCGTCGCGGGTGGGGCCGATGTCGCCGTCGGCCGAGCCCGACGGGCCCAGCTCGAGGGGCCGGGCCCGGCGCTGCACGCTGCGGAGCATGTCGAGGCAGACGTTGTGGGCGATCCGGTACAGCCAGGACCGCAACGACGACCGGCCCTCGAAGCTGTCGATCTTGCGCCAGGCCCGGATGAAGGTCTCCTGCACCGCATCCTCGGCCTCCGAGCCGGAGCCCAGCATCCGGTAGCAGTAGCCGGTCAGCTCGCGACGGCGGTCCTCCAGCTCGCGCTCGAGGTCCGCGGATCGCTCGTGGAGGGGGGTCGGGGTCGACACGGCCGCCAAGCCTAGGACGGACGCTCGGCGGTGGCGACCGGTCCGCTCCTGTTCCGGTCGCATCATCGCCGGACGGGCGCTCGGGGCGTGGCATCGCTCCGGGTGGGTTCGCGGCCACGGAGCGGAGGGGGCATCCCCCTCGCTGTCACACCCCCTCCGTACTGTTCGGACCATGAAGGTCCTGCACACATCCGACTGGCATCTGGGGCGGATGTTCCACGGTGCGGCCCTGTTGGACGACCAGGCGCGGGCCCTCGATCGGGTGGTCGAGGTGGCGGCCGAGGCCAGGGTCGACGCCGTGCTGGTGTCGGGCGACCTCTACGACCGCGCCGTGCCCCCCGCCGATGCCGTCGACCTGCTCGGCGACGTGCTCCGCCGCCTCACCGACCTGGGCACCTGCGTGGTCGCCATCACCGGCAACCACGACTCACCCGGCCGGGTCGGGGCCCTCGATCCGGTGCTGCGGGCCGAGGTCACCCTCCGGGGTCGGTTCCGGCCCGATGCGCCGGTGGTGGTCCCGGATCGAGACGGCGGTCCCGACCTGGTGATCCATCCCGTGCCCTACCTCGAGCCGCTGGCCGCCCGGCCCGACGAGCGGGCTCCGGTGGGCCGCACCCGGGCGGGCGACGCCGAGCCGGCCACCCGGTCGCGGCGAGCCACCCAGCACCAGGTGCTGGCCCATGCCCTGGATGCCGTCCGGGCCGACCTGGCCACGCGGGGCGCGATCCGCTCGGTCGTGGTGGCCCACGCCTTCGTGGCCGGAGCTGCTCCGTCGGCCAGCGAGCGCGAGCTCAGCGTGGGCGGGGTCGATCGGGTGCCGCTCGACGTGTTCGACGGGATCTCTTACGCGGCCCTCGGCCACCTCCACCGGCCCCAGGCGCTGACCGAGCGGATCGCCTACGCCGGCTCGCTGCTGCCCTACTCCTTCAGCGAGACCGCCCCCTCGTCGATCCGCCTGATCGACGTCGCCCCCGACGGCGCGGTGGCCAGCGAGGTGGTCGCCCTCGGGGTCGAGCGCCCGGTCGCCACCCTCGTGGGCCGGCTGGACGAGGTGCTGGCCGATGCCGCCCACGTCGGCGCCGAGGGTTCGTGGGTCCGGGCCCAGCTGACCGACGAGGTCTTGCCCCGACACGCCATGGCCCGGCTCCGCGACCGCTTCCCCCACGCGGTCGTGCTCGAGCACCGATCGCCCACCCGCACCACCGTCGACGACGACATCCGCACCCGGGGCGACGGCACCACCGACCTCGAGCTGGCCCAGGCGTTCGTGGCCGACCGCCTGGGACGCCCCGCCGAGGAGCCCGAGGCCGCGCTCCTGGCCCAGGCCTTCGACGTCGTCACCGCCTGCCGCCGCGACCCGGGACCCATCCCCGTGGTCGCCTCCGACGACGGCCCCGGCACCCAGGGGGCGGTGGCATGAGCGAGCGCAGCGAGCGAACCAGACAGCACAGCCCTGTCTCCGGCGCCGGCGACGCCGGTGCGGCTCATCGGTGCTCGGCGACTCGCGAGGAGCCTGCGCTGTCCCGAGACCTCAGAGCGCAGCGATGAGGCCGCTGCGACTGGAGGTGGAGGCCTTCGGGCCCTTCGCCGAGACCCAGGTCATCGACTTCGACCACCTGGGCACGGCCGGCCTCTTCCTCATCTGCGGTCCCACCGGCGCAGGCAAGAGCTTCCTCCTCGACGCGCTCTGCTTCGCCCTCTACGGCGAGACCGCCGGAGATCGGCCGCTGGCCCGGTTGCACTCGGACCACGCCCGCGGCACCACCCCCCGGGTCGAGCTGCGTTTCCAGCTGGGGAGCGATGAGTGGTGCGTCCGTCGCGAGGCGCCACGGTGGCGCACCAAGCGCGACGGCACCACCGCCCAGGCCGCGACCAAGGCCGTGCTCGAGCGTCGCGTCGGTGGCGGCTCCCACGTGGTCGCGACCAAGGTCACCGACGTCAACCGCATCCTGGTCGAGCGCCTCGGGCTCACCGCAAGCGAGTTCCGTCGGGTGGTCCTGCTGCCCCAGGGGCGCTTCGAGCAGGTCCTGCGGGCCTCGTCGGCCGAGCGCGAAGACCTCCTCAAGTCGATCTTCGGCACCACGGTGTTCGAGGAGGTGGCCCAGGTCCTCGACGACGACGCCCGGCGTGATGCCCGGGCCATCGACGAAGGCCTCCACGAGCAGTCGCTGCGCCGCCGCTCGGCCCGGGCCGAGCTGCGACGCCTGGCCGCAGACCTCTCGCCGGGCGCGGCCATCGAGGCGGACCTGGGCGCGGTCCTGGCCGAGGGGGAGGTCGACGACGACCAGCTCGACCCGGCCCGGCTCGAGGCCTGGGCCGCGGCCCTCGGCCAGGGCGACGTCCGCCTGCGCGACGCAGTCAGCTCGGTGGAGCAGACCGCCGAGGCCGACGCCGCGGTCGCCCGGGAGGAGGTCGAGCGAGCCCAGCGGTGGGAGCGTCGTCGGGCGCTGACCGTCGAGCAGCACGCCTTGGCGGCGCGCGCCGACGACGTCACAGCCGCCCGCGACCGGCTCGCGGCTGCGGCGCGGGCCGACCGAGCCCGCCCCGCGGTGGAGGCCGCGTCCGAGGCCTCCGACCTGGCCGACCGGGCCTCGGCGCGGCACCGCGAGGCGGCCGTCGACGTCACCCGGGCCTGGTCCTCCAGCTCGGTGACCCTGCCCGCTCCGCTGGCGGGACGGCCCTGGTCCGACGGCGACCTGGTCGCGGTCGACGCGGACTGGCTGCGCGACGCGGATCGGGCGGTCACCCGTCGGATCAGCGAGGTCGAGGGCGCGGCCGGCGCCGTGGCCACCGCGACCGAGGAGGCATCAGCCGCCGACCGCGCCGAGGCCGAGGCCGGCGTGGCCCGGGCCGGTGCGACCCGGTTCGCGGCCGACGCCGACGCGTTGTCCCGCGACCTCGAGGGGGCCCGGGCTGCGGTCCTGGCCGGAGCGGCCGCGGCCGCCCAGGCGGATGGCCTGCGGGAGCGGGTCGCGCGGCTGGCCCGGTGGGCCGCCGCGGCCCGCCGGCTGCCGGCCATGGATGCGACCGTGCGCGGGGCCGAGGAGCGCCTCACCGCCCGTCGGGTCGCGGAGGCCGACGCCCGGGAGCGCTTCCTCGACGCGCGGGCGGCTCTGCTCGACGGCATCGCCGCCGACCTGGCGGCCGACCTCTTGCCGGATCAGCCCTGTCCGGTCTGCGGGTCGGCGCAGCACCCGGCCCCCGCGCCCCCCGTCCCCGGCGCACCCCAGCGGGACGAGGTCGATGCGGCCGAGGCCACCGCGGCTCTGGCCGCCGCGGCTCGAGAGGAGGCCGTCGTCAGCCTCGAGCAGGCGGGCGCGGCCCGGGCCCAGGTGCTCGCCGACGCCGGCGATGCCGGGTCCGATCCCGCGGGCGTGGACGCTCGCCTCCACGCCGCCAGGGGTGAGCTCGACGCCGCCCAGGCCGCGGCCGACGCCCGTCCCGAGCGCCAGGCCGCCGTCACCACCCTCGAGACCGCTGGCGCCGAGGCCCGCCGCCTGGCCGAGGCCGATGCCCGCCGGGCCGCCACCCGGGAGTCCGGGATCGAGGGACACCGCCAGCGGGCCCTCCACGCCGCCCAGGTGGCCGCGGCCGTGCTCGGCCCCGGCGCCGACCCGGCCTCCGCGGCCCGAGCCGCCGACGGGCTGGTCGCGCTGGCCACCGCTCTGGCCGACCTGGGTCGGGCCGCGGCGGTGCGCCGCGAGGCGTCGGCCGTGGCGCAGCAGACGGCGCGGGCGGAGGCGGAGGCCATCACCGCAGCCGGGTTCGCCGACGCCCGGGCGGTGGCCGACGCCCTCCTGGAGCAGCCCGCGGCCGAGGCCCTGCAGGCCACGGTCGAGCAGTGGGACGCGGACCGAGACCGGATCGAGGTGGAGCTGGCTCAGGCCGCCCTCGCCGACCTGCCCGTCGACCGGCCCGACCCGGCCGTGGCGGTGGCCCGGGCCGAGGTCAGCGCGGCCCGGCTCCGTGAGCTGGTCGAGGCCCGCGTCCGCGTGGCCTCGGCGGCCGACCAGGTGGGGGAGGTGGCGCGCGAGCACGCGGAGGCGGCGTCGCTCCTGGCCGTGGCCGTGGCCGAGCACGCTGTTCGCCGCCGCCTGGCCGAGATCTGCACCGGGCGCACCGGCGACCGCGTGTCGCTCCAGCGCTGGGTGCTGGCCGCCCACTTCGCCACCATCTGCGACCGGGCCAACGAGCGGCTGGCCGTGATGACCGACCAGCGGTACTCGCTGAGGGTCCACACCGGCTCGAGCCACGGGGCCCGCTCCGGGCTCGACCTGCGGGTCCACGACGCCCACAACGACCAGGAGCGGGAGGTCACCTCCCTCTCCGGGGGCGAGACCTTCCAGGCGTCGCTGGCCCTCGCCCTGGGCGTGGCCGACGTGGTGGCCGAGCGGGCGGGGGGCATCCGGCTCGACGTCCTGTTCATCGACGAGGGCTTCGGCTCGCTCGACCCCGATGCCCTCCACCTGGCCCTCGACGAGCTCGACCGGCTCCGGGCCGGGGGCCGCATGGTCGGTGTCATCAGCCACGTGGCCGGCCTGCGGGAGCGCATCCCCTCGGGGATCGAGGTCCTGCGCGATCGCACCGGGTCCCAGGTGCGGGTCGGTCTGTGGGCCGGGCTCTGACCCTCCCTGACGATCCTGGTGCGGAGCGGTCGGGTCAGGCTGCGGGGTCGATCCGGGAGATGGTGCCGTCGATGGAGAGCAGGTACACCCTGCCGTCGGCGTCGGTGTCGAGCGATACCAGGGGGCCGGCATCGGGGACCAGCACCGCGGTCTCGGCCACCTGGCCGTCCTCACCCAGGCGGAGGGCGTTCAGGCCCGCCTTGCAGTAATCGCCGAAGAGGTAGGCGCCGTCGAGGTCGGGGATGGCGGTGCCGCGGACCAGGGGCCCGCCGCTGACCGAGCACCAGCCGTCGCCGTGGCTCATCTCGAACACCGGGCCCAGCGCAGGGGTGCCCCTGATTTCGCGGCTCTCGTCGTAGGTGGCCGACCCCTCGAAGCGGCTCCACCCCAGGTTGGCCCCGAGGATCGACGCGGCGGGGATGCGGTCGATCTCCTCCAGCTCGTCCTGGCCCACATCGGCGATCCACAGGTCGCCGGTGCCCTGGTCGAAGCGCATCCGCCACGGGTTGCGGAGCCCGGTGACCACCACCTCGGGGGCGCCGCCCCCGGATGCGAACGGATTGTCGGCCGGGATGCCGTAGGGCCGGCCGTCGGAGGGGTTGGCGGGGTCGATGCGCAACACCTTGCCCAGCAGGATGTCGGCCCTCTGGGCCCTGTCCTCGGGGTCGCCAGCCGCTCCGCCGTCGCCGAGGGCGATCCAGAGCAGGCCCGCGTCGTCGACGAGGATGTCGCCGCCGTTGTGGTTGGAGTACGGCTGGGCCACCTCCAGCAGGTCGGTGCGCGACCCGGAATCGGCGCCATCGCCGTCCATGGCGTAGCTGGCGATCTGCGTCTCGCCGTTGCCGGCCTTGCTGTGGTGGACGTAGAGGGTCTCGCCGTCGGGCGAGAAGGCCAAGCCGAGCAGCCCGCGCTCGCCGTCGGCGTCGGTGAGGTCAGTGAGGTCGAGGGCCGTCTCGGGGCCGGCGTCGGGCCCGACCGCGGGATCGACCCGTAGGATCCGCCCGCCCTGCTCGGACACGTAGAGCTGGTCGGTCCCCGGTCGGGGGACGAGCTTGGTCGGTGCCTCGGCGGTGGCCACCCGGGTCAGCGACACGGCCACCTCGCCCAGGGGCCCGGGTTGCCCGCCCTCGGTGGTGGGGGTCTCGACCGGCGGCGGAGCGCTGCTCCGGGGTGAGTTGGTGGAGTCCTCGGGCTCCTCGGTGGTGGTCGTGGCGTCGGCCGTGGTGGTGGGGTCGAGGGCGCGGCCCTCGACCTCCTGGCCGGCCTGGGCCGGCGGTTCGTCCGATCCACAGGCCGCCACCACGCCCAGGAGGACGGCACAGGTGGCCACGCGCGCCAGGAGGCGGCGGTTGCGGGAGCGGGGGGTCACGGTCTCGGGAGCCACGGGTCCTCGTCGGGTGGTCGGCGGGATCGGCCTCGGGCCGACCGGCAGCATCGCACCCCGGCGCCCGGCGGCGGCATCGCCAGCTCCCGGTCAGCGCAGGGCGGACTCGTTCCAGGGGCGGATGAGGCCCTCCTGCACGACGGAGGCGACCAGGTGGCCGGCCTGGTCGAAGAACAGTCCCCGGGCCAGGCCCCGCCCGCCCGACGCCGAGGGGGTGTCCTGGGTGTAGAGCAGCCACTCGTCGGCCCGGAACGGACGGTGGAACCACATGGTGTGGTCGAGGCTGGCCATCATCACGTCCTGCTGGATGGACGACCGCCCGTGCGGGAGCAGGGTGGTGTCGAGCAGGGTCATGTCCGATGCGTAGGTGACCACGCAGGTGTGCAGGACGGGGTCGTCGGGCAGCACGCCATCGGCCCGCAGCCACACCCGGCTGTGCGGGGGGAGGGGCTCCCGCTCGATCTGTGCGGTCCAGTCGACGTGGCGGATGTCGATGGGACGGGGCCGGTCGAGCCAGTCGGCACCCGCCGCTCCCAGCAGCGGACGCCACCGGGTGGCGAAGTCGGGCAGCGTGTCGGGCGCCGGCGTGTCCGGCGGGGGGTCGTCCTGGTGGTCGAAGCCCTCCTCGGGGACATGGAAGGAGGCCGAGAGGTTGAAGATGGCCCGGCCGTGCTGGATGGCGACCACCCGGCGGGTGGCGAACGAGCGGCCGTCCCGGATGCGGTCGACCTCGTAGAGGATGGGGACCGTGGGGTCGCCGGGGCGGAGGAAGTAGGCGTGTAGCGAGTGCACGTGGCGATCGGCGTCGACGGTGCGGGCCGCGGCGACCAGGGCCTGGCCGGCGACCTGGCCGCCGAACACGCGCTGGGCGTCCTCGTCGGGGCTGCTGCCGCGGAAGATGTTGACCTCGATCACCTCGAGGTCGAGCACCTCGATGAGCTGGTCCACGGCCTGCTGCTGCATCCGGGTCATCCTGGCACGCGCCCTGGTCAGCGCCGCCCGTCTACGGATCGCGGCGGATCTGGCACTAGGTTTCCCCCTCGTGATCCTCACCCCCCGAGGGCTGCTCGAGCACAGCCGCACCGACGCCGGCCGGCGCATGATCCGCTACGCGGCCACGTCAGGCATCGGGATCATCGGCACCCAGATCTTCCTGCTCATCTTCCTGGTGGGCCTGGACATCGATCCGGTGCCGTCCAACCTGAGCGCCACCATGCTCATGTCGGTCCCTGCGTTCATGCTCAACAAGTACTGGGTGTGGGGCAAGTCGGGCCGGGCTCACATGCGCCGGGAGGTCATCCCGTTCTGGGTGTTCACCGTGGCCGGTTGGGGCCTGTCGACCGGTGCCGTGTACCTGGCCGCCGAGGCCACCACGCCCGACACCCTGTTCCACACGGTGTCGGTGATGGCTGCGACCATCGCCGGCTTCGGCGTCCTGTGGGTGCTCAAGTACGTCTTCCTCGACAAGATCATGTTCGGGCCCGACCACCACACGCCCTACGACGAGGACTACGAGCGCGAAGAGGCCGCGGTCGAGGCGCTGGAGGCCGAGGCCTCCGAGGTCTGACCGCCCGGAGCCGGAGCCCGAGCCGGCTCGTCAGAGCAGAGGGCGGTTGACCGCGGCGCGCTGTTCGGGGTCGGGGAACGCGGCGTCGGCGGCGCGCTCCAGCAGGCGGATCTGACGATCGATCGGTGCCTGCCGCTCGCCGTCCACCACGGTCAGCGATCCCGAGGGCCACCTTGGTGCCGGTGTCGCGGAAGAAGGTGCGCAGGGCCCGGGGCGAGACCTGCTGGCTGGACAGCTGGAGCGCCACCACCGTCACCGAGGTCACCAGCGTGGTCAGGGTGAGGATGGAGGTGGCGATGGCGGCCTGGAGCGACTCCGCCGCGGCCGGATCGCCGTCGAAGAGGCCCCGGACCCGGTCGTCGGCCAAGGCCAGGTCGAGGTGGCGGAGCCGAGGGCCAGCACGACGGCGGTGAGGACGAAGGCGCCGGGGATGACGCCGAGGCCGTCGCGCCGCGATTCCCGGAGCGGGGACACCCGCACGTCGTGGCCGGGGCGACCTTGATGTGCTTCCTTGACACCGCGGCATCGTAGGGCTGGGCTGCAGACCGGACGCGCCGTCAGGCGGTGCGGGTGAGGATCCGCAGGGAGCCGGTGGCGCTCCGCTCGGTGAAGCGTCCTGACTCGAGCGCCGGCCGGTAGATCTCTTCATAGGGCGGCCGGCCACCATCGGCCGGGTCGGGGAAGACGTCGTGGATGGCGAGTGTCCCGCCCGGGGCGACGTTGCGCGCCCAGCCCTCGTAGTCGAGGCGGGCCGGCTCGCGGCCGTGGCCACCGTCGATGAAGCACAGGGCCAGCGGCGTCGACCAGATCCGGGCCACCGCGGGCGACTGGCCGACGGCCGCCACCACGTGGTCCTCCAGCCCGGCCTCGAACACGGTGCGCCGGAACCGGGGAAGAGTGTCCATCCGTCCGATCTCGGGATCGACCAGGTCCGGCTCGTGGTGCTCCCACCCGGCCTGGTTCTCCTCCGAGCCCCGGTGGTGGTCCACCGCCAGCAGCGTGGTGCCGCAGCTGCGGGCCGCGGCCCCGAGCCAGATGGTGGAGCGCCCGCAGTAGGAGCCGACCTCGGCGAACGGCGCGCCGGGCACTGCGGCCCCCGCTTCCAGGGCGGCGGCGTGGAGGGCGTCGCCTTCGTCGGCCGGCATGAACCCCCGGGCCGCCAGGGCATGAGCACGCACGTCCGGGTCGAGGGGGGAGTCAGCCACGGACGCTGATCCTACGAACCCCTCCCGAAGCGGCGACCATTCGTGCACCCAGGTGTGCGTCTGGTCTCCGGTTCGTGGCGCGCGACGAAGTGGCGACCATTCGTGCACCCCGGGGGTGTTCGCCTGGTCTCCGGTTCGGCGGGAGGGACGGGCGCCGTCGGTCAGGCGGTGGGGGTGTAGCCGGGGCGGCCGGCGGCGTCCCACTCCTCCCAGAAGGCGAGGAACTCGTCGCCGAGGAAGGGGTCGTCGCCCCGCATGGCGATGGCGCCGCGGCGGATGGTCCAGTCCCAGGGCGCCAGCTCGACCGCCCGGGCCAGGTGGGCCGCGGCCGCGTCGGTGTGTCGCTCACCGTGGAGCCAGGCCCCGACCCGACGCTCGGCCAGGGCCTGCTGCTCCTCGGGGGAGCGGACCGGGGTGGCCGGACCGTCGGGGACGGTACCGTCGCGCACCCAGCGCCGGAGCGCGTCGTGGTGGGTGGCGGATTCGATCTGGGTGAAGTCGGCGAACTGGTCGTCGCCGGGAGCGATGGTCGGCGGCTTGACCACCGCGCCTTCCTCGTCGACCCACACCACGCTGGGCACGTTGGTGATGCCGTAGCGCTCGGCGGTCACGTGGGCCGTGTCGACCACCACGGGGTACTCGGGGGCGGCGGCCTCGATCCAGGGCCGGGCGTCGTCGGCCGAGGCGTCGAGGGCCACCGAGAAGATGGACAGGCCCTCGTCGCCCAGCTCGTCCTGGATGGCCTGCCACGCGGCCAGCTCGTGGCGGCACCCGCACCAGGAGGCCCAGGTCACCAGCACCCGCTTGCGGCCGGCCAGCTCGCCGAAGGCGTGCGGGGCGCCGTCGACGTCGGGCAGCTCCAGGTCGGGCGCGGCGGCGCCCGGGGTGGCCGTGTCGTGGGCGCCGGGCGCCAGGGCGGCGATCGCGTGGTCGGCGTCGGAGGCCAGGGCCAGGCCCAGCGCCGCGGCCCACTCGGCCAGGTCGATCCACCCGTCCTCCCGCTCCACCGGGCGGCCGAGGAGCGGCACGCACACCTCCCCCCGACACAGCCCCTCGGGCTTGAGGGCCCACCCGGTGGCCTCGGCCAGCGCCGCCGCGTCGACCCCCGCGGTGTCGCCCGGAAGCTCGTGGCTCCGGCCGTCGACGTCGAGCAGGGTCAGCGTGGATCCGGTCACACCGTCAACCTACGACGCCCCCTGGACCCTCAGCCCCCGCTCCTCCAACCCCGCCCCCTCCAACTTCGTACGGAACTGTGCCGGTGAGGACAACATCCGTACGAAGTTGGAACGTCAGGTCAGATGGAGCGGCCGGCGGTTTTCCAGTACTCGTCCTTGAGGAGGCGCTTGTAGAGCTTGCCGGTGGGGTGGCGGGGCAGCTCGGGCCGGAAGTCGACGCTGCGCGGGCACTTCACGTCGGCCAGGCGCTCACGGCAGTAGGCGATCAGCTCGCGGGCCAGCTCGGGCCCGGCGTCGGCATCGTCCGCCGGCTGGACCACGGCCTTGACCTCCTCGCCGAAGTCGTCGTTGGGCACGCCGAAGACGGCCACGTCGGCCACCTTGGGGTGCAGGGCCAGGGCGTTCTCGGCTTCCTGCGGGTACACGTTCACCCCGCCGGTGATGATCATGTACGCCTTGCGGTCGGTGAGGTAGAGGAAGCCGTCCTCGTCGAGGCGGCCCACGTCGCCCAGGGTGCTCCAGCCCTCCGGGTGGCGCGACCCGGCGGTCTTGTCGGGGTCGTTGTGGTACTCGAAGGTGGCCCCACCCTCGAACCAGATGGTGCCGGGATCACCGACGGGGACCTCGTTGCCGTCGTCGTCGGTGATGTGCAGGGTGCCGAGCAGGTTCTGCCCGACGGTGCCCGGGTGGGCCAGCCAGCCCTCGCTGTTGCAGTAGACGAAGCCGTTGCCCTCGGTGCCGGCGTAGTACTCGTGGACGACCGGGCCGAACCACTCGATCATCCGACGCTTCACATCGACCGGGCAGGGCGCGGCGGCGTGGAACATCACCTCCATGGAGGACACGTCGGGGCGCTCCCGCTCCTGGTCGGGGAGCTTCAGCATGCGGATGAACATGGTGGGGACCCACTGGCTGTGGGTGATGCGGTGCTCCTCGATGAGGCGCAGGGCCTCGCCCGGGTCGAAGTGCTCCATGACCAGCGCGGTGCCGCCCACCCGGTGCACGCCCATGGTGAAGCGCAGCGGGGCGGCGTGGTACAGCGGCGCCGGGTTCAGGTACCGCATGGCCTCGGTGTAGGAGAACAGGCCCTCGGCCACCATGCTCAGCGCCGGCTTGGTGCCCAGCGGTGCATCGGGCAGGGGGACCTGGACGCCCTTGGGCTTCCCGGTGGTGCCCGAGGAGTAGAGCATGTCGACCCCTTCTTGGCGGTCGGCGCCGGGCTCGGTCGAGGCCGCCGCCAGACCCTCCTCGTAGGAGTCGAAGCCCTCGACGGTGCCGTCGAGCATCAGACGAGCCGTGACGCCGGGGGTGGTGGCGAGGGTGGCGGCGGCCAGGTCGGCCAGGGCGTGCGATGCGATCAGGGCCTTGGCCCCGCAGTCGTTGATGATGTAGCTGAGCTCGTCGGGCGTGAGACGGGTGGAGACGGCGGTGTAGTAGAGCCCGGCGTAGTGGCAGCCCCAGGCCACCTCGAGGAACCGGAGCTGGTTCTCGATGCAGAAGGCGACGTGGTCGCCGGGGGAGAGGCCCAGGGAGCCGAGCAGGTTGCCCAGGCGGGTGGCCCGTTCGTCGAGCTCGGCGTAGGTCAGCTCCTCGCCGCTGCCAGCCATGACGCGGGCGGCCCTGTCCGGGGTGGTCTCGGCGAAGGTTCCGGGGAACGACATGGCCCGGAACCTAGCCCCGGCGTTCTCGCGACGATTGGTACACGTTTTCGTGTACCGATCGTCGCGAGATCAGCCTGTCGTAGGGGGCGGGGACACTGGGCGTCATGAGACTTGATCAGGTCGTCGATGAGCTCGCCGCCAGCCAGCACTCGCTGGTGGCCACCTGGCAGCTGATGGCGCTCGGGTTGTCGAAGACCGAGCGGTCGCGGCTGGTCAACGGCGAGAGGTGGCAGCCCTTGACCAGGAGGGTGCTCACCCTGGCGGGCGGTGCCCCAAGCCCGGACCGTGAGGACATGGCTGCGGTGCTCGATGCCAGCCCTGGGGCGGTGCTCTCCCACGAGGTGGCAGCGCGGCGTTGGGGCGCTCGGGGCTTCGACGATGTGGCACGCCACGTCACCCGACATCGAGGTGTTGCCCGCCGGTCGTCCTCCCTGGCCCGGGTCCACGAGGTGATCGACCTGCTGCCGATCCACATCAAGGTGGTCCGCCAGGTCCCGATCACCAGTCCCGCCCGCACCGTCTTCGACCTGGCCGGACGGTTGCACCCGGCGCGAGTGGAGGCGCTGCTCGACTGGATGTGGAACGAGCGGCTGCTCGACGGACCGACCCTGGACCGCACGGTGGGAGAGCTGGCCGCCAGAGGCCGCCGGGGAAGCCGGCTGATGCGGGAGCTGGCAGCCGAGCGGGGGCCGGCCTACATCCCGCCGGCGAGCGGCTTGGAGCGTCGCTTCGTGAAGATCTTGCGTGACCACGGCCTGCCCGCCATGCGACGCCAGGTGGATACTGGGGGCGACGAGTGGGATGGCCGCGTCGACTTCCGGGACGAGGTTCTGCCCCTGGTCGTCGAGGTGCAGAGCGAGAAGCACCACACCTCACTGGTGGACGCCGCGGCCGATGCCGCACGCAAGCGTCGCGAGATGAGGGGGGCATGCTGGGGACCCGGTCAGGGGAGGAGGTGGCGCTCGATCCAGGCCGCGACGCCGTCCTCGGAGTTGGTGCCGGTGACCTCGTCGGCAGCGTCGATGACGCTCGGGTGGGCGTCGGCCATGGCCACCCCCACGCCGGCCCAGTCCAACATGGCCAGGTCGTTGCGGGCGTCCCCGAAGGCCACGACCTGCTCCGAGGAGATCGCCCGTTCGTCGCACAGGGCGGCCAGCGTCGTGGCCTTGGTGACGCCCCGGGCCGACACCTCCACCAGCTGGAGCCCGCCGCTGGCGGTGACCTCGCCCAGGTCGCCTACGGCCTCGGTGGCGGCGTCGATGTAGGCGTCTCCCTCGGTACCGGGCACCTTGAGCAGGATCTTGGCCGACGGTTGCGCCACCAGCTCCTCGGCGCGGCCCACTGACTGCGCCGCGCCCCGGGGCACCCGCTCGTGCCAGGCGGGTTCCATGCCCACCCCGTCGGCGAACTCGATGGCCATCATGCCGTCGGGGTGCAGCGAGCGGAGCCGGGCCACGATCTCAGCCGCCCGTCCGGAATCGAGCATGTGCTCGGTGACGATGTCGCCGCTGGCTAGGTCGAGGACGAGCGCGCCGTTGGAGCAGATGGCCAGACCCGGGCCGAGACCGAGGTCAACGACCCACCGCGGCGGGCGCCCGGTCACCGCCACCAGATCGATTCCCTCACCTCGCATCCGATCGAGCACCGAGTGGGTCCGGGCCGTGAGCCCGCCCATGCGGGCGACGGTCTCCGATCGGCCGCCACCGTCCCCCGGTCGGGGGGTCTTTGCTCCCGGGGGGGCCAGCAGCGTCCCGTCCAGGTCCGACGCCACCAGCACGATCTTCCCGCGATCCGTGGTGATGCCGTGATCGTCGACGCTCACGCTGACATCACCCCCCGCCCAACCCGAGGGGAGCGAGCACGACCAGCTCGTCGGAGTGGAGCGAGCGCAAGCGAGCGACCGACGACGAAACCCAGCTACGCAGGGACGGACAGGGCGGGGAGCAGGGCGTCGT
>JBBSME010000066.1:0-16959 GCA_038233335.1 Acidimicrobiales bacterium | reverse complement strand
GTGTTGGACGTTGGACGCGTCCAACCCGCGGGGTCGGTGTCGACCGCGCTCGGCCGGTCACAGAACCGCAGGTCAGAGAGAGAGTTGATTGACTCGCGGCGACCGCGAGCGACACCCCCGTGTTGGACGTCCAACGGTCCAACATGTTCGGGGCGCTCACGCTGGCCTCGACTGACCGGCGACGTAGGCGTCGCGCTGTACCTCGAGCCACTGCTCGGCCACTGCGAGGTCGAGGGCTTCGTCGATGGTGGCGACCCTGCGGTCGGTTGACCGGGTGGCTTGGGTGAGGCATCGGCGTCGGCAACCGTCCTCGCAGCTGCGGCGGTGGACGTGGCGGCCCATGGCTTCGGCCATGCGTCGGGCTGCGCCGTTGGCCTTGGCGGTGTCGAGGGCGTAGTCGCGTCGGATGGCCGAGCGGTGGCCCTCCTCCTCCCGGGCCTTGGCCTCACGGGTGGCACGTTGGACCAGCGAGGCTCGGACGGCGTCGCTGGTGTCGAGCACGGTGCCGGCGAGGTGCCAGTCCTCGGCGGTCATGCGGGTGGGGCGGTCGGCCAGCACGGCGAGGAGGCCGGCGACCTTGAGCCGGGATAGGTCCCGGTGGGCGTCGAGGGTGTCGACGCTGGCCTCGCCCCGGGTGCGGGCCACGTTGGCGGCCCGGATGCCGGCGGCCACCTCGGGGGGTACGGCCATCTCGAGGGGCACGGGGGTGGCGCCGTGGGAGGTGGGGGCTGGCGCCGTCCAGGGCAGGGGGCCGGGCCACGGGGGTGGTTCGTCGGGGACCGTGGGGTCGAGGCCGGCCAGCCATAGGAACCTTTGCGGGGTGCCGGCGGCGGCGTCGTCGAGGAGGGCGGCGGCGTGTTCGGGTTGGAGGCCGATGAGCACGGCGAGCCGGTAGGCGTGGGCGGGCAGGCGGCGGCGGCGGTCCTCGGCGGCGTTGGCCTGGCCGAGCACTCCACCGGTCCAGGCGGTGCGCAGTGTGGGCATGAGCGTCGAGCCCTTGCGTTGGCCGAGCTCGGCGAGGGCTTGGCCCTCGTCGAGGACGGCCAGCACACCTCGACGAACCTGGCGGCGCACCCGGCGCTTGTCGCCGGTGACCGGGTCGACCTCCTCCACGGGTGGGCCTAGGAACGCGTCGACGAGGCCCTCGCCGGATCCGATGGGCACGGCGTCGCCTACGGCCGGGTCGTCGAGGGCGACGAGCTCGGCGCCGACCTCGGCCCCGGATGACTTGCCGATGCCGGGGGCGCCGACGATGGCGACGGCCAGGTTCAGCGACCCGGGCGACCCGACGATCGCCGGGAGCCGGACCGTGGGCGGGGTGGCGGCGGCGACCCGGGCCAGGATCACCCCGAGCAGCGCGTCGGCGGACCGGGCCCGGGCGTGGGCGGCTTGGCGGACGTGGGCCAGCTCGGGCCGGGCCGTCCACCAGCCGCCGGGCAGACTGGTCGAGGTGGTGGCGGCATCCACGTCGGGCAGGTCGAGGCCGTCGAGGATGTCATCGACGGTGGCGGTCAACGTCGGACCTCCGGTGCCCGGCGCGGTGTGCGCATCCCTCCGGCCAGCCCGGACCGGATCGTCGCGACGGCCTCCGTCTCGCCGAGGCCGATCCGGTCGGCGACGGTGAGCAGCGCGGAGGCAACGTTGCGGGCGTCGAGCTCCCCGCCGGCCACGAGCTGCCCGAGCCGGAACGCGGCGCGCACCAGCTCGTCGTTGCGGCGGCCGACATCGGTCGGGGCCAGGCGGCCGAGCTCGGCGTCGAGGGCGCGACGGCCGTACACGGTGCCCTCGCCGGCCACGTGGGCGGCGGGGGGCCTCGGGGGTGTCCTGGGGCCGTCGATCAGGTCGAGCAACCATGCGGGCACCGGGCCGGGTGTCGTGCCCGGCCGCCGGGTCGGGTCCCACGAGTACACGTGCCCGGATGGGTGGACCGAGGGTGGGGCGACGACGTACCCGCCTCGGCCCCGCCAGTCGACCGAGGGGAGGAGGCCGGCACGGTTGCCACGGCCGGTGGCCGCCACGTAGATGTGGATGCCGCGTGCGGTCAGCACGATGGGCCCGGTGACGTCCCACTCGTCATGGGGGGCGGCGCCCTCGAATCGATCCCATACATCGACGCCGCCGTCGATGTCGAGGACGTCGAACGCGTGCCCGGTGGTGAGCCCGATGCCGGCGGCCGGCCACCGCTCCCACCATCCTCTGAGGACGTCGGGGTCGGTGGTGGCATCACGGAGGCCATGGGGCGTCGTGGGGACCTTGGCCCGGGGGCGCAAGGGGAGCACCGGCCAGCCGAGGCCCGCGTACCCGAGCGCCCAGCCGATCAGGTCGCCGCTCATCGCGCCCCCTCCCCGTTGCGATGGCGCCGGTAGGCGGCGAGCTGATCCCGGTAGGTCCGCCCCACGTCGAACAGCCACCCGCTCTCATCCGCCGCACCGACCTCACCCTCGGGTCGGGGCGGCAGGTCGACGCGGAACCCGGCCGCCTTGGCCTGCACGGCGTGTCATACACGGGAGAGCCGGTGCTCGTGGGGGGCCATGTCGGCGCTCATCCGGGCCGCCAGGTCGTCGAGCTCGGCCTGGTACCCGGCGACCACGGCTGCGATGTCCTGGGCCACCCCGTCGAGCTGGGCCTGCTCGCCGGCGACCGTCGCGTCCCAAGCCTCGCGGGCCACCTCTTGGGCCTCGTGGGCCGTGTGAGCGAGCCGTCGGCGAAGCCAGACGTCCCGGTAGGGGGCCAGTGCCTGGCGGACGATGCGGGCCAGCTCCCCGGGGTGGAGCGCTTCGAGCGCGTCGAGCTCGACCGCACCGCCACCGTGGCGCTCCTCGAACCCGGCCCGTCGGCGGTCCGTCTCCTTGATCGGGGTTCGGGGCAGGTCGTACTCCTCGACCTGCCCCGAGGTGAGCACGACGGGCGTGATCTTGATGTCGGTGCCGGGGGCGTAGAGGTCGGCCCAGTACTCGACCTGACGGGCCACTGCGGTGGGCATTTGGTGGCCGGCCGGATCGAAGTCCGACACGTACAGCACGCGGCACGCCTTGTCGGCCCGGTGTGCCCGGCGAAGGAGGTCCACGACGCCGGTGATCGAGGCGAACCCGGAGCCGGCAACGAGGTTGACGCCGAGCTCTTCGCACAACGGCACGAGGACGTCGTTCATGGTCGACTTCTCGACCCAGACTTCGACCAGGACGGGCTGGTCCTCGAGCGAGTAGTCGTAGCCGGTCACGATCGGGGGGTCGATGTGATAGTGGACGTCATCGGCGAGGTCGGCGTCGATGACCGGGAGGTCCCAGTCCTGCGCCCCCCAGTGCTCGGCCCGTGGTGCGGGCGTCGGCCGCGGGTCGGTGGGGTGATTGAGGTCCGGGGGTGCGTTGCGCCGGTCAACCAGGGAAGTCGGGTCGACCAGGCCCATGGCCCGCGCCGTCGACGAGGCGCTGTTCAGCTTCTGCCAGCACCGCTCGGTGTTCTCGTACGGCGTGCCAATCCATCTGCACGGCACCCGTGCTGACCAGGGCGTAGTGGAGCCGGCGAAGGTGACCGCCGCCGCCGTGCTGGGTCCACAGCTGCGCGAACCAGGCCCCGGCCTGCTGATCGGCCGGGGTGCCCGCGCAGAACGGGTCGTTGGCGCGCGCCAGGACCAGCAGCTCCGGCATCGTGGTCCCCATCTCGGTGGCCATCGTCTTGATGGCCGCGTGACCGCGGGGTCGGTTGGTGCCCATCAGCCGGCCCTGGGCTCGTCGTACTGCTTCGCCAGCCACGCTTCTGCGTCAGCGGGGCGGTAGCGGACGTGCTTCCCGACCTTGGCGCCCCGAGGGCCGACGCCCCGATGACGCCAGGCGTACACGGTGCGAACGGGGATGCCGAGCCACTCTTCGAGCTCCTCGGGTGACATGAGCTGACCGGGCATATGGGCCTCCGTGATGGATCCGACGCCGTCATCATTACACAGATGGTGGTGGATATGTCGCACCCTTCATGGCAGGATGCCGTCCGTGCCCATCAACACGAAGATGAAGGGCCTCTCGGCGCTGAGGGGGGTTCCGGTCGGTGGGGGCTACTCGCTCCCGCCGGCGGCGGAGATCACCGCGACCGACATGGACGACGTGCCCTACGACGTCACCTTCGATGTCGAGCTCGTGGAGGGCCGCTACGAGTGCGTCTCCCTGACGTGCACCCGGAAGGAGGGGGGCGAGCCGGTCACCACCAACGGCATCCGCGCCGTCCCAGTCGGCCGCATCATCGCCCACGAGATGGGGGGCCACATCATGAAGTGGAAGCCAAATCCACACGCCGAGGGGGAGTCCGTCGGCGCCCCCGTAGGCCACTCGGATGACGAGTCCGTCCGCGTCGCAGCCGTCTACCGGCTGGCCTACGCATGCGGCCTCCCTCCCACCTCCGAGGTCGCCTCCGCTCTCGGGGTGTCGCAGTCCGTCGCCGGCAACAGGGTCATGAGGGCACGCAAGGCGGGTCTGCTCGACCCGACCGTAAAGGGCCGAGCCCAGGCGGGAGGGCCTTCCTGATGGCCAGCATCACCAAGACGACCACCTCGACCGGGACCCGGTGGCGGGCCCGGTACCGCTCCCCCGATGGCAAGAGCCGGGAGCGCTGGTTCGAGCGCAAGGTCGACGCCGAGGCGTTCCTGACATCCACCGAGCACTCGAAGATGACCGGCGGCTATGTCGACCCCGGCGCCGGCAGGGTGACCGTCGGGGCCTTCGCCCGAGAGTGGCTGGCGGCGCAGACTTCGATGAGTCGACGAGAGAGGCGGTCGAGCTCAGGGTGCGGGTCCACATCGAGCCGACGTTCGGTGGCATGGAGCTCCGCGCGGTGCGGCCGTCGACGGTGCAGGCGTGGCTCCGGGGGCGACAGGAGGGGTACTCACCCCGGTACGTGCGGGTGATGCTGGCCAACCTCTCGGCCATCTTCGGCGCGGCCGTCGAGGACGAGCTCATCACCAAGAACCCGTGCACATCATCTGCGGTGCGGGCCCCGGCGATCGACCAGGACAAGGTGGTCCCCTGGACCGCGGATGAGGTGGCGGCAGTGATCGACGCTACCCCCGAGCGGTACCGGGCCATCCCGCTGGTGGCGGCCGCGGCCGGGCTGCGCCAGGGGGAGGTGTTCGGCCTCCGGGTCAGCGACGTCGACTTCCTGCGCCGCACGGTCCACGTCCGCCAACAGGTGAAGATCGTCCGTGGCGTGGTGATGATGGCGCCGCCCAAGCGGGGCAAGACGAGGGAGGTCCCCCTCGCTGACGCGCTGGGCTTCGGCCTGGCCGAGCAGCTCCGGGCGTTCCCCGCCGTCGACGGCGGGCTGATTTTCACCAGCCGGGAGGGGAAGCCGATCAATCGCGGCCACTTCAACCGCTACGTCTGGAAGCCGGCGCTTGTGGCGGCGGGCGTCGAGCCCAGCCGGCCGAACGGCATGCACGCCCTGCGCCACTACTTCGCTTCGGTCCTGCTCGACGGTGGGGTGTCGGTCCGCACGCTGGCGGACTACCTCGGTCACTCCGACCCGGGCTTCACTCTGCGGGTCTACACGCACCTCATGCCGGCCTTCGGAGGACCGGGCTCGTGATGCCGTCGACGCATCCTTCCGTGGGGCTAGCGTGGGGTTGAGGGCCTCAGAGGGCGAGTAATCCCCGGTCAGAGCACTGCCTATCTAGATGTCGTAGTAGAGGGTGAACTCGTAGGGGTGGGGGCGGAGGCGGAGGGCGTCGACCTCGTTGATCCGCTTGTAGGTGACCCAGGTCTCCAGCAGGTCGTCGGTGAAGACGTCGCCGGCACGCAGGAAGTCGCTGTCGGCCTCCAGGGCGTCAAGGGCCGCCTCCAGCGAGGCCGGGACCTGGGGGACGCCGGCCAGCTCCTCGGGCGGGAGGTCGTAGAGGTCCTTGTCCACCGGGTCGGGCGGCTCGATGCGCTTCTCGATGCCGTCGAGGCCGGCCAGCAGCATGGCGCTGAAGGCCAGGTACGGGTTGGCGGTGTTGTCCGGGCAGCGGAACTCGACTCGCTTGGCCTTGGGCGACAGGTTGGCCAACGGGATGCGACACGACGCCGAGCGGTTGCGCTGGCTGTAGACGAGGTTCACCGGCGCCTCGTAACCCGGCACCAGGCGCTTGTAGCTGTTGGTCGTCGGGTTGGTGAACGCCAGCAGCGCCGGCGCGTGGCTGAGCAGGCCGCCGATGTACCACCGGGCCAGGTCCGAAAGCCCGGCGTAGCCGCCCTCCTCGTAGAACAGCGGCTCCCCGCCCTTCCACAGCGACTGGTGGGTGTGCATGCCCGAGCCGTTGTCCTCGAACACCGGCTTGGGCATGAAGGTCAGGCTCTTGCCCGCCTCCCAGGCGGTGGACTTGAGCACGTACTTGAAGGTCATCAGCTTGTCGGCCATGGCCAGCAGGGTGTCGAACTGGATGCCGATCTCGCCCTGGCCGCCGGAGGCCACCTCGTGGTGGTGCAGCTCCACCGGCACGCCGACCTGCTCCAGGTTGAGGGTCATCTGGGAGCGCAGGTCCTGGTGGTGGTCCGTCGGGGGCACCGGGAAGTAGCCCTGCTTGGTGCGGGGCTTGTGGCCCAGGTTCGGGCCCTCGTCCCGACCGGTGTTCCACTGCCCCTCGTTGGAGTCGACGGAGTAGAAGGAGCCGTTGGCCCGGGTCTCGAAGCGGACGTCGTCGAACACGAAGAACTCGGGCTCGGGACCGAAGTAGGCCGTGTCGGCCAGGCCGGTCGAGAACAGGTGCTGCTCGGCCTTCTGGGCGATGTGGCGAGGATCGCGGCTGTAGCTCTCCCCGGTGACGGGGTCGGCCACGAAGCAGTGCAGGACGTAGGTCGCATGGGCCCGGAACGGGTCGAGGTACCCGGTGTCAGGGTCGGGCACCAAGATCATGTCCGACTCCTGGATCTCCTGGAACCCGCGCACCGACGAGCCGTCGAACGGGTGACCGGTCTCGAAATGGCCCTCGTTGAGCACCGCTGCGGGGATGGTCACGTGCTGCATCACGCCCGGCAGATCCGAGAACCGGAAGTCGACGAAGGCCACGTCCTGGCTCGCGATGGTGTCGAGCACCTCGGCCGGGCTGCGCTGCTCCACTGTGTCCTCCAGGTTCGGCGTCGGTGCGAACCTATCCGAGCGGGCGGGACCCGGAATCGGGTGGGTCGTCGCCGCCACCGAACCCCGGGCGCGGCGAAGGGCCGGCCCCGCAGGACCGGCCCCTCGTCACCTCACACGGGTCGAGCCCGCGGCACGTTCAGGTCACAGGGCGGCGGAGCACACCGTGCTGGTGATCAGCCGAGTGACCACGTACGGGTCCATGTTGGCGTTGGGCCGACGGTCCTCGATGTAGCCCTTCTTGTCCTGGGCCACCTGCCACGGGATGCGGACCGAGGCACCGCGGTTGGAGACGCCGTAGCTGAACTCGTCCCAGGGGGCGGTCTCGTGCAGGCCGGTGAGGCGGTGCTCGATGTCGGGCCCGTAGCCCTCCACGTGCTCCTCGACCTTGCCCGGGGCGCCCAGCGACTCGCAGGCCGCGATGACGGCGTCGTAGCCCTCGCGCATGGCCTTGGTGGAGAAGTTGGTGTGGGCGCCGGCGCCGTTCCAATCGCCCTTGACCGGCTTGGGGTCGAGGGTGGCGGCCACGTCGAAGTCCTCGGCGATCCGGTAGAGCAGCCAGCGGGCCAGCCACATCTCGTCGGAGACCTCGAGGGGCCCGACGGGCCCGACCTGGAACTCCCACTGGCCGGGCATGACCTCGGCGTTGATGCCCGAGATGGTCAGGCCGGCCTCGAGGCAGGCGTCGAGGTGGGCCTCGACGATGTCGCGGCCGTAGACCTCATCGGAGCCGACGCCGCAGTAGTAGAAGCCCTGCGGGGCGGGGAAGCCGCCCTTGGGGAAGCCCAACGGGTGGCCGTCGGAGAAGAAGGTGTACTCCTGCTCGATGCCGAACCAGGGTTCCTGGTCGGCGTGCTTCTCGGCCACCTCCCGCAGCGCGGCGCGGGTGTTGGTGGGGTGCGGGGTCAGGTCGATGAGCATCACCTCGCACATGACCAGGACGTTGTCACCGCCCCGGATGGGGTCGGGGACGACTCGGACGGGCTTGAGGACGCAGTCGGACTGGTCGCCCGGGGCCTGGTTGGTGCTGGACCCGTCGAAGCCCCAGATGGGCCACTCCTTCGGGGCCTCGGGCATGACCTTGGTCTTGGACCGCAGGCGGGCCGCCGGCTCGGTGCCGTCGATCCAGATGTACTCGGCCTTGATCGCCACGGGCGACTTCCTTCTCTCAGAGGTGGGAACGTTGGACTGCGGCACAGTGCCAGAGGGCAGTGTCACCGCGATTTCCCGAATGTGAACGGCGTGTGAACCGGACGACTGCCCGCGTCCGAGGGTAGTGCTGGGCCCGCCGGGAGGGGATATCCACAGCCCGCCCATCGGGTCTGGGAGCCCGGCGGGGCCCGGCCCGAGCGTGAACGGAATGTGAACCCAGGACCGGCGGGCTTGCGGCCCAGGGCGGGGCCGACGACCATGCCGGACGTGGATCCGCAGAAGGCCTACGTCTTGCGCACCGTCGAGGAGCGAGGGGTCCGGCTGATCCGTCTGTGGTTCACCGACGTGGTGGGCCAGCTGAAGTCCTTCGCCATCTCCCCCGCCGAGCTGGAGTCCGCCTTCGAGGAGGGCATGCAGTTCGACGGCTCGGCCATCGACGGCTTCAGCCGCATCCAGGAGTCCGACGTACTGGCTCGGCCCGACCCGGGCACCTTCGAGCTCCTGCCGTGGGGCCAGAGCGACGAGACCGCGGCCCGGATGTTCTGCGACATCGTCAACCTCGACGGCACGCCGTTCGAGGGTGATCCCCGCCAGGTGCTCAAGCGCAACCTGGACCGGGCTCGGGAGCGGGGCTTCAGCTTCTACGTGGCCCCCGAGATGGAGTTCTTCTACTTTGCCGACGGCGACGGCACGCACGTCCCCGTCCCCCTCGACACCGGCTCCTACTTCGACCTGACCACCGCCGATGTGGCCTCCGACCTGCGCAAGCGCACCCTCCACACCCTCGAGGCCATGGGCATCCCTGTTGAGTACTCCTTCCACGAGGACAGCCCCAGCCAGCACGAGATCGACCTGCGCTACACCGACGCCCTCACCATGGCCGACAACGTGATGACCTTCCGGCTGGTCGTGCGGGAGATCGCCAAGGAGCGGGGCGCCGACTCCACCTTCATGCCCAAGCCGCTGGCCGGCGTGCACTGCTCGGCCATGCACACCCACCGGTCCCTGGGCGAGGGCGACGCCAACGCCTTCTCCGACTCCAGCGACCCCTACCGCCTGTCCAAGGTCGGCCGGGGCTTCATCGCCGGGCTGCTGGAGCACGCCCCCGAGATCACCGCAGTCACCAACCAGCTGGTGACCTCCTACAAGCGCCTCATCCCCGGCACCGAGGCGCCGGCCCACGTCTCCTGGGCCCGCAACAACCGCTCCGCCCTCATCCGGGTGCCGGTCACCAAGGCCGGCAAGGACGCCTCGGTCCGCATCGAGTATCGAGCCCCCGACCCGGCCTGCAACCCCTACCTGGCCTTCTCGGTGATCCTGGCCGCGGGCCTGAAGGGCATCGACGAGGGCTACGACCTGCCCGACGAGACGACCACCAACGTCTTCCGCCTGACGCCCGCCGAGCGGGCGGCCGAGGGCTTGCGCGAGCTGCCCCAGTCGCTGGCCGAGGCCCTCGACGTCATGGAGGGGTCCGAGCTGGTGGCCGAGGCTCTGGGCGAGCACATCTTCAGCTGGTTCATCCGCAACAAGCGGAGTGAATGGTCCGACTACAAGGCGCAGGTGACTCCCTACGAGCTGGAGCGCTACCTGCCGGCCTGGTGACCGCCGTGTCGACGGGCGAACGGGCGACGATCACGGGGAGCCCAGGCCCGTGAGCGACCTCGAGCCCTGGCTCGTCTACCCCGATCCGCCACCCGCCGAGCTGGTGCAGACCTTGGAGCTGGCCGGCCACGCCTGGAAGGCGGTGGCCGACGAGGCCGCGGTGGCGCGCATGGAGTCCGACACCGTGTGGCGGGGTGCGGTGGTGGTGCTGGGCGACACACCCGAGACCGGGATGGCGATGTGTCGGGCCCTGCGCAAGCGGGACGCCCCGATCGAGCCGCTGCTGCTGCTGGTGCGGGGAGCGAACCTGAACGACCTGGAGCTGCGCAACGACCTGTACGACGACTTCTGCCTCGATCCGTTCCACCCTCGCGAGCTGGAGGCCCGGCTCCACCACCTGCTGTGGCGGGCGGGGACCGGGACCGGTCCGGAGACGATCGAGCACGCCGGGCTGGCCCTCAACCTGGAGACCTACCAGGCCGCCATCGACGGCCGGCCCCTCGACCTGACCTACATGGAGTACGAGCTGCTGAAGTTCCTGGCCCAGCACCCGGGTCGGGTCTTCACCCGGGAGACCCTGCTCAGCCGGGTGTGGGGCTACGAGTACTACGGCGGGGCCCGCACCGTCGATGTCCACATCCGTCGGCTCCGAGCCAAGCTGGGCGAGGAGCACGCCGGGCTCATCACCACGGTCCGCTCGGTGGGCTACCGGTTCGGTCAGTCCCGCTGGGGCTCCTGACCGACGCCAGACCTCAGCGGTTGAGCTCGATGAGCTCGCTGCCCTCGTTGACGACCTCGCCGGTCTCCTTGAGGAAGTGCCCCAGGATCCCGGCCCCGATGGCGCCGCTGAGGGCGACGACCACGGGGAACACGACGACGAGGATGACGGCGAGGATGATGGCTCCGGTCACGGCCCCATCATGGCCCGTTGGGCGGCCCCACTCCCACCCGTGGACGGCCACGGCGCCACGGGGACCTACTCGGCCGGCTTGACGGCCCAGGCCTCGACCTCGACGCGAACGTCGAAGGGCAGCCCCGCCACCGCCACGCAGCTGCGGGCCGGGCGCGGGTCGCTGAACGCCGCGACCCAGCGATCGTTGAGCATCGAGTAGTCCGACATGTCGGTGAGGAAGACCGTGGTCTTGACCACGTCGTCCAGGCTGGCACCGTGCTCGGCCAGCCGATCGACGACGTTGGCCAGCACGGCGTCGATCTGCTCGCCGAAGGAGCGGTCGCTGAGGAAGGTCCCGTCGCGGAGCGGCACCTGGCCCGACACCGCGATCCAATCGCCGGAGCGAACGGCAGGGGTGTACGGAGGGCTGCTCATGGACGTCTCCTAGAGGGGGCGTTCGGGGGCAAGGGGGGAGGCTACCGGTCCGCCTGCGAGCCCCCGACCCAACCCGGACCACGGGTGGGCAGGTCGGTGGGGGTGCCGTCGGCCAGCCAGGCAGCCACCGCGGTGGCCACGAACACGGCGTCGGTCACCGGGACCGGCGGCCCGTCGGCGGGCTCGACCTCGACGTGGACCTCGGGCATCTCGGAGGCCTTGAGGATGCCGAAGGAGCGGATGGTGAGGTCCTCGACCACGCCCTCGGGGGTGACGGCCAAGCCCTCGCTGCGGATCCAGGAGAGCCCCTGGTGGACGGCACCCACGCAGTAGCTGCGGAGCACGACCTCGTCGAGGGGCTCCCCCGCCCGCACCCGCACTCGCACCGTTCCACCGTCGACCACCTCGACCTCAGCCACCCCCCCGCGTGGGTCGACGACGGGCCCGGCGACCCCTGTCGCTCCGGCCAGGAGCAGCGCGGCCTCGGCCCAGCCCGCGGCGCGGGGGGCGGTGCTGGTCGGCGGGCCCGGCACGGCCACCTCCTCGACCCTGAGCCCGGGGGCCACCGCGGCGATGGCGGCGACGATGCCGGGGGTGGCCGCCACCCGCAGGGTGCCGGAACCGTCGGCGCACGCGCCACCCGCCACCGGCGGACGCTTCGGGCCCAGGCGCACCACGTCCTCGCGGGCCAGCAGCACGCGGACGGGACGACCGTGGCGATCGGCCAGCTCCCGCGCCGCCGCCGCGACCGGCGAGCTCTGCTTCCCGCCGAAGGCGCCTCCGTTGAGCAGCGGCCCGACGGGGTCCTGGCCGGGCGCGCACCACGCCGCGTCGGGCTCGAGGTACGCCGGCTCCACCCAGCGGGTACGCAGGGTGACGTCCCATTCGCCGGCCGGCAGCTCGAGGGGCGGGTCCGTCGCCACCGTGGTCCGGCGGCCCTGGACCTTCCCGGCCAGGGCCCGGACCTCGGCCTGGGTCTCGGCCACGGCCCACCCTCCGGTGCCGTCGGGCATGGCGACCAAGGCGTCGGGCGGGGCGCTGTCGTCGGCGAACCCGCCTCGGCCGAGGGCGATCTCCGGACCCACGCGCTGCTCGGCTCCTCCCTCCAGCTCTGCCCGCCGCGCCGCGGCCTCCAGATCACGGGGGCGACCAGCACGGCCGGCGGGCGCGGCGGGACCGGAGCCCGGCCGTGCGGTCTCGGTGACCTCACCGGGCTCAGCTGGTGCCCGACCGGTGCCACCGGGGAGGTCCACCTCCACGTCCGTCAGGACCGGCACGGCCGCGTTCCAGGCGTCGTGGATGGGGCGCCAGCCGGTGCAGCGGCACAGGTGGGCGGCCAGGGCCCGGTCGACGGCCCCGTGGTCGTCGGCCGCGGCCCCCTTGGTGCGGGCTCCCTCCAGGCGGCAGATGATGCCCGGGGTGCAGAACCCGCACTGGCTGGCTCCGGTGGAAGCAAAGGCCTCGGCCCAGGTGTCGCGCACCTCGGGGGCGAGGCCGTCGACGGTGGTGATGGCCCGGTCGCGCACCCGTCGCAGCGGGGTCACGCAAGCCACCCGGGGGGCGCCGTCGACCAGCACGGTGCAGCACCCGCACTGGCCCTGGGGCGCGCAGCCGTCCTTGGGGCTTCGGATCCCGAGGCGGTCCCGCAGGGCTTCGAGCAGCGTGATGCCCTCGTCGACCAGCTCGACCTGGCGGCCATCGACCTGCAGCTGCACGGTCGGGACGGCGCCCTCGGCGGCACCCGGGTCCGCGGGCCGCGTGGGATCGGTCATCGACCGGAGCATAGGTTGAGGCGGTGACCGACCGACCCTCTGCCGACGGCTCGACCCCCGACCTCGCCCTCCCCCTGGTGACCCGGCGCACGGTGCTCCGGGGGGCCATGGCGGTGGGCGTGGCTGGCGTGGTCGGCGGTCTGGGCCTGGCCGCCTGCGGGGGCGACGACGAGCGCGCCGATCCCGGCACCACCAACGTCGGAGGCGACGATGGTGACCTGGTGCTGGTGAGCATGATCGACGCCGCGTCGAGCCTGGCCGCCGGGAGCGAGGCCCGCCTCGCTCTGGGCCTGGGCGACGTCCGCGGCACGCTGGTGCTCGACGCCCCCGAGTCGCTCACCGTCGACATCGTGGACACCGCGGACATGACCACGGTCGCCTCCGGCCTCGAGGTGGCCCGTCACGACGCCGGGCTGCCCCGGGCCTACTTCCCCCTGATCGCCACCCTCGACGCGCCCAGCTTCTACCAGGCCACCAGCGAGGTCGACGGGAAGCCGATCGACGCCGCCTTCCAGGTGGTGGCCCCCGAGGAGATCACCATCCCCCGGCCGGGTCAGCCGTTCCCCTCGATCGTCACCCCGACGACGGCCGATGCGGCCGGGGTGGACCCGATCTGCACCCAGAACCCCCCGTGCCCGCTGCACGAGGCGGAGCTGACCGCCGTCCTCGGCCAGGAGCCGGTGGCGCTGCTGGTCTCCACCCCGGCGTTCTGCCAGACCGCCATCTGCGGGCCGGTGCTCGACATCTTCGTCGCTGCCCAGGACGAGGCCCCGGACGTGACCTTCATCCACGCCGAGGTCTACGCCTCGGCCGAGGCGGTCGAGGCCGAGGGGCTCAGCGCCCAGCTGGCCCCGGCCGTGGAGGCGCTGGAGCTGCCGTTCGAGCCGGCCCTGTTCCTCATCGACGCCAATGGCACGTTGGTCCGTCGGATCGATGTGATCTACGACGAGGTCGAGCTCCGCGACGGCCTGGCCCAGCTCACGACCTGAGGGGCGGGCCCGTCCGCCGGGCCGCCGGGGTCAGGAGAAGCTGGAGCCGCAGCCGCAGGTGCGCTGGGCGTTGGGGTTGTTGATCGAGAAGCCGGCCTGGTTGAGGCCGTCGGCGTAGTCGAGGGTGGCGCCCTCCAGCATCATGGCGCTGGACGAGTCGACCACGACCCTCACGCCGGAGTACTCCTCGGTGAGGTCGTCATCGGCGATCTCGGTGTCGAAGAACATGTCGTAGCTGAACCCGGAGCAGCCGCCGGGACGCACGGCCACGCGAAGGGCCATCCCCCCCTCGCCCTCGGCCTTGATCAGCTCGGAGACCTTGGTGGCGGCGGTATCAGTCAGGGCGATCACGTCAGCGTTCCTCCTCATGGACCTGCGGCGCAGTGCCATCAGACTACCGCTGTCGCGTGCATCCGCCCCACCGCGTGGCACCCGACGTGCCGCGGGGGTCAGGTCGTCGGCACCGGCTCGGCCTCGCCGAGGCGGATCTCGACCTGGCAGGGCGCCCGGTCGACCAAGGAGCCGAAGCCCACCACCTCGCCCTCGCCGGAGGCGGCGACCACACCCTCGATGAGCCCCCGGTGGAGGCTGCAGAGCAGGTCAGGGCGCTGTTCGGCCAGATCTCGGAAGGGGCAGTGGGCGAAGGCGATCGACACCAGACCGTCGTCGCCATCACCATCCTCGTCGGGCAGGGCCAGAGCGGGGTCGAAGCCCATGGCGTCGAGCTGGGCCACCACCGCCGACAGGCAACCCCGGGCCGCCCCGTAGCGCTCACCGTCGGACTGGCCCTGGTCGCGACCCACGTCGAGGGCGTCGCCAGCGTCGGCCCCGGTGGCCGCGGCCAGGCGCAGCAGCATCCGGGCCAGGGTCGGGAACGACGACGGCTCCAGGCCCAGCGCCGGAGCGTCCGGGTCCAGGGCGTAGACGTGCTGCGGTCGGCCCACGCCGCCCCGGGCGTCGCTGTGGACCGACAGCAGCCCCACGTCACGCATCCGCTCCAGATGGGGACGGACGGTGTTGGGGTGCAGGTCGAGGACGCCGGCGACGTCCGATGTCGACAGCGGACGGGAGGCGCGGGCCAGCTCCAGGTAGATGGCGTAGCGGGTGTTGTCGCCCAGCGCCTTGAGGACGGCCAGGCGCCCGAGGTCGCCGCCCTCGCCGTCCACGCTCGCACCACCCATCTCGGTCATCGGCGCCCAGGGTACCCGGAGGTCAGCGATCTGGCCCGGGGTTCTCACGGCCGAGGCCGGTAGAATCCCCTCGTGCCTCCCCCACTGCCCTCTTCCCCGGAGGCCGGCAGGGCCGCTCGCCCGCCGGTCGACCTCGACGAGCTCAACGGCCTGCTGCGCGGGGTCATCGACCCCGAGCTGGGCAGCGACATCGTCGACCTGGGCATGGTGCGCGACGTCAGCGTCGACGACGAGGGCCGGGTGACGGTCACCATCGCCCTCACCACCTCCGGCTGCCCCCTGCGAGCCCAGATCCAGCGCGACATCCGCAGCCGGCTGGGCTCGGTGCCCGGCGTCACCCACGTCCGTCTGGAGTGGACGGAGATGACCGCCGAGCAGAAGACCTCGGCCATGGCCAAGGCCCGCTTCAACGTGTCCCAGCGCGACGAGGAGACCGCCATCGGCCCGACCACCAAGGTGATCCTGGTCGCCTCGGGCAAAGGCGGGGTGGGCAAGTCCTCGATCACGGTCAACCTGGCCGCCGCCATGGCCGCCCGGGGCCTCACCGTGGGCGTGCTCGACGCCGACGTCTGGGGTTTCTCGGTCCCCCGCATGCTCGGCATCGACGGGCGCCTGGCCGGCCTCGAGCGCGACGGCCGCAAGCTCATGGTCCCCCACGAGAGGGCCGTCGGTGAGGGCACCCTGCGGGTGATCTCCATGGGGTTCCTGGTCGAGGACGAGGCCTCCGCCCTGATGTGGCGGGGCCTGATGCTCAACCGGGGCGTGCAGCACTTCCTCCAGGATGTCGAGTGGGGCGACGAACTCGACTACCTCCTGGTCGACATGCCCCCCGGCACCGGCGACGTGCAGATGGGCGTGGCCAAGCTCATCCCCCGGGCCGAGGTCCTGGTCATCACCACCCCGGCCCTGGCCGCCCAGAAGGTGGCCGAACGGGCCGTCAGCATGGCGCGCAAGAGCTACCTGCGGGTGGCCGGCGTGGTCGAGAACATGAGCGCCTTCACCTGCGACCACGGCGAGTCCTACGCCCTGTTCGGTTCCGGTGGGGGCGAGGCCCTGGCCGAGGCCGCCGGCGCGCCGCTGCTGGCCCAGATCCCGCTCGAGCCCGACATCGTCTCCGGCGGCGACACCGGACAGCCTGCGGCGCTGGGCGACGGCGCCGCGGCCGACGCGTTCCGGGCCCTGGCCGAGGTGGTCGTCACCGAGGCCGTGCCCCCGGTGGCCATGGCCGGTTGCACCGCCCGCATGCTGGATGCTGCGGTGGCCGCCCTCGACGCCGAGGACGCGGCCGACGCCGAGCCCAGCGAGACCGAGGTCGAGGTCCCCTCACCCAGCTAGCACGACCCGATCAGCTCCGCCGACAAGCCGTCGGCGGACGCGCATGGTGCTCCTCCCAGGTCCGCTCTCTCGCGAACCGACGGTCAGGACACCTCGTCGATGGTTAGCCCTGCACGAACTGGAGGTACAGGGTGACGATGTAGAACATCCCGAACATCACCCCGAAGGCGGCCGTGATGGTGAAGCTGCCCAGGCTGAGCCGCCGCAGGCGGAACAGCCGGGGGTCGAGCATCGGGAACTCGATGCGCAGCTCGTAGAGGACGAACCCGGCGAGACCGGCCGCGCCGGCAACGAAGCCGGCGAGGGTCCCCAGGTTGGTCCACCCGTGCTCGGGGCCGTTGATGATCCCGAACACGAGGCCGCCCAGGCCGATGATGGACAGCACCGCGCCGATGGGATCCTGGGCGCGACGTTCCTCGTCGCGAGAGCTGGGCACCGCCACGGCGATGGCCAGGAGGGCGACCAGCGCGATGGCCACGTTGATGAAGAGGACC